>NZ_JBSFDW010000006.1:0-23289 GCF_053594115.1 Streptomyces sp. NPDC001970 | reverse complement strand
CGCGAAGCCCGCCAAGGACCGCGCGACCACGGACGCCGAGGCCGCCCCGCAGGCGGACGCGGAGCCCGCCACCGAGCCGAAGCCGGCTGAGTCCCGCGACGCGAAGCCCACCAAGGACCACGTGGCCACCGACACCGGCACCGAAACCGCCGCGCAGGCGGACGCGGACGCCACCGTCGAGGCGGCGGACGCGCACGTCGAAGGCGACGAGGTGGCCACGGCGGACACCGCGGAGGCGAGCGCACCCGCCGAGGGCCGGGACGAGTCCACGGCGCAGGCCGCGGCCGACACCGGCACGGTGGTCGAAGAGACTCCCGCCGCGCCCGCGGAAGCGAGCGACGCGGACCGGGCAGGCGCGGCGGCCGAGGCGGCGTCGGACGATGCGGAGAAGAGCCCCGCCGACGAGGCACCCGAGCCCCCTGCCCTCGCCGAAGCCGAGTCGGCGGACGCCGGCACGGCGGAGGAGGCCCAGCCCGCAGCTGTGGAGCCCGCAGCCACGGCCGAGGAGCCTGCCGGTGCCGAGGCGGCCGCCCCCGCCGACACCGACGCCGTGGACGACACCGCGGCGGCGCCGCAGGCCGACACCGACGCACAGCAGGAGGCTCGAAAGCCCGCCGGCGACAGCACGCCCGTCGCGGTCATCCCCACCCAGGCCGACAGCGCGCCCACCCAGGACGCCGCTCCCCAGGCCGAGGCCAAGGTTGAGGTTGAGGTTGAGGCCGAGACGGTCGCAGCTGCCGCCTCCGCCGACGAGGCGGTGACGATCCCCGCCGCGCGCGACGAGGCCGCCGCCGTGGAGGCGATCGCTGCCGCCGAGGCGCAGGCGACCACGGAGCCGACGCCCGCCGCGCCCGCCGCAGGCGAAGGCACCGACACCGACTCCGACGCCGACGCCGACGCCGATGTCGAGCCCGCCGGAAAGCCCGCCCACTCCCTCGCGCAGGTCAAGACGCGGGCCGCCGGGCTCGTCGGGGCGTACCGGGCGGCCGGGACCGTGCTCAAGGACACCGGGGTGGCCGGGGCGCGAGCCACGGTGTATCTCGTGCTGGACCGGTCCGGGTCGATGCGGCCGTACTACAAGGACGGCAGCGCGCAGCAGCTCGGCGAGCAGGTCCTCGCCCTCGCCGCGCACCTCGACGAGGCTGCGACCGTGCACGTCGTGTTCTTCTCGACCGACATCGACGGGACCGGGCAGCTGACGCTCACCGACCACGAGGGCCGCGTGGACGAACTGCACGCAGGCCTCGGCCACATGGGGCGCACCAGCTACCACCGTGCCGTCGAGGAGGTCGTCGAGCACCACGAGAAGTCCGGCAGCGACGGACCCGCCCTCGTCGTCTTCCAGACCGACGGCCCGCCGGACGCCAAGCAGCCCGCCAAGCAGGCCCTGGCGGACGCCGCCGCGAAGCCGATCTTCTGGCAGTTCGTGGCGTTCGGGGAGTACGACGCCAAGGGCTTCGACTTCCTCCGCAAGGTCGACGCGGACCAGGACGCCGCCAACGCCGCGTTCTTCCACGCCGGCCCCGACCCCCGCGAGCTCACCGACACGGAGCTCTACGAGGGCCTCCTCGGCGCCTTCCCGAAGTGGCTGAACAGCCGCAGCAGCCGGGCCGCCGGACCGCTGGACCGCTAAACCGCGCCGGGGACGGCGGAGGGCAGGCTCACCCGCACCACGAGCCCGCCCTCCGCGCCCGGCTCCGCCAGCATCAGGATCCGGGTCCGGCACGACGCGGAGGCGACCAGGGCGCGGGCGACGTCGTCCCCGTGCGCGCGCGGCAGCTCGCGGTCGAGGACGACGACGTCGTAGTCGTGCAGCCCCGGATACGCCTGCGCGGCGTCGCCGCTGTGCACGGTGTCGACGGCGAAACCGGCCCGCCGCAGCCCGGTGGCGACCAGCTCCGCCAGCGCTTCCTCGTCCTCCGCGACCAGTACCCGCATGCCCTCTTCTTATCGGACGGGATGTTTCGGGAACGTCTCCGCGGGACGGCCCGGATCCATTGGGTGTGAGTCGATCTTCCGGCGGCCGTTAGGATTTCGACCATGGCGGCCACTGGATCCGAGAAGCAGGGGACGAAGGCTTTCTACGTCTCGACCCCCATCTACTACGTCAACGACGCTCCTCACCTGGGCCACGCCTACACGACCGTCGCAGGCGACGTGCTCACGCGCTGGCACCGTCAGCGCGGCGAGAAGGTGTGGTACCTCACCGGCACGGACGAGCACGGTCAGAAGATCATGCGCACCGCGGAGGCGAACGGCGTCACCCCGCAGGAGTGGTGCGACAAGCTCGTGGAGGAGGCGTGGAAGCCCCTCTGGGAGCACCTGGAGATCGCGAACGACGACTTCATCCGTACGACGGAGAAGCGGCACACGGACCGCGTCCAGGAGTTCGTGCAGGACCTGTACGACAAGGGCGAGATCTACCAGGGCGGGTACGAGGGCCCGTACTGCGTGGGCTGTGAGGAGTACAAGCTCCCCGGCGAGCTGCTGGACGGCGAGGGCGAGTACACCGGGCAGAAGCTGTGCCCTGTGCACAAGAAGCCGGTGGAGATCCTCAAGGAGGAGAACTACTTCTTCAAGCTCAGCGAGTACGGCCCGAAGCTGCTGGAGTTCTACGCGGAGAACCCCGGCTTCATCCAGCCCGAGTCGGCCCGCAACGAAGTCGTGAACTTCGTGAAGCAGGGCCTGCAGGACCTGTCGATCTCGCGCTCGACCTTCGACTGGGGCATCCCGATCCCGTGGGACGAGAAGCACGTCATCTACGTGTGGGTCGACGCCCTGCTGAACTACGCGACGGCGGTCGGCTACAACGAGAACCCGGCGAAGTTCGAGGAGACCTTCCCGGCGAACGTGCACCTCGTCGGCAAGGACATCCTCCGCTTCCACGCGATCATCTGGCCGGCGATGCTGATGGCGCAGGGCCTGCCGGTGCCCGGGAAGATCGCGGCCAACGGCTGGCTGATGGTCGGCGGCGAGAAGATGTCGAAGTCGAACCTGACCGGCATCAAGCCGCAGGACCTGACCTCGCACTTCGGCGTGGACGCCTACCGCTGGTACTTCCTGCGCGCGATCGCGTTCGGCCAGGACGGCTCGTTCTCGTGGGAGGACTTCACCGCCCGCTACACGAGCGAGCTCGCCAACGACTACGGCAACCTGGCGTCGCGCGTCGCCGCCATGGTCGGCAAGTACTTCGGCGGCTCGCTGCCGGAGGCGGCGGCGAACGGCGAGGCCGAGAAGGCGGTCCAGGAGGGCCTGGCCAAGGCCGTGGCCGAGGCCGACCGGCGGATCGGCGAGGAGCTGGACTTCCAGGGCGGCATCCTGGCGGTCTTCGACTTCGTGAAGCAGGTCAACGGCTACATCACGGAGCAGGAGCCGTGGAAGGTCGCCAAGGACGACTCGGAGGAGGGCAAGGCCCGCCTCGCGACCATCCTCTACACGGCGGCCGAGTCCCTGCGGGCCGTGGCGGTCCTGCTGAACGCCGTCATGCCGGACACCTCCCAGAAGCTCTGGGACTCGCTCGGCGCCGAGGTGTCCCTGGGCGCCCTGGCGGACCAGCGTGTCCAGGACGCGGCGTCCTGGGGCCGTCTCCCGGCCGGCTCGACGGTGACGAAGGGCGCGGTGCTGTTCCCGCGTCTGGAGGAGCCGAAGAAGGACTGACGCCTTCGCACGTGCTGCTCGATCGCCGGACGGGTTCGTCCCGAGCCCGTCCGGCGATCGAGGACGGACACGCCGGCGCACCCGGCGCGTCCACGGAGTCCGGGGCGGAGCCCCGGACTCGGAAGGGGCGGGGCGGGGGCAGAGCCCGCCGCAGACACCCCGCCCGGGACGCCACCCGCGTCACCGCGCCAGCGACGCGGCGTCCCCCATCACCACCACCGGTTCCTTCTCCGGGTCCAGCCACCGCAGCAGCTCCCGCATGTGCTCCCGCGACAGCGACACGCACGCCTGCGTGGGCCCTGCATGGTCGACGTGGATCCAGACCCCGCCGCCCCGGTCCCACCCCATGGGCCGCCTGCCCTCGTCGTAGAGCGGCGACGTACCGGGCCAGCGGTTGTAGTTGATGGCGACGACGTAGTCGAAGGAACCGTCCAGCGGCTCCCCGAGGAAGCCGGTGCCGTCCGTGGAGAAGCCCGCGGCCTGGTAGTACGGCAGCTTCGCGCCCGGGTCCGCCAGCCGGCCCCCCGCGTCCGTGAGCCCGAAGACCCCGATCGGTGAGCGGTGGTCGCCGGCCCAGTGCTCGTCGGTCCAGCCCTTCAGCGCGTTGTGGGCAGGCCAGTCCCCTGCGGCGCGCTGCCAGCCCTTCGTCCGGTCGCGCTCGTACAGGACGACCGTGGAGTGGGTGGAGTCCCGCGCGTCGCCGCTCACGACGACGGCCTGGGTGGTGTCGTCCGGGACGAAGCCGCGGGTCGCCGGACCGAGCCCCGGGATCTCGGCGGGCCGCGCCGGGACGGCCTTCCCGTTGGCGGCCTGCGGGTGCGGCGGCCCCGGCGCCGGGCGCGGCGGCGTGGGTTTCGCGCAGCCCCCGAGCAGCAGTCCGGCGGCCAGCAGTCCGGCAGCCGTCCCTGCTGCCGCTGCTCTGGTCAGTACGGTGCTGAGCACTGCGCCATGTCCTCTCGTGGTCCTACACCTGTCCCTGCCCTCCCTTCCCGTTCGGGCCGCCCGCCGTCCTTCCCGCCGCGCGAACGACTCGGAAGGAGCACGAAAAGGAGCCCGGATTACGCGAGAACGCGTAAGGGCCCGGAACCTTTCGGTTCCGGGCCCTTACGTGCGGCTCCCGTGCGGCCTATCGCCTCACGTGGTGTGCCTACTTGGTGGGCTTGTACGGCGTCGGCTTCGCCGGACCCTTGTAGACACTGATGTGGAGCTCCTTGAGACGGGCCTCGTCGACCTCCGCGGGCGCGCCCATGAGCAGGTCCTGCGCGTTCTGGTTGAGCGGGAAGGCGATCGTCTCGCGGATGTTCGGCTCGTCGGCCAGCAGCATCACGATGCGGTCGACGCCCGGGGCGATGCCGCCGTGCGGCGGGGCGCCGTACTGGAAGGCGCGGAGCATGCCGGAGAACTCCTGCTCCACGGTCTCCCGGTCGTAGCCCGCGATCTCGAAGGCCTTGAACATGATCTCGGGCTCGTGGTTACGGATCGCGCCGGAGGACAGCTCGACGCCGTTGCAGACGATGTCGTACTGCCAGCCGAGAATGTCCAGCGGGTCCTGGGTCTCCAGGGCCTCGAGGCCGCCCTGTGGCATGGAGAACGGGTTGTGCGAGAAGTCGATCTTGCCGGTCTCCGCGTCCCGCTCGTACATCGGGAAGTCGACGATCCAGCAGAAGCGGAAGACGTTCTCCTCGAAGTGGCCCGCACGGCGCGCGGCCTCGACCCGCACCGCGCCCATGATCTTGGAGACCTCTTCGGAGTCCCCGGCGCCGAAGAACACCGCGTGGCCGGGCTTGAGGCCCAGGCGCTCGGTGAGGACCTTGACGTTCTCCTCGGTGAGGAACTTGGCGATCGGGCCGGACAGCGCGCCGTCGTCGCCGACGCGCACCCAGGCGAGGCCCTTGGCGCCCTGCTCGACCGCGTACTCGCCGAGCTGGTCGAAGAACTTCCGCGGCTGGTCCTGCACGGCCGGCACCGGAAGGGCGCGTACGTGCTTGCCCGCGAAGGCCTTGAACTCGGAGCCCTCGAAGACGTCGGAGATGTCGGCGAGCTCCAGCTGGGCACGGAGGTCCGGCTTGTCGGAGCCGTACTTGAGCATCGCCTCGCGGAACGGGATCCGCGGGAACGGCGAGGTGACGTGGCGGCCGCCGCCGAACTCCTCGAAGAGCTCGGTCATCAGCTTCTCGACCGGCTGGAAGACGTCCTCCTGCTCGACGAAGGACATCTCGATGTCGAGCTGGTAGAACTCGCCCGGCGAGCGGTCGGCGCGGGCGTCCTCGTCGCGGAAGCAGGGCGCGATCTGGAAGTAGCGGTCGAAGCCCGCGATCATCAGCAGCTGCTTGAACTGCTGCGGGGCCTGCGGCAGCGCGTAGAACTTGCCGGGGTTGAGGCGGGACGGCACCAGGAAGTCGCGGGCGCCCTCGGGGGAGCTCGCGGTGAGGATCGGGGTGGCCATCTCGTTGAAGCCGAGCGCGGTCATCTTGTGCCGGATGGCGGAGATGACGGCGGTGCGCAGCATGATGTTGCGGTGCATGCGCTCGCGGCGCAGGTCCAGGAAACGGTGCTCCAGACGCCGCTCCTCGTTGACACCGTCGTCCGTGTTGATCGTGAAGGGCACCTGGGCGGAGGCGCCGAGCACCTCGACGTCGGTGACCTCGATCTCGATCTGGCCGGTGGGCAGCTCCGGGTTGACGTTCTCTGCGCCACGGGCGGAGACCTTGCCGTCGACGCGGACGACGGACTCCTTGGTGATGTGGCTGAGCGCCTCGTTGGCGGGGGTGCCGGGGCGGGCGACCAGCTGGACCAGACCGTAGTGGTCGCGCAGATCGATGAAGAGGATGCCGCCCAGGTCTCGGCGATTGTGCAGCCAGCCGCTCAGCCGGACATCTGTGCCGACGTCAGAGGCGCGGAGCTCGCCGCAGGTGTGGGACCTGTACCGATGCATCGTCGTTCATCCAGTCTTCGTCGCGAGGGAGATGGGGGCAGACCCACCCAGGTTACCGTCCGGCCCGGGTTCCCCCTTGCCGGAATACGCGTCGGCCGCGCCCTGCCGTGCCCGGGCCCGGCAGGGGAGGCGCCGGTACCCCGGCAGGTAAATGCCCACGAGACGTGAATATCAGTAGGAAAATACGCACCGAGGACGTCCTGGCCGCGCTCGCGACCGGCCTGTGGAGCTGGGACAACGCCTCCGGGACCGTCACCCTCGACGCCGAGGCCGCCCGGCTGCTGGGGCTGGCCCCCGAAGCCGGCACCGTCCCCGTGACCACCGTGCGCTCCCGCTTCCACCCTGTCGACTGGAACGAGATCTACGGCATCGTGAATCTCGCCCTCGCCGAGGGCACCCTCGCCGAGGCCCGGCTACGCGTCGTGGACGACACGGGCCGGGTGCTGCGCACCGTGCGCAGCCGCTCCGAGCAGGTCATCGAGGGCGGCGACTACCAGCTGACCGGCACCCTCCAGGAGGTCGCCGAGCCCCACCCCGGCACGTCCGCCGCGCGCACCCCCGTCACCGGCGACCGGCGCCGCTCCCGTGAGGCGTTCCTGCTGGACGCGGGCCGGGCGCTGGCCGAGGCCCGGTCGACAGCGGAGGTGCTGCGGGTCGCCGCGTCCCTGTCGATGCCGGGCTTCTCCCCGGACGGTCTCGCCGTCTTCGGGACCGAGGGCGGCCGGCTGAAGGTCCTCGGGCAGCAAGGGTACGACCCGGCCGACGGCGGCCCGTTCGCCGACATACCGCTGGACACCGAGTACCCGGCCGCCGAGGTCATCCGCACCGGCCGGGCCCTCTACATCCCGACGCCCGGGGAGTACCGCCGCCGCTACCCGCTGGTCTGGCCGGTCGTCGAGCGCTTCGGCCGCCGCTCCTGGGCCTTCGTCCCTCTGATCGTCTCGGGCCGCACGATGGGCGCCTGGAAGGCGGCCTTCCGTCATCCCGTCGCCTTCACGCCCGACGAGCGGTCCGTGCTCACCACCGTCGCGCGGATGCTGGCGCAGGCCCTCGCCCGGGCCGGGTTCGCCGAGAACGAGCGGGAGCTGTCGCGCTGCCTGCAGCGCTCGATGATGCCGAGCCTGGGGCCGGGCATCCCGGGCGTGTCGGTGGCGGCACCGTCCTCGCCATCGCCCAGGCCGAGCCGGAGCGGCTCTCGGCCGCCCGGCAGCAGATGCGCGATCGGCTGCACGACCGGGCGGACGGGGAGCAGGTCGACTCGGCGGTGCTGTTGGTCTCCGAGATGGTCACCAATGTGCTCGTGCACACCGACGGCGACGTGCTGCTGGTGGCGGAGGCGGCGGGTGAGCACGGGAGCCGGCGGCTACGGGTCGAGGTCTCGGACGCCAGCGACGAGCCGCCGCACAGGCGGCATCCCGGCGAGATGGCGTCGTCCGGGCGGGGTCTGGTGCTGATGGAGATGCTCGCGGGGCGTGGATCCGCGGGGCGACGGCAAGTCGATCTGGTTCGAGCTCTACGAGCCGGGTCCGCCGGAGGGCGCCCCGGAGGCGGTGCCGCCGGGTCCCTCGGTGGGCTCGCCGACGGATTCGTAGCGCTTGCGCAGCTCACCGACCACCCCGAACGCGGCGGCGGTCAGGGGCACGGCCATGAGCATCCCGAGGATCCCGGCGATGCCCGCCCCGGCGGTGATCGCCAGCATCACGACCACCGGGTGCATCTGCACGGTGCGGCTCTGGATCATCGGCTGCAGGACGTGGCCCTCCAGCACCTGTACGGCGAGGACGACGCCGAGCGCCCAGAGCGCGATCACGAACCCGCGGTCGGCGAGCGCCACGAGCACGGCGAGCGCGCCGGAGATGAACGCCCCCAGGTACGGGATGTAGGCGAAGACGAAGACGAGCGCGCCGAGGCCGATCGCGCCGGGCACCCGCAGGATCAGCAGCCCGACGGTGATGCAGATGGCGTCGATCAGCGCGATGAACGTCGTCCCGCGCATGAAGCCCTCGACGGCCCCGAAGGCCCGTCGTGCCATCGCCTCCGCCATGTCGCCCGCGGAACGGGGCACGAGCGCGCGCAGGGTGGTGACCGCTCGGTCGGAGTCACGGAGGAAGAAGAAGATCAGCAGCAGCGCGAGGACGGCGATCGCGATCAGCTCGGCGACGACGCTGATACCGGAGATCACCCCGGACGCGGCCGTCCCGCCGAACTTGGTCAGCAGGTCCTTGGAGTTGGCCGCCAGGTCGTCCAGGGAGGTCCCGGCGGCGCCGAAGTACTTCGTGAGATCCGCCGCGGCCCGCCTGAGCGAGGAGACGATCTGGTCCCCGCTCTCGATCAGCGCGTTGACCACGATGTACATGGCCCCGCCGACGACGGCGACCACGGCGACGCAGGTCAGCCCGGCGGCGAGGGAACGCCGCACCTTCATCCCGACGAGCCGCCGGTGCAGAGGGCCGAGGAGCGCGGTGCCGAGCAGCGCGAGCAGCACGGGGACCACGGCCGTCTTGAAGACGGTGATCAGCCACACCCCGACGGCGGCGACCCCGGCGACGAGCAGCGCGACCCCGCACCAGGCGGCGAGACGTCTCACGGGTGCGGGGAGAAGCGGCTGAGGGGTGGGCTGCGGCGGGGGCACGGCACCCAGTCGATCATCTGCGGTGCGCGACGGCGCGCCCGCCCGGGCCGGACGGGTGACACCTCATCAGATGCCCGGTCACCGCGCCCGGCAGGCGGCGGGCCGGGCACGGTCGCCTGGACGGCGTCCGAGCCCGGCACCGCTTCCGGCACCGCTTCGGCACCGGATCGCGGGGTGTCTCACATACCGTGAACGGCCGGGATGGTCCCGAGCCGGCCCTTCTGGAAGTCCTCGAAGGCCTGCTGGAGCTCCTCGCGGGTGTTCATGACGAACGGCCCGTAGTGCGCCATGGGCTCGCGGATCGGCTGTCCGCCGAGCAGCACGACCTCCAGGTCCGGCGTGTTCGAGTCCTGCTTCTCGTCGGCACGGACGGTCAGCGAGGAGCCCGCGCCGAAGACGGCGGTCTGGCCGCTGTGGACCGGTCGGCGGTCCGAGCCGACGCTGCCGCGACCGGCGAGGACGTACACCAGGCTGTTGAAGTCCTCGCGCCACGGCAGATTGATCTCGGCGCCGGGGCGCAGGGTCGCGTGGACCATGCTGATCGGCGTGTGCGTGATGCCGGGGCCCTGGTGGCCGTCCAGCTCACCGGCGATGACGCGCAGCAGGGCGCCGCCGTCGGGGCTGGTCAGCAGCTGGACCTGGCCGCCGCGGATGTCCTGGTACCGCGGAGGCATCATCTTGTCCTTGGCCGGCAGGTTCACCCACAGCTGCAGACCGTGGAAGAGGCCGCCGGACATGACGAGCGACTCCGGCGGCGCCTCGATGTGCAGGAGGCCGGCGCCCGCGGTCATCCACTGGGTGTCCCCGTTGGTGATGGTGCCGCCACCGCCGTTGGAGTCCTGGTGGTCGAAGACGCCGTCGATGATGTACGTCACGGTCTCGAAGCCGCGGTGGGGGTGCCACGGCGTGCCCTTGGGCTCGCCGGGCGCGTACTCCACCTCGCCCATCTGGTCCATCATGATGAACGGGTCGAGGTGTTTGTAGTTGATCCCCGCGAACGCACGTCGCACGGGGAAGCCCTCCCCCTCGAACCCGCTGGGCGCCGTGGTCACGGCGAGCACGGGACGCGCCTGGGCATCGGCGGGCGCGGCGACGCGCGGCAGGGTGAGCGGATTCTCGACAGTCACTGCAGGCATGGCGGGACCTCCTTGTGCGACCGAGTTTAGTTGAAGACTGAACTTCTTGCCACCCTGAACGCGAAAACGCCCGGGATCCATTCCCGGGCGCGAGTCACGACGGCCGCGTTCGGCCGCACGGCAGCTCATCCGTACATGCGACGCATCGCGAAGTCGACCATCTGCTCCACGGCCTTCGCGTCGAACACCATCCGGTGATCGCCCTCCATGTCCAGGACGAAGCCGTACCCGGTCGGCAGCAGATCGATCACCTCCGCACCGGTGATCACGAAGTACTTGGACTCCTTGCCTGCGTACCGCCGCAGCTCCTTGAGCGACGTGAACATCGGGATCACCGGCTGCTGCGTGTTGTGCAGCGCCAGGAATCCGGGGTTGTCGCCGCGCGGACAGTACACCTTCGACGTCGCGAAGATCTGCTGGAAGTCCTCGGCGGACAGCGATCCCGTCGTGAAGGCCCGCACCGCGTCCGCGAGCGACGGCGGCGACGGCTCGGGATACAGCGGCTGCTGGCCGTACCCGGGCACCTGCTCGCCGTAACCACCCCCCGGCATGCCGGCACCGGGCATCGGCTGCTGCGGCGGGGCGCCGTAGTGCTGCTGAGCACCGGGGTTCTGGTCGTAGCCGTACATGGACGCAAGCCTACCGATCCGGGGCCGCCGCCGGGCCCGGCCCCAGCCCTTCCCCCGTAGGGGCGCAGCGAACCTGCGTACCGGCACCGGCCCCGCCGATGCCGTGAACAGGGTTGACCCGTGGCCGTGAACCCGGCCACGCCCTCGCCCTCCGGCACCCGGGCCCCTGCGGACACACGACGGCCAGGATCCCCCGCATTCAGCGCGGGTACCGCCCCTCGACGGGACCGGCAACCGGCTCCCGAGCGTCCGGACGTGCGGGACGCGTCACAGATGTCCGGTCGGGGTTGCGTCTTATTACCGACGGGTAGCATCATCGTGGCTACCTGCTGGTAGTAGATGTACTGCCGCACGAGGAACCCTGCCTCCCCGATCCTTACGGAGCCGTCGCCATGGGGCACTACAAGTCGAATCTCCGCGACATCGAGTTCAACCTCTTCGAGGTCCTCGGACGCGACAAGCTGTACGGCACCGGCCCGTTCGCGGAGATGGACGTCGAGACCGCCAAGAGCATCCTCGACGAGATCGCCCGCCTCGCGGAGAACGACCTCGCCGAGTCCTACGAGGACGCCGACCGCAACCCGCCGGTCTTCGACCCCGAGACCAACACCGCGCCGGTCCCCGCGTCGTTCAGGAAGAGCTACCAGGCCTTCATGGACTCCGAGTACTGGCGCCTCGGCCTGCCCGAGGAGATCGGCGGGACCACGTCCCCCCGCTCCCTGATCTGGGCCTACGCGGAGCTGGTGCTCGGCTCGAACCCGGCGATATGGATGTACTCCTCGGGTCCGGCCTTCGCCGGGATCCTCTTCACCGAGGGCAACGAGGCGCAGAAGAAGGTCGCGCAGATCGCGGTCGAGAAGCAGTGGGGCTCCACCATGGTCCTCACCGAGCCGGACGCCGGCTCGGACGTCGGTGCCGGCCGGACGAAGGCCGTGCAGCAGGAGGACGGCTCCTGGCACATCGAGGGCGTGAAGCGCTTCATCACATCCGGTGAGCACGACATGTCGGAGAACATCTTCCACTACGTGCTGGCGCGCCCCGAGGGCCACGGCCCCGGCACCAAGGGCCTCTCCCTTTTCCTCGTGCCGAAGTTCCACTTCGACTGGGAGACCGGCGAGCTCGGCGAGCGCAACGGCGTCTACGCGACGAACGTCGAGCACAAGATGGGCCTCAAGGCTTCCAACACCTGCGAGATGACGTTCGGCGACCGGCACCCCGCCAAGGGCTGGCTGATCGGCGACAAGCACGACGGCATCCGCCAGATGTTCATGATCATCGAGTTCGCCCGCATGATGGTCGGCACGAAGGCGATCTCGACCCTGTCCACGGGTTACCTGAACGCGCTGGAGTACGCCAAGGAGCGCGTCCAGGGCTCTGACCTCTCGCAGTTCATGGACAAGACCGCGCCCAAGGTCACCATCACGCACCACCCCGATGTGCGCCGCTCGCTCATGACGCAGAAGGCGTACGCGGAGGGCATGCGCTCCCTCGTCCTCTACACCGCCGCGGTGCAGGACGAGATCGCCCTCAAGGAGGCCGCCGGCGAGGACGCGAAGTCCCTGCACGGCCTGAACGACCTGCTGCTGCCGATCGTCAAGGGCTACGGCTCCGAGAAGGCGTACGAGCAGCTGGCCCAGTCCCTGCAGACCTTCGGCGGCTCCGGCTACCTGCAGGAGTACCCGATCGAGCAGTACATCCGGGACGCCAAGATCGACACCCTCTACGAGGGCACCACGGCCATCCAGGGCCAGGACTTCTTCTTCCGGAAGATCGTCCGTGACCAGGGCCAGTCGCTGAACGCGCTCGCCGAGGAGATCAAGAAGTTCCTCGCGGTCGGCACCGGCGGCGACGAGCTGGCCGGCGCCCGTGACGCGCTCGCCAAGGCCGCCGTCGATCTGGAGGCGATCGTCGGCCGGATGCTGACCGACCTCACCGCCACCGGCGAGGACGTCAAGAACATCTACAAGGTCGGCCTCAACACCACCCGCCTGCTGATGGCCTCCGGCGACGTCGTCGTCGGCTACCTGCTGCTGCGCGGCGCGGCCGTCGCCGCCGAGAAGCTGGAGTCGGCCTCCGCCAAGGACAAGACCTTCTACCAGGGCAAGATCGCCGCCGCGACGTTCTTCGCCGCGAACGTCCTGCCGGGCGTCTCCCTCGCCCGCGAGATCGCCGAGGGCGTCGACAACGAGCTGATGGAGCTGGACGAGGCCGCGTTCTAGTCCGCACGAGGAGTCCGCTCGGGTTCGGTCCGGAACCCGAACGGACTCCGGTCACGGCCGGTCCGAGACCCGCCCGGAATCCGTCCGGAAGCCCTCCGGAGTCCATCCGGAAAACGCGGACGTACGGACTCCGCAGTGCCTCCTCGCACGGGGCCCGCTTCCCTTCCCGGGAGCGGGCCCCGTTCCGTCGTTAAGGTGAACACCATGAGCACCAGCGCACCCTCCCGCTTCGAGCGTGGCCACACCGACGACCTCATGTCCTTCCTGGCGGCCTCCCCGTCGCCGTACCACGCCGTGGCGAACGCCGCCGCGCGCCTGGAGAAGGCCGGATTCCGGCAGGTCGAGGAGACCGACGCCTGGGACGGGACGAGCGGCGGGAAGTACGTGCTGCGGGGCGGGGCGATCGTCGCCTGGTACGTCCCCGAGGGCGCGGCGCCGCACACCCCCTTCCGGATCGTCGGTGCCCACACCGACTCGCCGAACCTGCGCGTCAAGCCGCAGCCCGACATGGGCGCGCACGGCTGGCGGCAGATCGCCGTCGAGATCTACGGAGGGCCGCTGCTCAACTCCTGGCTCGACCGCGACCTCGGCCTCGCCGGCCGGCTCTCGCTGCGCGACGGCACGACCCGCCTGGTCAACATCGACCGCCCGCTGCTGCGCGTGCCCCAGCTGGCCATTCACATGGACCGCTCGATCCACGAGAAGGGCCTGCAGCTCGACAAGCAGAAGCACATGCAGCCCATCTGGGGCCTCGGCAACTCCGTCGGCGAGCGCGACCTCATCTCCTTCCTGGAGGAGGAGTCGGGGCTCGCCGCCGGGGACGTCACCGGCTGGGACCTCATGACCCACGCCCTGGAGGCGCCCGCCTACCTCGGCCGCGACCGCGAACTCGTCGCCGGGCCGCGCATGGACAACCTGCTGTCCGTGCACGCGGGTACGGCGGCACTCGCCGCCCTGTCCGGCCGCGAGGGACTGCCGTACATCCCCGTACTCGCCGCCTTCGACCACGAGGAGAACGGCTCCCAGGCGGACACCGGCGCGGACGGACCGCTGCTCGGATCGGTCCTGGAGCGCTCGGTCTTCGCGCGCGGCGGTACGTACGAGGACCGGGCCCGCGCCTTCGCCGGCACGGTCTGTCTCTCCTCCGACACCGGACACGCCGTGCACCCCAACTACGCGGAACGCCACGACCCGACGCACCACCCGCGCGCGAACGGCGGCCCGATCCTGAAGGTCAACGTCAACCAGCGGTACGCGACGGACGGCAGCGGCCGCGCCGTGTTCGCGGCGGCGTGCGAGCGCGCCGGTGTGCCGTGGCAGACGTTTGTCTCCAACAACGCGATGCCGTGCGGCACGACGATCGGCCCGATCACCGCGGCGCGGCACGGAATCCGGACCGTCGACATCGGGGTCGCCATCCTGTCGATGCACAGCGTCCGTGAGCTGTGCGGCGCGGACGACCCGTATCTGCTGGCGAACGCGCTGGTGGCGTTCCTGGAGGGCTGACGCCCCCGCGACGAACGCGGCGTACGGCGCGCCCCGCCCGCCGTGGGCCGACGACGTCGCGTACGAGGCCGGATACATCGCGGGCAACCGCATCCGGCAGACCGACGTCGAGGGCGAGCGGACGAAGGAGCTGCCGGCCGGGGGATGTGCACGCATGGAGTCCGAAGGACTCCGCGGCCGCAAGGCCACCCACAGCCCAGGGCTGTGGATGGCCGGCTGCCTCGACGGCGCGGCGGGCAAGCCCTCGACCCGCCAGGGGCTGGTGCGCCAGGGGGTGCCTCAGGCGTCCATCCCCGCGAGGACGAGCGGCAGCCGGGTGGCGCCGTCGGCCGTCACCCGGACCGGAACGCCCCAGTCCTGCTGGTGCACATGGCAGGCCGGGTACTCGTTCGCCGGGTCGTCGTCGCAGGACGCCGCCATCGCCGAGACGTGCAGGACGCCCTCCGTCACCGCGGGGTTCAGCTCCAGCTCCCGGAACAGGTCGGTGCCCGCGCCCTCGCCCGCGGTCAGCAGCTCCGGCGGGGTCGAGGAGACGAGCAGCCGCGTCGAGGGCCCGTAGCGGGTGTCCAGCTTCTGCCCGGCCGGGGCCTGGAAGACGACGTCCAACCGCAGCGTCCCCGGAGCGACCTCCGTCGCGGCGCGCTGGGTGCGGTGAGCGACCGCCTCGACACGTACCGCCTCCTCGGGCAGCCGCAGCCGCGTCAACCGGTGGCGGGCCGATTCGACGACCACGATGTAGTCCCCGGCGAGGACGGCGCCCGACGGCTCACGCAGATCGGTGGCGAGGGTCGTGACCTCGCCGCTCACCGGGTCGTAGCGGCGCAGCGCGTGGTTGTACGTGTCGGACACCGCGACCGAGCCGTCCGGCAGTGCGGTCACGCCGAGCGGGTGCTGCAGCAGCGCCTGCTCCGCGGCCCCGTCCCGGTGCCCGAAGTCGAACAGCCCGGTGCCGACGGCGGTGTGGACGACCCCGTCGGTGTCGATCCAGCGCAGCGCGGACGTCTCCGAGTCCGCGATCCACAGCCGGTCGTCGGTGGCGGCGAGGCCGGACGGCTGCGCGAACCACGCCTCGGCCGCCGGCCCGTCGACGAGCCCCTCGTTGGTCGTACCTGCGGCCACCTGGACCGTCCCCGCCTCGGGGTCGTACGTCCACAGCTGGTGGACGCCGGCCATCGCGATCCACACCTTGCCCTGCCACCAGGCCACGTCCCACGGTGACGACAGATCCACCTCGCGGGCCGGACCCGACGTCGGCGACCCCTGCCGCCACTGCCGCCCGGTCCCGGCGACGATCTCGATCGCGCCGCTCTCCGGGTCGTACGTGCGCAGCGCGTGGTTCACGGTGTCGGCGACGATCACCTTGCCGTCGGGCAGCAGCGCGAGCCCCTGCGGCTCCCTGAACTCCTCGTCCCCGATCCGCCGCACGACGGTCTCGCCGTCCGCCTCCAGCTCGACCAGCTCATGCCGGGTCGAGTCGGACACCAGGAAGTTCCCCGACGGCAGCACCACGGCCTTCCCGGGGAACCGCAGATCGGTCGCGACCGGCTCCGGCGGCACGTACGGCCCGTCCCCGCGCCGCAGCGTCCCCTTCGCCCCGTGCTCCGCCTCCAGCTCCTCCACCAGCCGCTCGATGGCATGCGCATGCCCCTCACCGGCGTGCTGCGCGACCACGTACCCCTCGGGATCGACCACGACGAGCGTCGGCCAGGCCCGCACGGCGTACTGCTTCCACGTCGCGAGCTCGGGGTCGTCCAGGACGGGGTGATGCACCTCGTACCGCTCGACCGCGTCGGCGACGGCCTGGTGCTCGGCCTCGTGCACGAATTTCGGCGAATGCACACCGATCATCACCAGGGTGTCCCGGTGCTTCTCCTCGAGCTCGCGGAGCTCGTCCAGGACGTGCAGACAGTTGATGCAGCAGAATGTCCAGAAGTCGAGCACGACGATGCGTCCTCGGAGGTCGGCGAGGCTGAGGTCTTTGTCTCCGGTGTTCAGCCAGCCGCCCTTGCCGATCAGCTCGGGGGCCCGAACGCGTGCACGTGTAGCCATACCTCCATCCAACCGCACCCGGCAGGTACGCATTCCGCATGAGGTACCTCGTACGCGACAAGATCTTCGCCGTCGGCGACGACTACTGGATCGACGACGATCGCGGCCGCCACGCCTTTCTCGTCGACGGCAAGGCGCTGCGGCTGCGGGACACGCTGGAACTGAAGGACCCGGCCGGGCGGGTGCTGATCACACTGCGGCAGAAGCTGTTCGGCCTGCGCGACGCGATGACGATCGAGCGGGACCAGGAGTCCCTGGCCGTCGTGCGGCGAAAGCGGCTGTCACTGCTGCGGAACCACTTCCGGGTGAGGCTCGCCGACTGGACGGAGCTGGATGTCGGCGGGAAGATCCTGGACCGGGAGTTCGCGATCGAGTACGACGGGGAGCTGCTGGCCGCCGTCTCGCGCAGGTGGCTCACGGTCAGGGACACGTACGCGGTGGACGTCGTGCGCGAGGACGCGGACGCGGCACTGCTGATCGCGGTCGCCGTGTGTGTGATCCGGATGGCGGAGCGGGAACGGGAGGGCTGAGCGCGGTGCTCAGGGGCGCGGCGCCTTCTCGCCGTGCACGGCGGTGTATTCGGCGGCGAGCCAGGGGCCGAGGTCGTCGATGAGCAGGGAGAGGGCCGTCGGGTCCGCGGAGGGGCTGCGCGCGAGGGTCGCGGCGGTGCGCATGTGCTCGGCGCGCTCGGGGTAGTAGCGGCCGAAGACGGCGGCGGACTCGGTGAGGTCGCTGGTCCAGCCGGCCCAGCGGGGCATGACCAGGGTGAAGCCGGTGCGGACGAGGCGTCGGGCGGCGAAGCGGCTGAGGGCTTCGCGTTCGGGGGCCGTGCGGGCCGCGGCCGCGCGGACGCTCCAGCGCGGGAGCACGAGGGCGAGGTCGCCGTTCGTCTCGCGGGCCAGCAGGGAGGTGGGCCGGTACCGGGGCAGTCGCGCGGCGAGGTCGGTGCCGAGCAGCGGGGTGCAGAGGCAGGCGACGAAGAAGCCGAGGTCGTGGCGTTCGAGGTCGCCGAGCAGGGTGCGGGTGCTGTGCAGGAGGATGCCGACGCCGGCGATCTCGGGGAACGCGTCGTCGAGCGTGGCCTCGATCCTCCCTGCGTCGGCGCGGTCGGTTCCGGTGGGTTCCGCGTGCAGGGCGAGGAGGAGGTCGAGGTCGGAGACGCCAGGGGTGGCGGTGCCGCGGGGGACGCTGCCGTAGAGGTAGGCGCTGTGCAGCCGGGTGCTCCCGAAGGTCTCGGCGATCCGTGCGCGGGCAGCCGCCACGACGGGCACGAAGGCGTCCGGCACCCGGCTCGGCGCGCCCTCGCGGGCGATCGTCCCGTCGCGGTCCAGCCCGCGCGACGCGCTCACCACGACGCACTCACCACGACGCGCTCACCAGGACGCGCTCACCAGGACAGGCTCACCACGACACGCTCCGCGGCGTGCTCACCGCGGTGCCGGGAGACCCAGCACGCGGTCCTTGAGGGCCGGGAACTGCTCGCGGGTCGTGGCGACCTTCGACGGGTCGAGGTCGACCGTGAGGACCTCCTCCGCCGCGCCCGCCTCCGCGAGGACCTTGCCCCAGGGGTCGACGACGATGCTGTGGCCGGCCTGTTCGACGCCCGCGTGGGTGCCGGAGCTGCCGACGGCGAGGACGTACGCCTGGTTCTCGACGGCGCGGGCCTGCGCGAGGAGGGTCCAGTGGGCGCGACGGCGCTCGGGCCAGCCGGCCGCGACGACGAGGACGTCCGCGCCCGCGTCGACGAGGCCCCGGAAGAGTTCGGGGAAGCGGAGGTCGTAGCAGGTGGCGAGGCCGAGCGTGGCGTCGGGCAGCGGGACGGTGACGAGCTCGGTGCCCGCGGCCATCATCACCGCCTCGCCCTTGTCGAAGCCGAAGCGGTGGATCTTGCGGTAGACCCGGGCGAGCTCGCCGGTGGGGGAGAAGACCAGGGAGGTGTTGTAGAGCGGGCCGTCACTCGCGGCGGAGCCCGTGCCGGACGCCCGTTCGACGACGGAGCCTGCGTGCAGCCAGACGCCCGCGTCGCTCGCCGCCTTGGACATCACCTCGTACGTCGGGCCTTCGAGCGGCTCCGCCTCCGTCGCGAAAAGCTCGTACGCGAAGGCTCCCACCGGCCACAGCTCGGGCAGCACGACGACGTCGGCGCCGGCCTGCTCGCGCACGAGAGACGCGGCTCGCTGCCTGCGGGATTCGACCGATTCGCCCGGGTCTACTGCGATCTGGATCAGCGAGGCGCGCACACTACCACCGTCCTGGCATTCGAGCCGTCTGCACGGCCTACGATCGTCACACGAAAGCACTGCCGGGGTGCCCACAGGCAGCGTACTGTTCTCTCCCGGGGGGCCACCCCCGGACCCCCACAGCTGCCCAGCACCCAGCCCGCGCACAACCGCCGAGGGGTTCCGTGACCGTCCATCCCAGTCTCCAGACCTACGCCGACGCCTGGGCCCACTCCGTCGAAGCGATATCCGAGCTGGTGCAGCCGCTCGTGGAAGGCGAGTGGAACCGCGCGACCCCGTGCCCCGGATGGTCGGTGCGCGACATCGTGTCGCATGTCATCGGCATGGAGTGCGAGATGCTCGGTGACCCGAGGCCGATCCACACCCTGCCCCGCGATCTCTACCACGTACGCAGTGAGTTCTCGCGCTACATGGAGATGCAGGTCGATGTGCGCCGTCACCACACGGCGCCCGAGATGACCGCCGAGCTGGAGTACACGATCATCCGGCGCAACCGGCAGCTGCGGAACGAGAGCCGTTCGCCCGAGACCATGGTCCGCGCCCCGCTCGGTGCCGAGCAGACGCTGGAACTGGCGTACCAGATGCGGGCCTTCGACATCTGGGTGCACGAGCAGGATCTGCGGACGACGCTCGGCAAGCCGGGCAACCTGGACTCCCCCGGCGCCCTCGTCGCCCGTGACAACTTCCTCGCGATCCTGCCGAAGGTCGTCGCCAAGGACGCGGGCGCCCCGCCGAACTCGGCGGTCGTCTTCGACGTCAGCGGGCCCGTGGACTTCCTGCGGACCGTCCGCGTCGACGCGGACGGACACGGCACGATCGACGGCGCTCCCTCGCTGGGCCCGGCCGTGACGTTGGCGCTGGACTGGGAGACGTACGTACGGCTCGCCGCCGGCCGGGTCAGGCCCGCGGCCGTCGCCGACCGGATCAAGGTCGAGGGCGACGCGGATCTGGCCGGGGCGATCCTGGACTCGTTCGCGATCACGCCGTAACCGATGCAGGCGCGGCGCGGGCGGGGCCGTCCCGAGGGCCCCGCGGCGGCGCGCCGGCGGCACCGCGCCGTCGTGGCCGCGTCGCCTGAGTGACGCCCGCTCACACCGGTACGTGCACAGCCTCCACGCGGCTCGCCACGAGCCGTTCCCGCTCGCGCCGCACCGTGCGCGCCCGCAGCCGCAGGATCTGGATCATGCCCAGCGTCTCCAGCACGAAGACGGACGAGAACGCGATCCGGTAGTTGTCGCCGGTCGCGTCCAGCAGCACGCCGACGGCGAGCAACGTGGTCATCGAGGCGGTGAAACCGCCCATGTTGACGATCCCGGACGCCGTGCCCTGCCGTCCCGGCGGATTCGCGGGGCGGGCGAAGTCGAAGCCGATCATCGAGGCGGGCCCGCAGGAGCCGAGCACCGTGCACAGGGTGATGAGCAGCCACATCGGCGCCTGTTCACCGGGGTACGCAAGGGTGGCGCCCCACACCGCGGCCGTCAGCCCCACCGTGCCGAGTGCCAGCGGTGCCCTTGCGGCATGGTGCCGGGCGATGACCTGTCCGTAGACGAGGCCCACGACCATGTTCGCGACGACCACGAGCGTGAGCAGTTCGCCCGCGGTCTCCCGGGACAGTCCTTGCGCCTCGACGAGGAACGGCAGCCCCCACAGCAGCAGGAACACCATGGCGGGGAACTGCGTGGTGAAGTGCACCCACATGCCCAGCCGGGTGCCGGGCTCGCTCCAGGACTCGGCGATCTGCCTGCGGACGAAGGCGGCCCCGGCATGCGTCGCCGGGGCGGGCTCGTGGCCCTCGGGGTGGTCCTTGAGGAAGAGCAGCATCAGGACGAGGACGATCACGCCGGCGGCCGCGCTCCCGGCGAACGTCGCGGTCCAGCCGAGTCCGTGCAGCAGCCGCGAGATGAGGATGGTCGAGACGAGGTTGCCCGCCACGCCGAACAGTGCGGCGATCTGGGCTATCAGCGGTCCCCGTCGCGCGGGGAACCAGCGCGAGCCGAGCCGCAGCACGCTGATGAAGGTCATCGCGTCGCCGCAGCCGAGCAGTGCGCGGGAGGCGAGGGCCATGCCGTAGGAGGGGGAGAGCGCGAAGCCGAGCTGTCCCGCGGTGAACAGGACGACGCCGAGGGTGAGGACCTTCTTGGTGCCGAGCCGGTCGACCATGAGGCCGACGGGGATCTGCATGCCCGCGTACACGAGCAGTTGGAGGATGGAGAAGGTGGAGAGGGCGGAGGCGTTGATGTCGAAGCGGTCGGCGGCGTCGAGGCCCGCGACGCCCAGGGACGTACGGAAGATGACGGCGACGAAGTAGACGGCGACGCCGATGCCCCAGACGGTGTAGGCGCGGCGGCCCCCGGGTGGATCGCCCGGCAGGGACACGGCGGCGGCGGTCATCGCTCCTCACCCCGCACCAGCACCTTGACCCAGCTCAGGTGCCGGTGCACACAGGCCGCCGCGGCCTCGGTGTCACCGGTTCTGATGGCGTCCAGCATGTCGGCGTGCTCGGTGATGTTCTTGGTGACACGGTCGGGCTGTGCGTGCATCAGGGCGACGCCCATGCGCAGCTGGCGGTCGCGCAGCTGGTCGTAGAGGCGGGAGAGGATCTCGTTGCCGGCGTTGCGCACGATCTCGGCGTGGAACGCTCGGTCGGTCGCGGAGACGGCGGCGAGGTCGCCGGCCTCGGCGTGCTGCCGCTGCCGCTCCACGAGCTCCTCCAGCCGCTCGACGAGCGAGGGCGGCGCGGGCACGGCCCTGCGGACGGCGAACTCCTCGACCAGCATCCGGGTTTCGATGACGTCCGATATCTCCTGTGCGGAGACGGCGAGGACGAGCGCGCCCTTCTTCGGGTAGAGCTTGAGCAGCCCTTCCATCTCCAGCTTCAGCAGGGCCTCGCGCACCGGGGTCCTGGACACGCCGACGGCCTCGGCGAGCTCGCCTTCGGTGAGGAGCGTTCCGCCCTTGTAACGGCGGTCGAGAACCGCCTGCTTGATGTGCGTGTAGACACGTTCGGCGGCGGGTGCGGCGGGCATGCGCACAGCTTAGATACAACAGGGGTGCATCCAGAAGTCGTGTCCACGATGCAGGATGCGGAGAACTTTTCGGGTTCCGTACATCCTTCTGCCACCCTCATGTGTCTCGTTCGTGGGCCCTGGTTTCCCTCGGGCCCCACAGACACCTTTCAGCACTTACGCGAACTCGGAGCGTTCCCTTTGAACTACAGCTTCACGGGCGTGCGCAGAGCCGCCGCGGTCACCCTCGCATCCGGCGTCCTGCTGACCGTCTCGCCGATGGCCGCTTCGCCCGCCCAGGCGGCCACCGCGCCGACCGTCTCCGCCGGCGGCGCGTACATGATGGTCAGCTCGGACGGCACGCCGCTGTACAACAAGAGCGCGGACACCAGGCGCCAGATGGCCAGCACGACGAAGATCATGACGGCCGCCGTGGTGCTGTCCACCCCGGGCGTCAACCTCGACCAGAAGGTGACGTCCAAGCAGGCCTACCGCGACTACGTGACGGCCAAGGGAGCCAGCACCGCGGACCTGCGCAGCGGTGACGTCCTCACCGTGCGCCAGCTGCTCTACGCGACCATGCTGCCGTCCGGCTGCGACGCGGCCATGGCCCTCGCCGAGACCTACGGCACCGGCACCACCCGCACTGCCCGTGTCCAGTCCTTCATCGGCAAGATGAACGCGAAGGCCACCGAGCTGGGCCTGAAGAACACGAAGTTCGACTCGTTCGACGGCAACTCGACGACGGGCAACAACTACACCACCCCGCGCGAGCTGGCGAAGATCGCCCGTTACGCGATGAACAACGTCAACTTCCGTGCCGTCGTCAAGGCGACCTCCTACAAGGCCTCCGCGAAGACGAGCACCGGCGGCACCCGCACGTACACCTGGTACAACACGAACCAGCTGCTCGGCTCCTACAGCGGCGCCAACGGCCTCAAGACCGGCACGAACACGCCGGCCGGCCCCTGCCTCGTCTTCGCGGCCACCCGCGGCACGAAGACCCTCATCGGTGTCGTCCTGAACGACTCCAACCGCTACACCGACGCGGCGAAGATGCTGGACTACGGCTTCGGCACCACCACCGCCGGCACGATGCAGCTGCGGAAGCTGCCGCAGGGCGCACAGCGCGACTGATCGCGCGGCGCTCGACCGAACGCGCTCTCCCCGGGGTGCGGGGGGGGGGGGGGCGCCCCCCCCCCCCCCCCGGGCGCCCAACGAGGCGGAGAACACCCGCGCCGGCCCCCCCCGAGGCGGGGGGGCGGCGGGCGGGCGGCGGGG
>NZ_JBSFDW010000005.1:0-309165 GCF_053594115.1 Streptomyces sp. NPDC001970 | reverse complement strand
ACCTCGGACAGCAGCGTGACCTGCGGGACACCCAGACGCTCCGCCAGGACCGCCGGCAGCACACCCATCGTGCCGTCCGTCGACGCCATACCGCAGACCACCAGGTCGTAACCGGTCTTCTCGATCGCCTTCGCCAGCACCAGCGACGTGCCCATCACGTCCGAGCCGTGCAGATCGTCGTCCTCGACGTGAACGGCCTTGTCCGCCCCCATCGACAACGCCTTGCGCAGCGCGTCCTTCGCATCCTCCGGACCCACCGTCAGCACCGTGATCTCCGCGTCGTCCGCCGCCTCGGCGATCTGCAGCGCCTGCTCGACCGCGTACTCGTCCAGCTCCGACAGCAGACCGTCCACATCATCACGATCGACCGTCAGATCATCCGCGAAATGCCGATCACCGGTGGCATCGGGCACATACTTCACACAGACAACGATCCTCAAGCTCACGCCGGCTCTCCCTGATGACTGGACGGTTCCACGATCGCGCATGGCTCGCGCATCCGACATTATGACACTCAGTACCCTGAGTAAAGGTACGGAGTGCCAAAATGTGCGCTCCGGTGTTACGGTCCGGGCATGACTGAGGTGCGCAAACGCCGCAAGGCGGTGGTCGGGGAAGTCGCTGCCGATCCCGCGAAGGTGCCCATGCGGGAGGTCCTCGCCGAGGCTGCGTTCCAGCTCTTCCTTGAACGCGGGTTCGAGCAGACCACCGTGGACGACATCGTGGCCAGGGCAGGTGTCGGGCGTCGCTCGTTCTTCCGCTACTTCCCCTCCAAGGAGGACGCGGTCTTCCCCGACCACGACCGCTGTCTGGCCGACATGACCGCCTACCTGGACGCGGCCGAGGACGAGGACCCGGTGGTCGCTGTGTGCGACGCGGCACGGCTGGTCCTGCGCATGTACGCAGCCAATCCCGAGTTCTCGGTGCAGCGCTACCGTCTCACGCGCGAAGTGCCCGGTCTGCGCACCTATGAACTCTCCGTCGTGCGCCGCTACGAGCGGACGCTGGCCGGCTACCTCCGCCGCCGCTACGCGGGGACCCCCGACGGTGGCCTGCGGGCCGAGGTGATCGCCGCCGCGGTGGTCGCTGCCCACAACAACGGCTTGCGGACCTGGTTGCGGTCGGGTGGTGCGGACGACCCCGAGGCCGCGGTGGACCATGCCCTGGGACTCGTCCGTGAGGTCTGGGGGAGCGGTGCGCGCGATGCGGGCGGTACGCGCGGGCGGGCGCCCGCACCGGTGTCCGAGCAGGCTGCCGCCGAGGGCGAGGTGATCGTGATGGTCGCCCCGAAGGGCGCTCCCATGTGGCGCGTGGTGCAGAGCATCGAGTCGGCCCTCGGTGAGAGGTGACCGATCTCATCGGCACTCAGTACCTTTACGGGATGGCACTCAGTGCCCTATGGTGCGCGTGCGTCGACGCAAGGGCGCGGCGCGCACGGGCCGAGTGCAGGGAGTCGAGACGTGTCCCAGACAGCAGGCGCGGCTGCGCCGACGGCGCAGCGGCAGGCCGGTCTGATCTTTCGGCGGTGTCGTTGGTGCGGTACCGCATCCTTCAGGCGGCTCCTGTGCCCCGTATGTGCATCAAGCGACCTCGAGTCGGAGGAGAGCCTGAGCGAGGGCGTGGTCGTCGAATCGACCGTGGTGCACCGCTACTCCAAGGTGGCGCGCAATGAGTCTCTGGTGCGGTTCCCGGAAGGATTCACGTTCCGCTGCAGGGTGATCGGCACCGAACCGCACCGCGTCTGGGTGGGTGCCCGGGTGCGCCTCGCGGCGGGCAGCAACCCGGAGTCCGGAGAGGTTCTTCTCGAGGTCTGCGACACCGGCGGCCGCGCCGACTGGTACTGACGGCAACGCCCGACCGCCGCCACAGGGTCTTCTGACGCTCCGTCATGAGATCGTACGGGGATGGCGTCGTCATCACCGGCACTCGACGGCCGCGCGGCCCTGGTCACCGGGGCCTCCCGCGGGATAGGTCTCGCCACGGCGCAGGCCCTGGGCGAAGCGGGCGCGATGGTCTGCGTCACCGCACGCGATCCCGGGGGAGTGGCCGCGGCGGTCGACCGGCTCACCGCCACCGGGATCCGGGCAGTCGGGTGCCCCGGCTCGGTCGCGGACCCGGCGCACCTGGAGGCGTGCACGCAACTCGCGGTACGGGAGTTCGGCCGGCTCGACATCCTCGTCAACAATGCCGCGACCAACGCCCCGTTCGGCCCGCTCATGGATGCCGACCCCAAGGCCTGGCACGACGCCTTCACCGTCAACGTGGAGGCTCCGTTGCGTCTGATCCAGCTCGCCTGGCGGGCGTGGATGGGGGAGCACGGCGGCGCGGTCGTCAACATCTGCACCGAGGGCACGCACGGTGTGGGCCCGAACGTCGGCACGTACGGCACGAGCAAGGCGGCCCTGCTGCACCTCACCCGCCAGCTCGCGGGTGAACTCGCCCCCGGCGTACGCGTGAACGCGGTCTCACCGGGGCTCGTGCGCACCGAGATGGCGCGATTCGTCTGGGAGCCGGCCGAGGAGCGGATCGCCCAGAGCCTGCCCCTGGCACGGATCGGCGAACCGGAGGACGTGGCGCGCGCGGTGCTGTGGCTGGTCTCCGACGTGGCGGAGTGGGTCACCGGAACGGACCTGCTCGTCGACGGCGGGACGAGGGTGCGCGCGGCCGGCCGGGCCGGCTCCGGGGCGAACTCGTATGCCGTGCACGACGTTCTGGCGAGCTCGAACGGACGCCGGAGCGCGAATCCTCCGGCACAGGCCGAGTCGGACACGGGCGCGGGCGTGGAGGGGGGCGCGGCCGCGGACAGGTGAACCACCGCCCGGACACCTGCCCAGGGCGGCCGTTCGACCCCCGCGTACGCCGCCGTCGTCCGCCTGGCCGGGTGCCCAGCCCTCGAGCGGGCGCCTCCCCTGACGGTCGGTGACCCGGACCTGCACCTCCGGCCGGCCGGGCCGTGACCGTCCTGGGATACGGATCACCGTCCCGGGCACGAGCGGGACGTCGGTCACCTCCCCGCGGCCTGCGCTGTACGCGCCGCACGCGGCACGGCCGGGACTGAGGACGAAGCGCTCGCCGCCGTGGGCGTGCGGCGTGGAGGCGCTCCGCGCACCGGCGACACCGGGCTTGACGGTCGCGTTGAAGGGCGCTCGGGCGAGATGGCGGCGTCGCCGACGAGGTCATGGGCGAACCGGCGGTCGTCGATGAAGCGGGGGAAGTCCCCGTCGGACCCGAGCGCCCGGGCACCGTCCCGGTCGGCGAGGACGACGTCGCCGTCGGGCAGGAGGCAGTACAGCTCGACGCCTCCCGGCAGCCGCCCGGCCGGCCGCCGCAACCCCCGGAGGCCCCCGTCCCGGCCACGGCCGGAATGTCGCCACGCGGTATGCCGGACACCGAGCCTCCGCCAGTGCCCCAGAGCCCTCTTGCGCGCATCGCGCCCCGACGCACCGATGTGACGGGTATCACTCCGATGCGTGCTACGCAGGCCACGGCGGCCGGATGTACCTTCCCCGTCAATGACCGAGGATCTTGTGTACGCCGGAGTCGCAGGGCAGGCCGCCGCCGTCCGGGCCGGTGACATCTCTGCACGTGAACTCACCCAACTGCTGCTCGACCGCATCGAGGAGCACGACGGGATCCTCAACGCGTTCACCGTGACGATGGCGGAGGAGGCGCTGGCCGAGGCCGCTCGCCGGGACGCCACCCCGCGGGACGAGCGCGGCCCGCTGCACGGAGTGCCCGTCGCCATCAAGGAGGAGAACGACGTCGAGGGGCACGTGACGACCTTCGGCACCGCGGCGAACACCCGCCCGGCGGCCGCGGACAGCGAAGTGGTGCGCCGGCTGCGTGCCGCGGGCGCGGTCGTCATCGGCAAGACGAACATGCCGGAGTTCGGGCTGTTTCCGTTCACCGAGTCGTCGGCGTGCGGCACGACCCTCAACCCGTGGTCGCTCGAGCACTCGCCCGGCGGTTCCAGCGGTGGCTCCGCGGCCGCGGTCGCGGCCGGCCTGGTCCCGGCCGCCATCGGCGGAGACGGCGGCGGCTCGATCCGGATCCCGGCCGCCTGCTGCGGCCTGTTCGGGCTGAAACCCACCCGCGGCCGCGTCAGCACCGCCCCGCACCCCCACCTCTGGTGGGGCCTCGGCGTCATCGGTCCGCTGACGCGCTCGGTGCTGGACTCCGCCCTCGTGCACGACGCGATTCGCGGCTCCACGGCCGGCGACATGTTCCGGGCCGCCGAGCCGGCCACCTCGTTCACCACGGCCGCGGCCACCGAGCCCCGGCGGCTGAGGATCGGCTGGTCCACCAAGCCGGTCGCCCGGGGAGTGAAGCCGTCGGCCGAGGTGGTGCGCGCCGTCTCGGAGACGGCGGCGCTGCTCGCCGAACTGGGCCATCACGTCGAGGAGATCGACCCCCGCTACCCGGACCCGACAGCGGCGTTCGTTTCCCAGTGGTTCGCCGGTCTGCGCACCGAGGCCTTCGCGACGGACGACTACGGGCGGCTCGAGCGGCGGACGCGCGAGACCGTCCGCCTCGGCACCTGGGCCCGTCCCGGGGTCACCCGCTGGGCCATCGCCCGGGGCGAGAAGATCGGCGCGAGGGCGAACCGGGTCTTCGAGCAGATCGACGTGCTGCTCACCCCGACGATCGCCGGTGTCCCGCCCAGGACCGGCCAGTTGACCGGCACCGGAACGATCCGGGCCGCACTGCGCGCGATGCCGATGATCGCGTACTGCGCACTCTGGAACGTCACCGGCAACCCCGCGGCCTCGGTCCCGGCCGGGCTCACCGGCGCAGGCCTGCCCCTCGCCGTACAGCTGGTCGGCCGGCGCGACGACGAGACGACACTGCTGTCACTGGCGGCCCAACTGGAGACGGCACGGCCCTGGGCCGGACGGACACCGGCGAGATTCCGCGCATAGAGGGCGCACGTCCCGCCCGCCCTGGTCGCCCACGGCGCGGGCTCCCGCGCCGCGGCCTCCCTGGCGCCGGTGCCGCTCGACAGCGACCGTGGCCGCGGCGCCGGTCGTGCTGTTCGGGTCCTACGACGGCTATGACCCGAACCAGGACAACGACGCCGACGGGATCGGCGACTGCACCGAGGCCGAGTTGAAGACGGAGGACGCCTGCAACCAGAAGGGTGTGCGGATCACCTTCACCCAGAGCCGGGTGAACCCGGCCACCGGGAGTCCCGAGGTCAAGTACCGGCACGTGCTGCCGGCCTGGACGTACGAGAACACCGCGGACCACGTCTCCTACGACGCGGTGCACGCGGATGAGGACCCGAAGCAGAACGGCGTCCACGCCGGCGGAATGGTCTGGTACGGCAACCATCTCTACGTCGCCGACACGAGGAACGGCATTCGGGTCTTCGACATGCGCCTGATCATGGACCTGGACCTGGACCTGGACCTGGACCCGGACGGCGACCCCAGCACCCCGGGCGACATGGGAACCGACACCGACGGGGTGCAGACCACTTCGAACGTTCAGGACAAGACGAAGATCGGCCGCCACAACAGCGTCTGGTACAGCTACGGATACCGGTACGTCATGCCGCAGGTGGCCGCCTGGAAGTTCAAGGCCACCCAGTCGAATCCCCAGGGGAGCTACGCGTGTGTCGACACGGGCGCCCCGAAGGCGTCCTACCTGTCCCTCGACCGCAGCATCGTCCCCGACCGGCTGATCACGGGTGCGTACTGCCGCCCGGAGGGCACCATGCCGTCCACCGGGCGGGTCAGCGCCTATCCGGTCGCCGACCTGGAGGCGCGCAGCGTCGAGGTCGCCACCGAGTCCTGGGCCAACTACCTGCCCAAGGAGGGGCATCCAGGAGGCCGCTGTCCTCAACGGCAGGTTCTACCTCAACGAGAGCACGGGCAGGGGCAAGAACGACACCCTCTGGCGGGCCACGCAGGGCGGCGGCCAACTGACCGCGAGCGCCAACCCGGTCAAGACCGCCGTGGGCCCTGAGGACCTCTACGTCGAGCGCGGCACGGGCAGGCTGTGGTCGGTGTCCGAGCACTCGGTGGACGCCGATCCGACGAACTGCAGCAGCAAGTGCCGGCGCGTGCTCTACACGCACACGCTGGACTGGCTCCAGGCCCAGCCGTGACAGCGCCGCGTGGTGCGCGCAGGACGTCGCGGACACGACGCGACGGTCGCGCGTACCACGCGGACGGGGCGATCGCGCCCAGCGATGACGTCACGCCCCGACCCGCGGGCGTCGCGGGCGACGGCTCCTCTGACCGTTCAGTTGGTGTCGCCGAGCGCCGCCACTGCCGCGCGTGCCGCGGCTTCCACGGTCCTGATGCCTCCGGCCATCGTCCTGTTGCCGTCGGAGAGGACGGCTACGTAGTAGGTCCGGCCGCCGGACTCGATCCGGCCGATGCTGTTGATGTCCCACAGGCCGGTGGCCGTTCTCGGCAGCCAGCCGTTCTTGAGGGCCGTCTCCCCGCCCTGGGTTCCGGCGGACTCGGCGCCGGATGCCGCGGCCGACACGCCCCAGTCCTGACCTGCCGATATGTGCTCCATCAGGTCCGCCATGTACGTCCGCGAGCCCTCCGCCAACGGTGAGTTGTCGCCGAACACGATGTCGAGCAGGGCCAGTTGGTCGGCGGCCGTGGTCTGCGTCAGCCCCCACAGATCGCCGGCCCCGCCCTGCGTGCCGGTCATCCCGAAGCGCTCGTTGGCCGCTTCCAGGCCGTCGGCGCTGCCGATGGTGTGCCACAGTGCCAGGGCGGCGGCGTTGTCGCTGTGCTTGATCATCGTCGAGGCCCGGGACTTCTCCAGGGCTGTGAGCTCCCGTCCCGCATCCTGGGCCTGGAGCAGCAGGGCCGCAAGGATGTTCACCTTGACGATGCTCGCGGTGTCGAACGCCTCCTCGCCGTGGACGGCGCTCGCGCCGCTCTCGGCATCGCGGACGGCGACCGACAGCTCACCGGCGGCGGCGTCGACGACGGAGTCGAGGGCCGCGTCGAGGTCCACGGTCCTGATCTCGGTCTCGGTCTCGACCGCGGGCTCCGTCTTGCGCTCGGGAACGGTTGTGGTCTGGAGCTCGCTCCTCGCCACCACGTTCCCGATGGGCGCTGACGCCGAAACCGAACCGGCGGCCGAAGGGGATACGGCCGCGGCCTTTCGCCCCACCCCGCCCCCCGCGTGCGAGGTCCCGTACGCCGTCGCCGCCACCGCGCCGCCCAGCAGCAGCGCGGTGGCGGTCACCGTCCATGTCGGACGGAGAGGGGCCCGGTCCCGGTGGGGTGCACGGGAGCCGCCTGTTTCAGGTATGTCCATGCCCAGCGACGGTATGGGCCCCGATTGCGTGCACCGTGAGTTCTGTATTAACTCCCCGTGAGAAGTGCCGTGACCGCGGTCGTGCCGGCGGGGGCGCCGACCAGCGTGCCGAGCCCGGTCCGCTCGACGGACACCGAAGCAGGCGACCCCTCACCGAGCTCCGCCTCCGTGCCCACCAGCAGCACCCGCCACGGACCGGGCGCTCCCTCCGCCTCGAGGGTGACGGCGTCACCCTCCCGGCGCGCACGGAAGACCGCGACCGTGGACGCCTTCGCCGAGCCGGGGCCGTCCGGGGCCGGGATCCGCGTCACCGCCGTGGCACCGTCGACCGGTGCGTGGACGCGCAGCGTCACCCCGTGCGCCCAGTCGTAGACCGCGTCGTCGTCGCTGTCCCCGAACGGGATCACGGAGCCGGGGCGGGCGAGCAGCGGCATGCTGTCGTAGCCGTACCGCTCACGCCGCCGGCCGGGTCCCTGGATCCGTTCGCCCGACAGCAGATGGGTCCACGTGCCGTCGGGCACGTAGTACTCGACCTCGCCGTCCGCCGAGAAGACGGGCGCCACGAGCAGGTAGTCGCCGAGCATGTACTGCCGGTCCAGCGTGTGGCAGGCGGGGTCGTCCGGGAACTCGATGACCATCGCGCGCATCACGGGTGTGCCGCGCTCGGCCGCCTGCTGTGCCGCGCGGAACAAATACGGCATGAGCCGGTGCTTGAGGCGGGTGAAGTCACGGGTGACCGCCCGCAGCTCCGCGGTGGCACGCCGGGCGCCGTCGAGGCCGCGCAGCGCATAGCCGCGGCGGGCGGCGATCTGCGGCCCAGGCCGTGGGGGCGCGGCAGACGGCACGTGATCTGCGACGGCCAGGACCAGTACTGAGGATCGTCACGACTGTGGCCACAGCAAATCCCACGTGACCCGGCCGCCGAAGTCACCTATCGTCGAGCTGACTTCTGGCGGGAGCCTCGGCCAGGACGAGGACCACGACGTGGAGGATGATTTTGCGCTACCGCGAGCTGGGACGCAGTGGATTGTCGGTGTCCGAGATCGGTTACGGCGCGTGGGGCATCGGTGCGTCCAGTTGGGTGGGCGCCACGGAGGACGAATCCGTACGCGCCCTGCACCGTGCCATCGACCTTGGTGTGAACTTCATCGATACCGCCCGCGGCTACGGCGAGAGCGAGCGGATCGTCGGCCGGGTCGCCCGCGAGCGGGCCGACGAGGAGGTTCTCGTCGCGACCAAAGTGCCACCGAAGAACGGTGTCTGGCCGGCGCCCCACGGCTTGGACCCTGCTGAGACCTTCCCTGGCGCGCACCTCCGCGAAAGCCTGGAGACCAGTCTGCGCACCAGCGGCCTGGACCACTTCGACGTGCTGCAGTTCCATGTCTGGAGCGATGACTGGGTCGGCCGTGGCGACTGGCTGGAGACGATCGCCGAGCTGAAGGAGGAGGGAAAGATCCGCCTGTTCGGTGTCTCCGTCAACGACCACCAGCCCGACAACGCCCTCGCACTCGTCCGTAGCGGCGCCGTGGACAGCGTTCAGGTCATCTACAACGTCTTCGACCAGGCGCCCGCCGACGCTCTGCTGCCGGCCTGTGCGGAGCACGGCGTCGGTGTCATCGTGCGGGTGGCGCTGGACGAGGGCGGCCTCACCGGTCGGATCACCGCCGACACAACGTTCCCCGAGGGCGACTGGCGCAATCGCTACTTCCGCGATGATCGCCCGGCGCAGGTCGAACAGCGGGTGGCCGCGATCGTCGCCGAACTCGACATCGCCCCCGACGAGATCGCCGAGAACGCGTTGCGGTTCGTGCTGAGTTCGCCGACGGTCTCCACCGTCATTCCCGGAATGCGCACCGTACGCAACGTCGAGCGCAACACGGCCCTGAGTGACGGTCGTTCGCTCACCGCCGACCAGCTCGCCGTGCTGGCCAAGCACCGGTGGCAGCGCAACTTCTACTCCTGACACGCGAGTGCCATGGCCAGGGGCCGGTCAGCACGCGGGTTCACCCCGCGGCACGACGTAGGCGGGCGCGGATCGAGCCGTTGCGTTCCGGCCCGGCACCGAATCGGGTGACCGTGGGCGGAACCATCGGGAGGTGATCGGCGCGATCGCGTGGAAGGGGCCGTCGACGGCACGTGGGAGCGGGTGTTCACGGCGCTGATGGCCCAGGCCGACGCCGACGCGGATCCGAACCGGGCGGTGTCGGCGGGCCCCACGATCGTGCGGGCCCGCCGGCGTGCGGCCGGCCCCGCGGCGGGCTGACCGCGAAGGTCCATCTCGCAGCCGACTCCTGCTGCCGGCCCTTGGTCTTCGTTCTCACCGCCGGGAAGGCCGGCGACGCGCCCGCCTTCCCTGAGTCGTGGCCCGCCACCGTGTTCCGCGTCGACGTGGACGGTCCCGTACCAGGCCGGAGGCCGTCCCAACCGACAAGGCTCCCCCGCGGGATCCGGGCCGAGATCCCCGTTCCGACAGACCGGCGTGGCCACCGGCTGCGTCGCGGCAGCGGGACAGGCGGCAGGCCATCAGCCGTCGTCCACGAGGCGAACAGGCAGCGCAGCCCGTTGATCGGTGCATCAACCGCTGAACCAGTAGCGGGGCATCGCCACCCGCTACGAGAAGACCGCCACCATCTACCGTGCCGGACTGCACATCGCGGGCATCTTCCTCTGGTCCGCACGATGGTCCGAAGGACACCGCTCGGGCGCCGCGCGGCCGTGGGGGATCAGCGGACCGGCTGTCCGATCCCGAGCATGTTGCCCTCGCTGTCCCGGAACCAGGCGCCGCGCTCGCCCGACGCGCCCTTGCTCGGATAGTTCCCCTCGATCACGGCGATCCCCTCGACGGTCTTCATGCCGGGCGCGTCCACCTCCTCGAGGACCACCCCGCGCCGTCTTAGTTCCTGCGTGACGGCCTCGATGTCGTCGACCTCCCACGCCATCTGGGTGAAGGTGCCGGGCGAGGCTCCCGTCGACCGGAACAGGACGAAATCCGATCCCCCGCAGCGGTAGAGGAGCCCGCCCGGCCGCTCGTCGACGGGCTCCAGGCCGAGCTTTTCCGCGTAGAAGCGCCGTGCGCGGTCCAGATCCTGGGCGGGAAGCCGGGTGGCCACGCGGGCGCTGTCGAACATGCTCATCTCGTCTCCCTTTCCCCCGGACGGCCATCGGTTCCCTTCACCTCACCCTGAGGCGCTCCGGGGCGGCGAGCAAGTCGCCGAGGGCGAGGTCAAGGCCGTGCACGTCCTCGACAGGGGCGAGGACGGGCACGGCGGACCGAGGGCTGTCAGGTGAGGCAGTGGTTGCCGGTGATGGCGATCATCACCTGGAACTGGATGCTGGCGCCGGACGCGGTCGAAGTGGGTGCGGGCGTCCGGGTCGGCCCCGGCCATCGTCGCCAGGATGGTCAGGCCGTAGCCCTGGCCCTCCTGGCGACGTAGGGGTGGTCGGCGTCGGGCGAGGCGATCGCGGACCAGCCGTTGCCGCAACTGGAGGTGAGGAAGGCGGACTTCCACTGCTGGTAGTAGGCGACCACCTTGGCGTCGTTGTCCGCCTGGTTGCCCGAGACCTTGATGGTCCCCGACGGGTACGGGAACGTGCGGCTGCCGAACGGCACGTTGACCCCGCGGCCACCGCCAGGGTCGGTGGTGACGCTCACGGCGGTCGATGCCGGGGAGGTGTTGCCGGCCGCGTCGCGGGCGCGGACGGTGAAGCTGTACGGAGTGTTCGCGGCGAGGCCGGTGAAGCTGTACGGGGTGTTCGCGGCGAGGCCGGTGACGGTGGCGCTGGTGCTGGTCACTGTGGTGGCGAGGGTGGAGCCCCGGTAGACGTCGTAGCCGGTGACGCCGACGTTGTCGGTCGCCGCGTTCCAGGTGAGCGAGACGCTGGAGGAGGACTTGCCGGTGGAGCGCAGGCCGGCGGCCGGGCACCTCGTCCTCGTCGCGCTGATGTTCATCGGCCGCATCGGCCCGATCACGCTCGCCTCCGCGCTCGCGCTGCGCGAGCGCGGCCGCCGCTACCAGTTGCCCGAGGAGCGACCTGTCGTTGGCTGGTTACGTGGACCGACTGCGCCGCAGGGCGCGTCGCGGCGCCCACCGTGTCCGCCGTACGTCCCGGCGAGACGCCGGAGCCGCCGGCGTCGGCGACCTCCGGGTCGCGGTGATCGGCTGGGACGCTTCGGGACCTCGCTCGGCTCCGAGCTGATGCGCCGCGGCTGGGACGGACTGGGCGTGGATTCCGATGCCACCCTGGTGCAGCGGCTGCGCGACGAGCCGACGCACGTGGCCGCCGCGGACTGCACCGACCCCGAGGCGCTCGAGCAGCTCGGGGTGGCCGAGTTCTCCAGAGCCGTGGTGGGCATCGGCGACGATCTGGCGGCCAGCATCCTCGTGACATCCAACCTCGCCGACGCGGGGGTGCCGCAGATCTGGGCCAAGGCGGTCAGCCGCCGGCACGGCAGGATCCTGGAGCGGGTCGGCGCGCACCACGTGGTCCTGCCGGAGTACGACATGGGGGAGCGGGTGGCCCACCTGGTCACTTTCATCGAGTTCGACGACGACTACGCACTGGCCAAGACCGTCGCAACGGCGTCCGCCACCGGGCGTCCGCTGGGCGAACTGAGGGTCCGGGCCGAGTACGGGATCACGGTCGTCGGCATCAAACGCGCAGGTGAGGACTTCACGTACGCCACCGCGGAGACGGTCGTACGACCTGGGGACATCATCATCGTCACCGGGCCGACCCACGCCGTGGAGACCTTCGCCGAGCTGGTGTGATGCCGGCGCCGTCGATCATGGCGGGCGGCTCACATCCTGCAGGCCCGTCGGCGCGCCCCGCCGGTCAGCGGTCGGCGATGTCCTCACGGAGGCCGTCGGAGAACTCCCACCACGAGAGAGGAAGCCAGTCACCGTTCACGAAGGCGTCGACGGTCGCGCCGCGACCGCGGACAGTCACCGTCGTTCCGACCGGGTAGGTCGTGCCGGACAGGCCGGGTACGGGGACGAGCAGGGTCCCGAGCCGCTGTGCTGCCACTGTCTCGTCCTCGCTTTCCATTCCTCGGTGGGGTACCTGAGAGATATCCCGACATTACCGGGTTGTCCGATCCTCTGGGCCGGAGAATCATGAGAGATAGGTCACGCGGAGAAAGCGGGCGGGGGGTAATCGCACGCGCACATCGCCGAGCGGAGGTGGCAGCCATGAAGGCCGTCGTGTACAAGGGACCGTTCACCGTGGCGGTCGAAGAGGTTGAGAAGCCCAGCATCCAGCATCCGAACGACGTGCTCGTACGGATCACCTCCACCGCGATATGCGGCTCCGACCTGCACATGTACGAAGGCCGTACCGCGGCGGAGCCCGGCATCGTCTTCGGCCACGAGAACATGGGAATCATCGAGGAAATAGGCCAGGGCGTCACCTCGCTCAAGGAGGGCGACCGCGTGGTCATGCCCTTCAACGTGGCCTGCGGATTCTGCACCAACTGTGTCGAGGGATTCACCGGATTCTGTCAGACCGTCAATCCCGGTTTTGCGGGCGGCGCCTACGGTTATGTCGCCATGGGCCCCTGGATGGGCGGCCAGGCCGAATACCTGCGCGTTCCCTACGCAGATTTCAACTGCCTGAAACTGCCGCCGGGAAACGAGCACGAGACCGACTTCATGCTGCTCGCCGACATCTTCCCGACCGGCTACCACGGCTGTGAACTCGCCCAGGTCCGCCCGGGCGAGAGCGTCGCGGTGTACGGCGGCGGGCCGGTCGGACTCATGGCCGCCTACTCGGCGCTGCTGCGCGGAGCCAAGAAGGTCTTCGTGGTCGACCGGGTCCCCGAGCGGCTCCAGAAGGCCGAGGAGATCGGTGCGGTCCCTATCAACTTCGCCGAGGGTGACGCGGTGGAGCAGATCAAGGAACAGACCCAGGGCGTCGGCACCGACAAGGGCGTGGACGCCGTTGGCTACCAGGCCATGGCGCACGGCACGGAACGCGAGGAACCGGCGACCGTCCTGAACTCGCTCATCGGCACGGTCAGGGCCACCGGAATGCTCGGCGTGCCGGGCCTCTACGTCCCGGCCGACCCCGGAGGCCCCGACGAGCAGGCCAAGCACGGCATGCTCCTCGTATCGATCGGCAAGCTCTTCGAGAAGGGGCTGAAGATGGGTACGGGGCAGTGCAACGTGAAGCGCTACAACCGGTACCTGCGCGACATGATCATCGAGGGCAGGGCGACGCCGAGCTTCGTCGTCTCGCACGAACTGCCCCTGGGCCAGGCGCCGTCGGCGTACGACAAGTTCGACAAGCGGATCGAGGGCTACACGAAGGTCGTGCTGCACCCGTAGACGCGCTGAATCTGGGCCTGTCCTCCTGATCACGTCCTGTCCGGAGGACAGGCCCAGCAGTCCGCCTCCCGCTCTCCGGGAGTGCCGTGCCGGACATCCGGAATCGAGGCAGCATGAATCAACCGGAGATCGTGGCAGGTTCGGCGGGTGACCTGTCACCCGCTGTCCCGTACGTCGACGCCACCCTCGACAGCAGACCCTTGAGCAGCCCTTCCCAGCCGGGGTGCGTCTCCACGACGTGCGTCACCTGAGTGACCACGAAAACAAACACCAGATCGAAGAAGAACTCGGTCGGTGCCACTCTGCCGTTGGCGCTCTCGCCGCTCCACAGCCGCCGGCCGAAGACGGGCGCATTCATGGTTCGGTTCCCCTCGACGGCACGAGCGGCTGCCTCCTTCGCCGTGGAGCGCCGGCGGCCTCGGCCTCGGTCTCGGCGCCTGCACCGACTCCGGCATCGCCGAAACACTTTCACCAACAGGGCGACCCGGTACACGGCGAACAGCGCGGCTGCACCTCAGCGCGCGCGCAGGGTTCCGGCCGTCGTGCCGATGCGGTCGCGCAGCAGGATCCGCAGGGTGTTCGCGTGTTCGTAGCCGACCCTGCGGGCGATGGCGTCCAGTGACAGGTCCGTGGTCCGCAGCAGATGCGTGGCCTGTTCGACGCGCAGGTCCTGGACGAAGCGCACGGGCGTGGTGCCCAGAACGCGGCGCACCGTGCGCTGGAGTGTGCGTTCGCTGACCCCGAGGGTGCGCGCGGCGTCGGTCAGGCCGAGCGGCTCGTCGAGGTGCTGACGCGCCCACCGCTCGAACGCGGCCACCAGTGGATCGCTCTGCGCGAGCGCGCTCGGGATCGTGTACGCGGACTGCGAGGGGCGTTCGTCGACGACGAGGTAGCGGGCGACGAGTTCCGCGAGGGCCGGGCTGGTCATACGGACGACGGCGAGCGCGAGGTCGACGTGTCCGAAGGCCGCGCCGGCCGTGGTCACCCCGTCCGAGGTGGTCACCATCCGGGACTCGTCCAGTGTGACGGCGGGGTACCGCCGGCGGAAGACCGGTGCCAGCCACCAGGTCGTGGTCGCCTGCCGCCCGTCGAGCACCCCCGACTCGGCCAGCAGGAACGCGCCCGTGCACGCCGACGCGACGGGCGTGCCCCGTTCGCGGACGTCGGCGACCACGTCCCGTACCGGTGCCAGAGGGCTGCCCGCGACCCGGTCGAGGAGCGCGTCGGGCCGCCGCTCGGCCAGGGCGGGCACGAGGAGCAGATCCGTGGTGGCGGCCGCGGTCACCGGCTCGGTCGTGACGAGATGCCCCGCGCCGGTGCGCACACGCCGCCGGAAGCCGATCGTCGTGACGCTCCACGGCGGGGGCGGCTGCGGCAGTTGGTCGCGCATCGCGTTGGCCGCCTCCAAGACGTCCAGCGCCGCGCTGAGCCCGGAGTCGAAAACGCCGTCGTAGACGAGTACGGAGACCTTCATGACGCAAACGATAGCGTTCGAGTCGTTTCCGACACTGGGACAGGCCTGGACGGGGAGGGAGGATCGGTCCATGGACAGCACGAGAGTGGTCAACCTCAAGGGGCACCGCGACGACCCCGAGTACGCGGACGTGGTGTACGTCGGGCGCGCCATGCACCGGGGCGGCTGGCACCTCGACGCCTCACCGCTCGCCAGTCCCTTCCGTCCGGGCCCCGACGGCAGCCGGGAGGAGGTCGTCGAGCGGTACCGCGCCCATCTGCTGGACCGGCCGGAGCTGCTGGCACAGCTGCCCGCTCTGCGCGGCCGCCGGCTCGGCTGCTGGTGTGTCCCGGAGCGCTGCCATGCCGAAGTGATCGCAGAGCTCGCCGACGCCGGCGCGGGGGAGCCGTCACAGACCTGAGCCGGATGCGCCACCGTGGCCGTGGGCCCGGCGGCAGGCTGTGCGGCGGCACTCGTATCCCCTCTCGGCAAGGACCGTCCACAATGTGCGGCGCCCGCGGTGCGGCCTGCCCTCGACCGTGCCGGGCGGTACGCCGGGCACCTCCGCGCAGCGGCGAGAGGCAGGTCCTGCAGAGGGAAAAGGATCAACGCCTCGGCCTCAGGGGCGCCGGCCAGGCAAGGCCGGCTTCGATCGCGATCGCGATCGTGGTCAGGACGCCGCTGAGACCGTCGTCGGCGACGACGTCACCCGCCTCCTCGACGGATGTCTCCGGTGCATGTCGCGCGAAGGCGCCTCACTGCGTGACGAGCACCGCCACCCCGGTGATCCGTCCCGCCGCCAGATCGGCCAGGGCCTGGTCCGCCCGCTGCATCGGGTAGCGCGTCACACGCACGGTGGGCCGCAGCCGCGCCGCTTCGGCGAGGAAGGCGCGGCCGTCCTCGCGGGTGTTGGCGGCGACGCTGAGCACGGTCCGCTCCTGGAACAGGTGCCGGTCGTAGTCGAGCGGGGGGACAGCACTCAGATGGATCCCCGCGATCGCGAGCGTGCCGCCGCGGTCCAGGGCCTCGAGCGCCACCGGCACCAGGCTCCCGGCCGGGGCGAACAGGATCGCGGAATCCAGCGGCTGCGGTGGCGCGACGGGTCCGGCGGACGCGGCCCCGAGCTCCAGCGCCAGCCGCTGCGCCTGTGGCGAGCGGGTGACGACGTGGACTTCCGCGCCCCGGGCGATGGCGAGTTGGGCGGTCAGATGCGCGGACGCGCCGAAACCGTAGATGCCGAGCAGGCCGCCCTGCGGCAGGGCCGCCCGCTCGAGTGCCCGGTATCCGATGATGCCCGCGCACAGCAGGGGCGCGGCGTCCTCGTCGCTCCACCCCTCCGGGAGGTGGTAGGCGAACCGGGCGTCCACCAGCATGTGGCCGGCGAATCCGCCGTGGATGTCCCAACCGGTGTAGCGCGAACCGGGGCACAGGTTCTCCCGTCCCGTACGGCAGTAGCGGCACTGGCCGCAGGTGCCGGCCAGCCAGGCGGCCCCCGCACGCTCGCCGACGCCGAAGTCGTCGGCCTCCGCCCCGGTGGCGATCACCTCGCCGACCACCTCGTGTCCCGGGGTGCAGCGCGGTGTGTGCGGCGCCAGGTCGCCCTCGGCCAGATGCAGGTCGGTCCGGCACACGCCGCACGTACGGACGCGCAGCAGCAGTTCGTACGGGCCGGGGCCGGGGGTCGTGCGCTCCGTGCGGCGCAGTGGCGCGGACGTGATCGGCCCTGGACGCTCGACCACCCAGGCGGGCGTCGTCACTCGGCTCGCCGTCACAGGGCTCGGGGCTGCCGTCATCGTCCTCCTGTCGGTGCCGGGTCCGCGCCGGGCGTCATGGGCCGGCCCGCGGTCCGGTGACCGCCACCTGGGCGGGGCACAGAAGCTGGTCGCCGACCCGGTATCCGGAGCGAAGGACCGCGGTGCAGACGGGGTGTTCGAACCGGTCACTGCGGTCGTACGAGACGGCCTCGTGCACGACCGGGTCGAAGGGCTCGCCCACCGCGCCGACGGACTGCAGGCCCAGGCCCGCCAGTTCCGTTTCCAGCGCCTCGACCACGCGCGCGAAGCCGCCGGTCACGTCGCCCTGCTGCCTGGCCTCGGCGATCGCGTCGAGTACGGGCAGCAGCCGGCCGAGCACATTGGCCACGGCGATCTCGCGGACCGCTTGCCGGTCCCGGTGCACCCGCTTGCGGTAGTTGTCGTACTCGGCCTTGAGTCGCTGCAGATCGGCCGTGCGCTCCTGCAGCTCCGCGCGGAGCCCCTGCTCAGGCGGCGGCGACGCGTCGCGGGCCCGGTCCTCCCCCTCCGTACCGCGAGTGGCGCCGTCTCCCGGCCCGGCCGGGACGAGCATCAGCGGTGGTCCGGGGTGGCTGCGGACGTCGGTCGGGCGGTTCATCCCGCGGCTCCCTCCTGCTTGTCGTCGCGCCTGTCCTCGTCGACGATCTCGGCGTCGACGACATCGTCGTCGGCCTTCGCCCGGGAGGCACCGGCGTCACCGGTACCGCCCGCGGCCTGCCGGCTCTGCGCGTCGGCGTACATGGCCTGGCCGAGCTTCTGGGAGACCGCCGCAAGCCTCTCGGTGGCGGTGCGGATCTCCGCTGTGTTGTCGCCCTCGGCGGACTCGCCCTTCAGCTTCTCCTTGAGCTCGGTCACCGCCGTCCCGACCTCGGTCCTGATCTCGCCGGGGACCTTGTCCTCGTTGTCCTTGAGGAACTTCTCGGTCTGGTAGACGAGCTGCTCGGCCTGGTTGCGGGTCTCGGCGGCCTCGCGGCGGCGGTGGTCCTCCTCCGCGTACTGCTCGGCATCCCGGACCATCCGGTCGATGTCGTTCTTCGGCAGCGAGGAGCCGCCGGTGACGGTCATCTTCTGCTCCTTGCCCGTGCCCAGGTCCTTCGCGGTCACGTGCATGATGCCGTTGGCGTCGATGTCGAAGGAGACCTCGATCTGCGGGACACCGCGCGGCGCCGGCGGCAGGCCGGTCAGCTCGAACATGCCGAGCTTCTTGTTGTACGCCGCGATCTCGCGCTCGCCCTGGTAGACCTGGATCTGCACGGACGGCTGGTTGTCCTCGGCCGTCGTGAAGATCTCCGAACGCTTCGTCGGGATCGTCGTGTTGCGCTCGATGAGCTTGGTCATGATGCCGCCCTTGGTCTCGATACCGAGGGACAGCGGGGTCACGTCCAGAAGAAGGACGTCCTTGACCTCACCCCTGAGAACGCCGGCCTGGAGCGCGGCGCCGATGGCGACGACCTCGTCCGGGTTCACACCCCGGTGCGGGTCCTTGCCGGTGAGCTCCTTCACCAGGTCGGTGACCGCGGGCATCCGGGTCGAACCGCCGACCAGGATCACATGGTTGATGTCGGGGAGCTTGATCCCCGCGTCCTTGATCGCATTGTGGAACGGCGTCTTGCACCGGTCCAGCAGGTCCGCGGTCAGCTGCTGGAACTGGGCCCGCGTGAGCTTCTCGTCCAGGTGCAGCGGGCCCTCGGCGGACGCCGTGATGTAGGGCAGGTTGATCGTCGTCTCGGTCGACGACGACAGCTCGACCTTCGCCTTCTCCGCGGCCTCGCGCAGCCGCTGCGTGGCCATCTTGTCCTTCGTCAGGTCCACGCCGTACGCGTTCTTGAACTGCTTCACCAGATGGTCGACGACGCGCTGGTCCCAGTCGTCACCGCCCAGATGCGTGTCGCCGTTGGTGGCCTTCACCTCGACGACGCCGTCGCCGATCTCCAGCAGCGAGACGTCGAAGGTGCCGCCACCGAGGTCGAAGACCAGGATCGTCTGGTCGTTCTCCTTGTCCAGCCCGTACGCGAGTGCGGCGGCGGTCGGCTCGTTGACGATGCGCAGGACGTTCAGCCCGGCGATCTTCCCGGCCTCCTTGGTCGCGGTGCGCTGGGAGTCGTTGAAGTACGCCGGGACGGTGATGACCGCGTCTGCCACGTCCTCGCCGAGGTAGGACTCGGCGTCGCGCTTCAGCTTCTGAAGGACCCGTGCGGAGATCTCCTGCGCGGTGTAGCGCTTGCCGTCGATGTCGCCGGTATCCGGGAAGCGCCAGTCGGCCTCGCCCATGTGGCGCTTGACCGACCGCGCGGTGCGCTCGACATTGGTCACGGCCTGCCGCTTCGCGACCTCACCGACCAGCACCTCGCCGTTCTTCGCGAAACCCACCACCGACGGGGTGGTCCTGGCGCCCTCGGTGTTGGTGATGACCGTGGGCTCGCCCGCCTCCAGAACGCTGACGACGGAGTTCGTCGTACCGAGGTCGATTCCCACTGCACGTGCCATGGCTCTCTCCTCAGCCTGCAGGTCCGCTTGGCAGCAGGTCGCGGCGCTCTCACCCGCTGCTATGGATGTGACCTCCTTCACAAACTGGATAGAACGTACCGATGCCCCTGTCAAGATGCTCCCATTCGGGGCATCTGCGAAAGTCGTGCGGTCGTGCGGTCGTGCGGTCCTGCGGTCCTGCGGTCGTGCGGCTCGGCGACCGGGGTCGTCAGCGGGCGACCGCGAGGACGGTCAGCTTGCGCCAGTCCAGCCGCGGCCGGGCGCAGGGCACCCCGGGCCGGTGACGGGGTACCCGTACGCGCAGTGCGCCCGGCTTGATGGTGCAGCGCACGGGGGTCGGCAGGGTGAGCGCCTCACCGTCCAGGCCCACGGGGATCTCCGGGGCGTCGGCGTCCACGACGACCTCGCGGGCCGTGAGCGCGGTGAGACCGGACGATCGATCCCCGCGCAGCAGTGTCGCGGCCTGTGCCGCGCTGCCCACGGTGATGCCGAGCATGCCGAGGGCACCGGTGTCCAGCCGGTCCCTGCGCCCGAGCGCGGCCGGGTCGCCCAAGTGGTACGGGTTGTTGCTCACCAGTACCGCCTGCGGGGCGTCGATCGTGACGTCCGATGCGCGCACGGTCAGCCGCGGTCCCACCCGCTGCGTCAGTACGTCCGGGAACAGGTCGAGCGTGGTGCGCAGCTTGTCCGCGCGGTACGCGTCGCTCTGCACCACCTCCGCATATGCGCCGAACGACGCGGTGTTGACGAACACCCGGTCACCGACGACGCCGAGGTCGACGCGGAGTTCGACCCCGTCGGTCAGCGCTTCCAGGGACGCGGGGGGATCGTCCCTGTCGAGCCCGAGGTCCAGCGCGAAGTGGTTGCGGGTGCCCGCGGGCACCACCAGGAACGGGATGCCGTGCTCCGCGGCAACGCCGGCAACCAGTGCCTGGGTACCGTCCCCGCCTGCCACCCCGAGCAGGTCCGCGCCCTCGGCGACGGCCTCACGCGCGAGGGCCGCCACATCGGTCTGCCGGTCCGGATCCAGCAGCGCGACCTTCGCCCCGGCGCTCTCCGCCTTCTCCTTGAGCCCGAACCGCTCCACCTTTCCGTCGCCGGAGCGGGGGTTCATGATCAGGAACGGCCGTACGGGGCGCGGCGTTCCGTACGCGGGCTGGGCCTTGTGCTCACCGGCCGAGGCGAGCGCCGACCACCCGGCACCTGCCGCCAGCATCCCCAGCGCGAGACAGAGCACCACCAGCCAGAGCAGCCGCGAGGCGATCGTCAGCCAGATCACCGCCACCGGCACCGCCACTGCCAGCGCGACGGCGCAGGCCCGCACCAGGCCCCGCCGCGTCAGCGCCCACCACAGGGCCGCGGCCGTGACAGCCGTGCCCGCCAGTGCGATCGCCACCAGGCTGATGCCCCTGAGCCCCGCGACCAGGACGAGCAGGGCCACCGCGGTGACCGCTGCCACGATCGCCAGTCGCGCGGACCAGCGTTGCGCCCTCGCCGCAGGAGTCCTCCGGTCACCGCCCACGTCCATGACTCCCTCCGGTCGCGTCCTGCCCGTAGAGCCATTGCACCGCCGAGCGCCGGATGGTGCCTCCCCACGGGGCGGCCCGCCGGCCTGCCCTCCGGAGCGCAAATGGCGATCATCCGGAAGCGCTGCGACCATGATCCTGTCAGTGGACCGTACGGAGGTAGCGCCGAGAAAGGGAAGCTCCGCCGGACCGTCGGACACTGACGGCGACCGGACGCCAGGCGTCCGGCCTCCGATGGGATCCGACGAGATCCGAGAGGATCCGAAGGCAACGGCAGGAGGACGGCGATGGACAGCAGTGTCTACCTCGCGTACGACTATCCGGTTCTGGGCGCGTTCTGGACCGTGATGTGGATCTTTCTCTGGGTGATGTGGCTGGTGCTGCTCTTCCGGATCATCGTGGACATCTTCCGCGACCACGACATGAACGGATGGGTCAAGGCCGCCTGGCTGCTCTTCGTGCTGATCATCCCCTTCCTCGGTGTGCTGGTCTATGTGATCGTGCGCGGCAAGGAGATGGGGAAGCGGGAGATCCAGCACGCCCAGGAACAGCAGGAAGCCTTCAACGCCTACGTCCGTCAGACCGCCAAGGGGGCGGCCCCGGGGGAGGAGTTGGCGAAACTCTCCGAACTCAAGGCCAAGGGCGACCTGACCGAAGAGGAGTTCCAGCGGGCCAAGCAGAAGCTCCTCAGCTGATCCGGTCCCGACCGGGCCGAGTCGTGCCCGAGGCTGTGCCGAAGCGCGCGGCACGCGACACCCCGAAGTGTGGAATCCCGAGGTGTGGAATCCCGGAGTGCGGGGTCCCAGGGTGCGGGTGCCATAGGGTGCCGCTCTGTGAACAGACACATACCCTTCGATCGGTTGCACAACTTCCGTGACCTGGGCGGATATCGCACCGAGGACGGCCGGCACCTGGTCCGGTGGGGACGGCTCTACCGCTCCGACTCGCTCGGCGGACTCGGCCCCGCCCAGGGGGAGCCCGACCGGGCCCGCTTCGAGGCCCTCGGCATCCGGACGGTCATCGACCTGCGTTACCCCTGGGAGATCGAGGGCAGGGGCGCGTCCCCGCTCTCCCCGGGCTCACCTACCACAACCTGAGCATCGAGCACCGTCCCTACGACCAGGCCGCGTTGGCGCCCGAGGTCGACCCCGGACCGTATCCGGCCGAGCGGTACATGGAGGTTGCCGAGGACGGCGTCAAGGAGATCCGCCAGGCCCTCGACGTCATCGCCGCGGACGGTGGCGGCCACGGAGGACCGGTGGTCTTCCACTGCGCTTCGGGCAAGGACCGCACCGGGCTCATCGCCGCTCTCGTGCTGTCCCTGGTCGGTGTCTCCGAGGACGACATCGTCGCCGACTTCGCTCTGACCGAGCTGGCCACCGATCGTCTCCTCGCCGACTGGCGGGCGGCCAACCCCGGCCGTGAGCCCGCGTGGCCCGGCTACGGACGCGCACCCGGCTCTGTCATGCGGCTGTTCCTGGCCGCCCTCGCGGAGACGTACGGCTCCGTACGCGCCTACGCCGCCGGGCAGCTCGGCATCGACGACGCTTTCGTCGCCACCCTGCGCGCACAGCTGCTCGTACCGGCCGGCGAACCGGAACTGACCTTCCGGCGCGCGGACGAGGGCGATGTCGACGAACTCGTACGGCTGCGCGACGACGCCGCACGGTGGCAGCTGGCACAGGGGATCGACCAGTGGAAGCCGGGCCGGCTGGGCGAGGAACACTTCCGGGCACGGCTTCGGGACGGCGAGGTGTGGATCGCGGCCCTCGGTCACGGTCCCGCGGCGCCTGTGGCAGGCGCCTGGGAGCTGTGGTGGGACGACCCGGCCGCTTGGGGTCCGCAGCCGCCCGTGGCCGGTTCCACCGGCTGATGGTCGACCGGGAGGTCGCGCCGCCGGGCACGGGACGGCGGCTGCTCGCCGAGGCGGAACGCCGTATCGGGGAGGCGGGCCGGGCCCTGTGCCGGCTCGACTGCCTCGCCGGCAACTCCAGGCTGCGGCGCTACTACCAGGACGCGGGATACGCCGTTGTGGGCGAGGTCGCCGCCAAGGACGGCGGGACCGGGGACCCGTACGCCGTCACGCTCTTCGAGAAGCCGTCCCCGAAGCTGTCACCGTCCGGCGGCGGGGAGCCGGAGGCGCTTCACTGAGCCTGCGGACGGCCGATGCGCAGCGCCTCCAGCATCCGTGACAGGGCTGCCCTCGTGTCGGCCAGGTCCCCGGCGTTCCCCTCGGCCGCCAGCCACAGGGCCGCCTCGTTCATCGCGCCCGAGAGCAGGTGTGTGAGCGGGGCGACGGGCTGCCGCTCGATGGTGCCCGCCTCGATCAGTGCGGTGAGAGCCTCTTCCAGATGGCGGGCCGCGTTCGCCTCGTCCAGGGCCCGCCATTCGTTCCAGCCCAGGACCGCCGGCCCGTCGACGAGCATGATCCGCTGGATCTCCGGGTCGGTCCCCGCGCTGAGAAACGCCTGGCAGCCCGTGGTCAGTTGGTCCCATGGGTCGGCCTCGGCCTCGGCGGTCGCCGCGACCCGCTCCGCCACTTCCTGCTGCACCTGCTCCAGCACCGCCCGGAACAGCTCCGCCTTGCCCGCGAAGTGGTGGTAGAGCGCGCCCTTGGTGACCCCGGCGGCGCTCACGATCTCCGCGAGGCCCACCGCCCCGTAGCCCTCGGCCGCGAACCGACGCCTGCCTTCGCGCAGCAGCGCCTGCCTGGTCTGCTCCCGCTGCTGCGCCCTGGTGGTCTGCGGCATCGTGCGTCGCCCCTTCCGTTGACATACCGATGGTACGCGAAATAGCCTCCCTTCGCATACCGCCAGTATGTGAATGGAGAAGGCGCCATGCTGACCAGCTTCTATCCGGTGATCTGCACCTCTCGGCTCCAGGAGTCCCGCGACTTCTACACCGGGCTGATGGGGTTCGAGACCACGTTCGAGGCCGACTGGTACGTCAGCCTGAAACGCCCGGGGACGCTGCCGTACGAGCTCGCGCTGCTCGACGCCACGCATCCGACCCTCCCCGAGGCGTACCGCACCCCGGTGCGAGGTCTGCTGCTCAACTTCGAGGTGGTGGACGTGGACGCCGAGTGGGAGCGCCTCGTCGTCCTCGCCGGGCTGAAGCCCGAGCTGGATCTGCGCAGTGAGGACTTCGGCCAGCGGCACTTCATCGTCGCCGACCCCAACGGCGTCCTCATCGACGTCATCACGCCGATCGCGCCCTCCGAGGACTTCGCCGGGCAGTACACGGACGCCTAGTCGCCCCACGGCACCCGCACCCGAACAGGTGAGGACAACGCGCGCGCCGAGCGCGGTACGGGCTGCAATGAACGGGTGACCGCGACCCGCGTGCCCGCGACGACTCCCGACGACTGTCTCGCGCGCAACGACTGGATCTGCGGCGAGTACCTGTACACCCGCCGCGCGATCCTCTGGGACGCGGTCGTCCAGCACCTCCAGCTGACCCTGGCTGCCATCGCCCTGGCGGTGCTGCTGGCCGTGCCCCTCGCCGTCGCGGCACGCCGCTGGCGCCTGGCGGCAGGACCCGTCCTCGCGGTGACGACGATTCTCTACACGATCCCGTCGCTCGCGATGTTCTCGCTGCTCCTCCCGGTGTACGGACTGTCCGCATCGCTCGTCGTCACCGGACTCGTCCTGTACTCCCTCACTCTGCTCGTACGGAACATCCTCGCCGGCCTGCGCGGCGTGCCCGAGGAGACCCGGCAGGCCGCACGCGGCATGGGGTACGGGCCTGTCCGCATGCTGCTCACCGTCGAGATGCCCCTCGCCCTGCCGGCGGCCATGGCCGGGCTCCGGATCGCCACGGTCTCCGCCGTCTCCCTCGTCACGATCGGCGCGATCGTCGGCTTCGGCGGCCTCGGCAACCTCATCTACTCGGGGATGAACACCTACTTCAAGGCGCAGGTGCTCACCGCCTCCGTGCTCTGCGTGATCATCGCCGTCGTCGCCGATGTCGCGCTCCTCGGCGTGCAGCGGCTGCTCACCCCCTGGACGCGGCAGGGGAAGCGGAGCGGGCGGACCGCCGCGTGAACACGCTGGCGCAGACCTGGGACTGGCTCACCAGCTCCGCCAACTGGTCGGGCGACAACGGCGTCTGGCACCGGCTCGGCCAGCACCTCTATCTCACCGCCGTCTGCCTGGTCATCAGCTGCGCGATCGCGCTGCCCGTCGCCCTCGTCCTCGGCCACCTCGGCAAGGGCGGCGCGCTCGCCGTGAACATCTCCAACGTCGGCCGCGCCGTACCCACCTTCGCCGTCCTGGTCCTGCTCCTGCTCAGCCCCATCGGTACCTGGGGTGACTGGCCGACGATCATCGCGCTGGTGCTGTTCGCCGTGCCGCCGCTGCTCACCAATGCCTACGTCGGGATGCGCGGCGTCGACAGGGACGTCGTGCGGGCCGCGCGAGGCATGGGCATGACCGGCTCTCAGATGCTGTTCCGCGTCGAGCTCCCGCTCGCGATGCCGCTGATACTCACCGGCGTACGGATCGCCGCCGTCCAGCTCGTCGCCACCGCCACGATCGCCGCACTCGCGGGCGGCGGCGGGCTCGGCCGGATCATCACGGCGGGCTTCAACCTCGCCTCGACCCCGCAGGTCGTCGCGGGCGCCATCCTCGTGGCCGTCTTCGCGCTCATCGTCGAGGCCGTCTTCGAGCTCGTCGAGCGGCTGGCACCGGCATGGGGGAGGGAAGCCGGATGAGGAGGCGTCTCGGCCACCGCGCGCGGGTCGCGCCCACGCTGGTCGTCGGCGCCCTGATCGCCCTCGGCGGCTGTACCACAGGTCCGTCCCTGGAGAACCGGGCGGAGGTGACCGGATCGCCCGGCGACAGCAGGCATCTGACCATCGGCTCCGCCGGATTCACCGAGAGCGAGCTGCTCGCCCAGATGTACTCCCTCCTCCTCGAACGCGCCGGCTACCGGACCAGGATCATCTCGGTCACCAACCGCGAGATCTACGAACCCGCCCTGGAGAGCGGCCAGATCGACGTCGTACCGGAGTACGCGGCGACGTTCGCGGACTGGCTCAACGCCAAGGTCAACGGTCCCGGGGCGCCGACCGTCGGTTCGCCCGACGTCGGCACCACCATGACCGCCCTGCGCTCCCTCGCCGCCCCGCGCGGCCTCACCGTCCTCGACCCGGGCCGGGCCGTCGACCAGAACGCCTTCGCCGTCAGCAAGGCCTTCGCCGAACGGCACCACCTGAAGACCCTCAGCGACCTGGGACGCTCCAAACAGCCCGTACGCCTCGCGGCGGGCGACGAGTGTGTCCGGCGGCCGTACTGCGCCCCCGGGCTGAAGGAGACGTACGGCATCGACATCACCGGGATCGACCCCAAGGGTGTCGGCACCACCCAGGCCAAACAGGCGGTCCAGTCGGGACAGGACCAGATGGTCCTCACCACGACGACGGACGCGACACTCGACGACTTCGGCCTCGTCCTGCTCGCCGACGACAAGCACCTGCAGAACGCCGACTACGTCGTCCCCGTCGTCAACCGCCGGCGGGCGGGCAGCGCAAGCGTGACCAAGGAGCTGGACAAGCTGAACTCCGTCCTGACCACGGCCGACCTCGCCCGGCTCAACGAACAGGTGGACAGCCGGCGCAGGCTGCCCGAGGACGTCGCCAGGCAGTATCTGGAGTCCAAGGGGCTGCTGCCGCGTTGAGCGGCTCCCCGTGCGCCGGGACGAGCGGGCGCGTATTCCCTTCCGGTCGGCCACGAGCCGGATCGCTCGCCCCCGGCCGCGGTCTCACACGTCCGGCGGCGGTCTCACGCGTCCGGCACCGAGTCGAACTCCACCTCGTCCCGCGCCACGCCCCGCACGTCCGCGTCCACGGAACGGCGCAGCGCCTCATGCAGTTTCGCCGGGGTCAGCACGCCGGCCAGGCGGGCCCCGTCCACCACGGCGACCCACCCCGCGTCGTGCTGGAGCATCTCGCTGAACGCCTGCTTCAGGGGTGCCCCCAGCGGTACCCAGGCCTCCATCCGGCGGGCCAGATCGCCGACCGTGCCGTGTTCGCCGGCGATCGACAGGGCGTCCGCGGAGACCCAGCCGTGCAGATCGCCCCCGGCGCCGAGCACCACCGCCCAGCGCGCGTCGTCGGCCCGCAGCCGGGCGGCCGCCGCCGCGGCCGGCTCGTCCAGACGGGCGACGGGCGGCTCCTCCAGGTCGTCGGCCTCGATCCGGGTGACCGAGAGCCGCTTCAGCCCGCGGTCCGAGCCGACGAACTGCGCGACGTAGTCGGTCGAGGGAGCGCCCAGCACAGCCCCCGGGGTGTCGAACTGCTCGATGCGGCCCTGCCCGTACACGGCGATGCGGTCACCCATCCGCACCGCCTCCTCGATGTCGTGGGTGACCAGCAGCACCGTCTTGCGGACCGTCGCCTGGAGGCCCAGGAACTCGTTCTGCAACCGCTCCCGCACCACCGGGTCGACCGCGCCGAACGGCTCGTCCATCAGCAGCACCGGGGGATCGGCCGCCAGCGCACGGGCCACGCCGACCCGCTGGCGCTGGCCGCCCGAGAGCTGGGCGGGATAGCGCAGGCCGTACGTCTTCGGGTCGAGCCCCACCAGATCGAGGAGCTCCGCGGCCCGGGCACGGGCCTTCGCCTTCTTCCAGCCGATGAGGGAGGGGACCGTCGCGGTGTTGTCGAGGACCGTCCGGTGCGGGAAGAGGCCCACCTGCTGGATGACGTATCCGATCCGGCGGCGCAGCTTGACCGGGTCGACGCGGGAGATGTCCTCGCCGTCGACCAGGATGCGCCCGGACGTCGGTTCGATCAGCCGGTTCACCATCATCATCGTGGTCGTCTTGCCGCAGCCGGACGGGCCCACAAGAGTGACCAGTTCGCCTTCGGCCACCTCGAAGGACAGGCCGTCCACGGCGGTCGTGCCATCCGGGTAGACCTTGCTGACCTCCTCGAACCGGATCATGCGTCCACGCTAGGCGGGGCGAGCGCGGGACGCACCCGGCCGGGCCCGGGGCGGAGCCGCCGGGAGAAGGCCGGGGGAGGCCCGGGGGAGGGCCGGGAGCGGGGCGCCCACGACCCGCGCGCCCGCACCCGCGCGGTCACACCCCTGAACGCCGGTTCTTGTCATGACCCTTGCGAGAGTTCGCGCGGGGCTGCTATCCACTTGGTTAGGAAAGTTTCCTTCCAATCCGGTTTCCTTCCCATCCCCTCCATCCCCCCACATCGTGGAGACCTCCATGAGATCGGCACGCTCCCTGTCACGCCCTCTCGCCGGTGCCGCAACCGCCCTCGCCGCTCTGCTCATCGGCCTCGCCACGGCACCCGCGGCACCCGCCTCCCCCGCCGAAGCGCTCGCTCCTGCCGCCGCCGTCACTCATGAAGCCGAGAACGCGGTCGTCTCCCAGGGCGCCGTGGAGTCCAACCACACCGGCTTCACCGGCACCGGATTCGTCAACTACGCCAATGCCGCCGGGTCCTCCGTCGAGTGGACCGTCGACGCCGCCCAGGCCGGCAGCGCCACCCTCACACTCCGGTACGCCAATGGCACGGCCACCAACCGCCCCATGGACATCACCGTCAACGGAGCGGTCGTCGCCGACGAAAAGGCCTTCGGCGGCACCGGCGCCTGGACCACCTGGGCCACCGCGAGCCTCACCGCCCAGCTCAAGGCGGGCACCAACACCATCCGGGCCACCGCCACCACCGCGAACGGCGGCCCCAACGTCGACCATCTCGCCGTCGACACCGCACCCCCCTCCGGCGGAAGGACCCCCGTCGAGACCAACGGACAGCTCACGGTCTGCGGCACCAAGCTGTGCAACCAGTACGGCAGACCCGTCCAGCTGCGTGGCATGTCCACCCACGGCCTGCAGTGGTACAGCCAGTGCGTGACGTCCGGCTCGCTGAACGCCCTGGCCACCGACTGGAACGCGGACGTCCTGCGCATCTCCATGTACATCCAGGAGGGCGGCTACGAGACCGACCCGCGCAGGTTCACCGATCTGGTCCACTCGATCATCGACCAGGCCACCGCGCGTGGCATGTACGCGATCGTCGACTGGCACATGCTCGACCCCGGCGACCCGCACCACAACCTGAGCCGCGCCAAGACGTTCTTCACCGAGATCGCCCAGCGCCACAGCGGCAAGAACAACCTGCTCTACGAGATCGCCAACGAGCCCAGCGGCGTGAGCTGGTCGACCATCAAGAGTTACGCCGAACAGCTCATCCCGGTCATCCGCCAGCAGGACCCGGACACTCCCGTCCTGGTCGGCACCCGCGCCTGGTCCTCGCTGGGTGTGTCCGAGGGCGCGGACGAGACCGAGGTCGTCGCCAACCCGGTGAACGCCACCAACATCATGTACACCTTCCACTTCTACGCCTACTCGCACCGGGACGAGTACCTGAACACCCTCTCCCGGGCCGCCGACAAGCTGCCCGTGTTCGTCACCGAGTTCGGCACCCAGAACTACGCCGGTGAGGGCAGCAACGACTTCGCCATGTCCCAGCGCTACATCGACCTGATGGCGGCCAAGAAGATCAGCTGGGTCAACTGGAACTACTCCGACGACCACCGCACCGGCGCCGTCTTCCAGGCCGGCACCTGCAACAGCAACGGCCCCTGGACCGGCACGGGCCCGCTGAAGCCCGCCGGTGTCTGGGTGCGCGACCGGATCAGGACCGCGGACGACTTCCCGACCGGCTGATCCGCCTCGGCGCGACCCCCCGCCCGCCCATGTGATGCACTGGGCGGGCGGGGGCGTACCACCAGGGACACAGAGCAGGAGCAGCATTGACCAGCTACCGGCAGCCGGGCCTCGTCCTCACGGACCGCCACTTCACGGTCCCGCTCGACCACGCCCACCCGGCAGGGGAACAGATCCGGCTGTACGGCCGCGAGGTCGTGTCGAGCGCGCGGGCCGGGGCCGAGCTGCCGTGGCTGGTCTACCTCGAGGGCGGTCCCGGCTTCGGCGCACGGCGCTTCCCCGGCAAGCAGGCCTGGCTCGGTCGCGCCGTCCAGGAATTCCGGGTGCTGCTGCTCGACCAGCGCGGCACCGGGCTGTCCACCCCCGCCAACCGGCAGACACTGCCGCTGCGCGGCGGCCCGAAGGAGCAGGCGGAGCATCTCGCGCACTTCCGCGCCGACAGCATCGTCCAGGACTGCGAGGCCATCCGGCGCCAGCTCACCGGCGGGGCCCGGTGGACGGTGCTCGGCCAGAGCTTCGGCGGCTTCTGCGCCACGCACTATCTGTCGACCGCTCCGGAGGGTCTGCGGACCGTGCTCATCACGGGCGGTCTGCCTTCGCTCGACGCCCGTGCCGAGGACGTGTACCGGGCCGCGTACCCGCGCATCCAGCGCAAGGTCGAGGCCCACTACGCCCGCTACCCGCAGGACGTCGAGCGGGCCCGCCGCATCGCCGGTCATCTCGCCGAGCACCGGCCCGTGCTCCCCGGTGGATACGTGCTCACGCCTGAGGCGTTCCAGTCACTGGGCATCCAGCTCGGCACCGGGGACGGCAGCCACCAGCTGCACTATCTGCTGGAGAACGCCTTCGTGGCAGGAGCGGGCGGGGACGAGCTCTCCGACACCTTCCAGGAGGGCGTGCTCGCGGCCCTTTCCTACGCCGCGCATCCGCTCTACGCCGTCCTGCACGAGGCGATCTACGCCCAGGGCGAGGCGCCCACGGCCTGGGCGGCCGAGCGCGTCCGCGCCGAGTTCCCGCAGTTCGACGCGGCGAAGACGCCGGCCGATGACGGACCGCTGTTCTTCACCGGCGAGTCCGTCCACCCCTGGCACTTCGAGACCGACCCCGCCCTGCGCCCCCTGCGCGAAACCGCCGAACTGCTCGCCGCCCGCACCGACTGGCCGCCGCTCTACGACGCGGAGCGGCTCGCGGCCAACGAGGTCCCGGTCGCCGCGGCGATCTACCACGACGACATGTACGTCGACACGGCCCACTCGCTCGCGACCGCCCGGGCCATCCGCGGACTGCGCACCTGGGTCACCGACGAGTACGAACACGACGGCGTCCGGGCCTCCGGCGCCCGGGTCCTGGACCGGCTGCTCGCCCTCGTACGCGACGAGGTGTAGCCCCCGCCCTTACGGATACGCTGCGGTCATGACCGAACCTCAGCTCGAACCGATGCCGGACGACTGGGAGCGCGCCCTCGCCGTGGTCGCCCATCCCGACGACCTCGAGTACGGCTGCGCCGCGGCCGTCGCGGGCTGGACGGACGGCGGCAAGGAGGTCGCGTATCTGCTCGCGAGCCGCGGCGAGGCCGGGATCGACAGGCTCGAGCCGGCCGTCTGCGGACCGCTGCGCGAGCGGGAGCAGCGGGCGAGCGCGGCCGTCGTCGGGGTGTCCACGGTGGAGTTCCTCGGTCGCCGGGACGGCGTCATCGAGTACGGCACCGCGCTGCGCCGGGACATCGCCGCGGCGATCCGAAGGCACCGGCCCGAACTGGTCGTCACCCTCAACCACCGGGACACCTGGGGCCCCGCCGTCGGTGGGGCCTGGAACACTCCGGACCACCGAGCCGTCGGCCGCGCCACGCTGGACGCGGTCGCCGACGCGGGCAATCGGTGGATCTTTCCCGAACTCGGCGCCGAGCAGGGCCTGGAGCCGTGGAGCGGCGTGCGCTGGGTGGCGATCGCGGGCTCCGCGACGCCCACGCACGCCGTGGACGCCACCGCGGGACTGGAGCGTTCCGTGCAGTCCCTCATGGAGCACCGCAGCTACATCGAGGCACTCACCGACAAGGCCCCCGAGGACTACTGCCGGGACTTCCTGTTCGGCACCGCCCGGGCCGCGGCCCCGCGTTTCGGCGGGCGGCCCGCCGTGACCTTCGAGCTCTTCAGCTTCCAGCAGTTCTGACGTACCGTCAGAGCATGCGTGGGGGCGGGCGATGATCGACACACTGGACCGGGAGATCGCCGAGGGCGAGGAACGGATACGGCTCGACGTCGAGGAGCACGGCATCGGCGTCCTCACCCTCTGCCGGCCGGACAAGCTCAACGGCTGGAGCTGGGAGTCCAGCCGCCAGCTCGGCCTGATGGCCGACCGGATCCGCTTCGACGAACGCATCAGGGCGGTCCTGCTGCGCGCCGAGGGCCGCGCCTTCTGCGCGGGGATCGATGTCACCGCTCCCGGCGGCGCGATCACCGGCCGTTCGGCGGCGGAGCGCACCCAGGGCTACTACGAGGGCATCCGCTGGGTCCACGAACGCTTCGCCGCCTTCGCCCGGCTGCCCCAGCCGGTGGTCGCCGCCGTCCAGGGCTACTGCCTGGGCTTCGGCTTCGAGCTGGCCCTGATGGCCGACATCCGGATCGCCGCCGATGACGCCGTCCTCGCCCTGCCCGAGGCGGCGGTCGGCGTCGCCGTCGACGCGGGCGGCGATCTGCGCCTCGCGCGCGACGCGGGTGCGGGTTGGGCCAAGTACCTCGCGCTGACCGGCCGGCGCATCGACGCGCCGACCGCGCACCGCCTCGGCATCCTCCAGCTCGTCACCTCCCCCGATGAGTTGGAGAGGGAGGCGCGGGCCGCGGCTGACGCGATCGCGGCGAACGCCCCGCTCGCCGTCCGCGCCGTCAAGCGGAACATCGATGCGTACGCCGACGCGGGGCTCGCCGCGGCCCTCGACCGTACGGCCCTGAGCGCGGCCCTGACGCTCACGTCCGAGGACGCCCACGAGGGGTACGCGGCCAGGGCCGCCCGCCGCCCACCCGACTTCGACGGTTGCTGACGGCTGCCTGCGGGCGCCGGACAACGAGCCCGGCAGAGGACCTCACCCCTCGAACCGCCCCCGGCCGAGCTGCTCGCGCACCGTCACGACCGGACCGTTGACCAGGGCGCGCCGCTGCCAGTTCGCCCCGTCCACCACCAGCGTGTGCCCGGTGATGTACCGCGCGTACGGCGAGGCGAGGAAGGTCGCCGCCCAACCCAGTTCGCGGGGCAGGCCCACCCGCAGCGCGGGTTGCCGTACGGCCATGTCGTGCGCGCGGTCGAGGCCGGCCCGGATGTCCGCCGTCATGTCCTCGTGCGGAACGAGCCCCGGCACCAGCCCGTTGACCTGGATCCCGTACGGCCCCCACTCCACGGCGAGGGTCTCGACGAGGCTCTTGACCCCGGCCTTGGCCGCCGCCGAGTGCGCGAAGCCAGGGCCGCCCGTCCACGCGTACGAGGCCCCGACATTGATCACCGAGCCCGCTGCCCGGGCGGCCAGACGGCGCCTGGCGAACTCCCGCGTCATGAACCAGGTGCCGGTGAGCGTGATGTCGACGACCGCCCGCCAGGCGTTCGGGGACAACTCCTCGGCCGGGGCGGGGAAGTTCGCGGCCGCGTTGTTCACCAGGACGTCCGGCAGCCCGCACGCCGCCTCCGCCGTGTCGAAGGCCGCGGCGACCTGCTCCGGCTCGCGGATGTCGCCGACGGCCACCGCCACCCGCCCGCCGAAGCCGCTCAGCTCCTTGCGCGCCGCCTCCAGACGCTCCGCGTTCCGCGACACGATCACCAGATCGGCGCCGAGCCGCGCGAACTCCTCCGCGATCGCCCTGCCGAGCCCCGACCCGCCCCCGGTCACCAGCACCACACGGCCCTCGTACGTGCCCGGCGGCAGTGCGCTCGCCCCGAGCGGGGGAGGGGCGGGCAGTCCGGGCAGCGGGTCGTCGTGTCCACTCTCGTCCGTCATGCCGCATCGATAGCGGCTGCCGGCCGAAACCTCCATGCCCGTGCGCGAGACGGCCGCGAGACGGCCGCGAGACGGCAGCGCGAGGCGGCAGCGCGACGGGGGCGGTAGGGTCCGCGGCGTGAACCGAGCCCGCGGCACCGGCCCCTTCGCCTTCCGGTAGGTACCCCAGGACGGTCCTGGGGCGTCCACGGAGGCACACGTGTCCCGCACCGCCCACCACATTCCCAGCCGCCACGACGACCTCGGCCGCACCTGGGAGGAGCGTCACCGCGCGCGAGCGATCCGCGCACTCGCTCTGTCCTCCCTGCGATACGACCGGCGCGAGGAGACCCTCGCAGGCGCCGAGGGCCGGCGTGCCCGGCCGCAGCTCGTACGAACCGGCTTCGCGATCTACACCTACGACCGCGCGCATCGCTCCGCGCGGACCGGATTCGCGGCCAACCGGGCCGAGCGCAGCGCCCGTCGTTCCGTACGCCTGCGCTGCGCCGAGATCCGGCGCACGCACCGCGCCGGCGGTGCCACCGATCTGGATGTGCCGCAGACCCGGCACCGGCACGGCGCTCTGTGGTGAGCGTGCGACGGGCCGGTCGCGCAGTGGCGTGTTTGACACGTCACGTTGCTGTTTCTGCAATGGACTCCATGACGCACAACGACGACGACGCCTCCCTCGATGCCGTGCTGAGCGAGGTGGGCCCACGGCTGCGCCGTATCCGGCACGAGCGCGGGGCCACCCTCAGCGCACTCTCCGAGGCCACCGGAATCTCCGTGAGCACCCTCTCCCGCCTGGAGTCCGGTGGCCGAAAGCCCAGTCTCGAGCTGCTGTTGCCCATCGCCCGCGCCCACCGGGTCCCGCTGGACGAACTGGTCGGCGCCCCGCCCGTGGGCGACCCCCGGGTCCGGTCGAAGCCGATCGTCCGGTACGGGCGGACCATGTTTCCGCTGACCCGCAGGCCGGGTGGACTCCAGGCGTACAAGGTGGTGCAGGAGGCCGGGCGGCACGTGCCCGAACCGCGTACGCACGAGGGCTACGAGTGGGCGTACGTGCTCTCCGGGCGGCTGCGCCTGGTCCTCGGCGAGCACGATGTGGTGCTGGGTGCGGGCGAGGCGGCGGAGTTCGACACCCGGGTGCCGCACTGGTTCGGGTCCACGGAGGACGGGCCGGTGGAGTTCCTGAGCCTGTTCGGGCCGCAGGGGGAGCGGATGCATGTACGGGCGCGGCCGAAGAGCGGCTGAGAAGCTGTTCCCACAGGGACAAGCGACCGCTTAGTATGCTGATCGAGCAGTGGAGCAGTGGTAGGTCCGACAACCGCGGAGGCCCCGAAATGCAGGCATGGCGAGTGCACCGGAACGGCGAGCCGAGCGAGGTGATGCGCCTTGAGGAGACCGACCGCCCGGAGCCGGGCGAGGGACAGCTCCGGCTGAAGGTGCGCGCCGCGAACATCAACTTCCCGGACGCGCTGCTCTGCCGCGGCCAGTACCAGGTGACGCCGCCGCTGCCGTTCACCCCCGGCGTCGAGGTCTGCGGCGAGACCGAGGACGGCCGGCGGGTCATCGCCACGGCCGCCCTGCCGCACGGAGGCCTTGCCGAGTACGTCGTCGCGCACGCCGCCGCCGTGCTCCCCGCGCCGGAGGCGCTGGACGACGCGGAGGCCGCGGCCCTGCACATCGGCTACCAGACCGGCTGGTTCGGGCTGCACCGCCGGGCACACCTCCAGGAGGGCGAGACCCTGCTCGTGCACGCCGCGGCGGGCGGTGTCGGCAGCGCGGCCGTACAGCTCGGCAAGGCGGCGGGCGCCAGGGTCATCGGTGTCGTCGGCGGGCCCGACAAGGCGGCCGTCGCCCGCGAACTGGGCTGCGACGTCGTCATCGACCGGCGCAGCGACGACATCGTCGCCGCCGTCAAGGAAGCCACCGGCGGGCGCGGAGCCGACGTGATCTACGACCCGGTCGGCGGCGACGCCTACGCCAAGTCCGCCAAGTGCGTGGCGTTCGAGGGCCGCATCCTGATCGTCGGATTCGCGAGCGGCACCATCCCCAGCCCGGCACTCAACCACGCCCTCGTCAAGAACTACTCGATCGTCGGGCTGCACTGGGGCCTCTACAACCACAAGGACCCGCGGTCCGTCCTGCGCTGCCACGAGACCCTGACCGAATATGCCGCCAAGGGCCTGATCAAGCCTCTCATCAGCGAGCGGGTCGCCTTCGTGGACGCCGCCGGCGCCGTGCAGCGCGTCGCCGACGGCACCACGACCGGCCGCCTCGTCGTCGTCCCGGAAGGAGCCGCCTCATGACCGATGCCGCCGAACTGCGCGAGCGCACACGCACGTTGCTCGCCGAGCATCCGCCCGCCACCACCGACCGCACCGACTTCCTCCGGGCCCGCTTCGACGCCGGACTCGCCTGGGTGCACTACCCCGTCGGGCTCGGCGGACTGGACGCGCCCCGCTCCCTCCAGGCCGTCGTCGACGCCGAACTCGACGCCGCCGGCGCGCCCGACAACGATCCCCGCCGGATCGGCATCGGCCTCGGCATGGCCGCGCCGACGATCCTCGCCTACGGCACCGAGGAGCAGAAGCGGCGCTTCCTGCGGCCTCTCTGGGTCGGCGAGGAGGTGTGGTGCCAGCTGTTCAGCGAGCCCGGCGCCGGCTCCGACCTGGCCGCGCTCGGCACCCGCGCAGTCCGGGACGGGGACGACGGCGACTGGACCGTGGACGGCCAGAAGGTGTGGACGTCGAGCGCGCACCTCGCCCGCTGGGCCATCCTCATCGCCCGCACCGACCCCGACGCGCCCAAGCACCGCGGCATCACGTACTTCATCTGCGACATGACCGACCCCGGAGTCGACGTCAGGCCGCTGCGCCAGATCACCGGCGAGGCCGAGTTCAACGAGGTCTTCCTCACCGGCGTCCGCATCCCCGACGCCCACCGCCTCGGCCCCGTCGGGGACGGCTGGAAGGTCGCCCGGACCACCCTCATGAACGAGCGCGTCTCGATCGGCGGCATGCGCATCCCACGTGAGGGCGGAATGATCGGCCCCGTCGCGCGCACCTGGCGCGAGCGCCCCGAACTGCGCACCCACGACCTCCACCAGCGTCTGCTCACCCTGTGGGTGGAGGCAGAGGTCGCCCGGCTCACCGGCGAACGGCTCCGCCAGCAGCTCGTCGCGGGCCAGCCCGGACCCGAGGGCTCCGGGATGAAGCTCGCGTTCGCCCGTCTCAACCAGGAGATCAGCGGGCTGGAGGTGGAACTCCGCGGCGAGGAAGGGCTGCTGTACGACGACTGGACCATGCGCCGTCCCGAACTCGTCGACTTCACGGGCCGCGACGCCGGCTACCGCTATCTGCGCTCCAAGGGCAACTCCATCGAGGGCGGCACGAGCGAAGTGCTGCTCAACATCGTCGCCGAGCGCGTGCTCGGCCTGCCGCCCGAGCCGCGCAACGACAAGGACGTCGCCTGGAAGGACCTGACGCGATGAGCACCCAGCCGGACCTGCTGTACTCCGAGACCGAGGACGACCTGCGCGCCGCCGTGCGCTCACTCCTCACCGACCGGTCGCAGGCGTCCGCCGTGCTCGCCCGCGCCGAGACGGGCGAGCCGTACGACGCCGGGCTGTGGACCTCGCTCGCCGCCGACATGGGCACGGCGGGCCTGCTCGTGCCCGAGAAGCTCGGCGGCCAGGGCGCCACGCACAGGGAGGCCGCGGTCGTGCTGGAGGAGCTGGGGCGGACGGTGACCCCGGCGCCGTACCTCAGCAGCTCCGTCATCGCCACCGAGACCCTCCTCGCCCTCGACGGCGAGGCCGACGAGGTCGCCGACCTGCTCAAGCGCCTGGCCGGCGGCCGTACGGTGGCGGTCCTCGCGCTCCCGCTCTCCACCGCCCCGGGCGCGGGCCTTCCCGAAGGAGAGACCGTGACCGGCGTCGCGGACGCGGTGACCGCCGACGTCCTGCTGGTGCCGAGGCCCGACGGGCTGCACGCGGTGGAGCGCGCCGACGCCACGGTCGTACCGCAGACCGCGCTCGATCTGACGCGCCCGCTCGCGTCCGTCACCGTCGGGGACGCGGCCGGAACGCGGCTCGCGGACGCCGGGACGGCCGCCGCCGCCGTACGCCGAGGTCTGCTCGCCGGCGCCGGTCTGCTCGCGTCCGAGCAGCTCGGCGTCGCAGAGTGGTGCCTCGAGGAGACCGTCCGGTACACGCGCGAGCGCCACCAGTTCAACCGGCCCGTCGGCTCCTTCCAGGCGCTCAAGCACCGGATGGCGCAGCTCTGGCTGGAGGTCGTGCACGCACGCGCCGCCGCCCGCAACGCCGCGGACGCACTAGCCACCGGAAGCGCCGAGGCCCCGCTCGCCGTGTCGGTCGCGCAGGCCTACTGCTCCCGGGTCGCCGTGCACGCCGCGGAGGAGTGCGTCCAGTTGCACGCCGGCATCGGCATGACCTGGGAACACCCCGCGCACCTCTACCTCAAGCGCGCCAAGGCGGACGAGATCGCCCTCGGCACGCCCGGCCGGCACAGGGAGGCGCTGGCGGAACTGGTGTCGCTGCCCGCTCCCCGGTGAACCGGAACCGGTAGCAGGGCGCTGCCACCCGCCGTGGCCGCCGCGGCACCGGCCGGAAACCCCGGCCGGCTCCGCGGCGGCCTGCCCGTTCCCCGCAAGGACCGTCCTTGGTTCCTCAGCCCCGCGTCCCGCTGATGTTGACCATCCAGGGGATGCCGAACCGGTCCGTGCACATGCCGAACACATCGCCCCACATCTGCTTCTCCAGCGGGACCGAGACTCCGGCGCCGGCGCCGGCGGACAGCATGTCCCAGTAGCCGCGGAGCTCCGCCTCGTCGTCGCCGCTGAGGCTCACCGCGAAGTTGTTGCCCGGGGTGTGCTCCATCCCCGGCGGAGTGTCGGCGCCCATCAGCGTGAAGCCGCTGGGGGTCTCCAGCATCCCGTGCATGATCTTGTCGGCACCCGGGGTGTCCTTCTGGCCGAACTCGCCGAAGGTGTTGAGTGCCAGCGTGCCGCCGAAGACCTCCTTGTAGAACTCCATCGCCTGGCGGGCGTCGCCGCCGAAGCTGAGATACGGGTTGAGTCGCGAGGTCATGAAATCCTCCCGGATCCGGGCAAATCATCAGGTCCGCGCAGACTAGCGCGAGGACGACCCCGGCAGGCGGCGACCTGCGCGCAGGTTGCCCCGACCGGCCGGTGGCGGCAGCTCGCCTCCTCCTCCACCACGCAGCCGGACGACCGGCGGTGACCGTCCGCCGGCGAGGCCGGCCGGGTCCCGGTGCCGCACTGGTTGAGCGCCGGGTGACCGGTGGCCGAACTCTTCGCTGCACCCTGCCCGTTGGACGTGATCTGCACGGATACTCGCGGTGTTCCACACCTCCCGCACCGCCCGTACCGCTCCCACGTCCCGCAGAGCCCGGAGGCACCATGGACCGCACCACCCGTCGCGCAGCCGTCACCACGATCGCCGCCGCACTCGCCGGAGCCGCCCTCGCGCCCGCCGCCCAGGCCCTGGCGGCCGAACCCGCCCACAGGGCCCGCCCGTTGCGCCGCGCGCACGCGCACAACGACTACCTGCACACGCGGCCCCTCCACGACGCGCTGGCCCACGGCTTCACCAGCCTCGAGGCCGACATCTTCCTCGTCGACGGGGAGCTCCTCGTCGCCCACGAGCCCGCCCAGCTCGACCCCACCCGCACCCTCCGCTCCCTCTACCTGGACCCGCTGCTCGCCCGGGTGAGGGCCAACCACGGCTCGGTGCACCGCGGTTACCGGCGTCCCGTGCAGCTGCTCGTGGACATCAAGAACGACGGGGTGAACACCTACCTCGAACTCGACCGCCAACTCCAGGCATACCGCCGGATCCTGAGCACCTACGCCCACGGCCGGGTGCACCCCGGCGCCGTCGCTCCCGTCATCTCCGGCGACCGGGCCGCCCGCGCCCCCATGGAGGCCCAGCGCATACGCCACGCCTTCTACGACGGCCGCCTCGACGACCTCGCGGCCCCCGCGCCCGCGCCCGCCTCCTTCATCCCGCTGATCTCCAGCAACTGGACGCAGAGTTTCACCTGGCAGGGCAACGGCCCGTTCCCCGCCGTCGAGCGCGAACGGCTGCGGTCCATCGTCTCCACGGCCCACGACCGCGGGCAGCGCGTCCGCTTCTGGGCCACCCCCGACGCACCGGGCCCGGCGCGCGATGCCGTCTGGTCCGAACTGCTGAACGCCCGCGTCGACCACATCAACACCGACGACCTCTCCGGCCTGGAACAGTTCCTCCGCGCCCGCGGCGCGTAACCGCCCCGGTCAATCCCCGCGTCAACAATCACCCGATCAGCGGACACGCCAGTCGGCCATCCGGCGCCTCCACTCCGCCACACTGGCGACCGAATGCCGCAATTCCGACGCGGCGTCGAAGGAGGTTGGGGGATGGCCGTGTCCGTCTCAGTCGTACTGCTGCTGCTCGTACTCGCGGTGATCTATCTACGCAACGGGGGCCTGAAGATCTCGCACGCACTGGTCTGCGCCCTGCTCGGGTTCCTCCTGGCAGGCACGAGCATGGCGCCCACCATCCAGAACGGGGTGTCCGCCACCGCGGACGTGGTCAGCAGGCTCAAACCCTGAGAACCGGCACCGCCCCGGAGACTGCGGGCGACAGGGTCCCGCTCCGGGCGTTCAATGGACGGTATGCGTGCTGGTAAGGGCGTGCGACTCCGCAGGAGCGGCACCCTGGGCGTATCGGGCCTGGCCGCTCTGCTCGCCGGGGCGACGGCCCTGACCCTGGCCGCGTCCGCGCCCACCCCGCCGCCCACCCCCGCACCCACCCCCTCGGAGTCCGCCCCGAAGCCACCCCCGCTCGAGCCCCCGCCGCTGCTCACCCAGGCCGACGTGGACGCCGCCGTCGCCAAGCTGGACGGTGTCGTCGAGGACATGATGAAGCGCACCGGCGTGCCCGGGGCGGCCGTAGGCGTCGTGTACAAGGACCGGGTGGTCCACCTCAGGGGCTTCGGCGAGCGCAAGGTCGGCGAACCCGGGACCGTCGGGCCGGACACCGTCTTCCAGCTGGCCTCGCTCTCGAAGCCGATCGCCTCCACCGTCGTCGCGGGGGCCGTCGGCGACGACGTCGTCGGCTGGGACGAGACGGTGGCCCGGCACCTTCCCGGCTTCGCGCTCAAGGACCCGTGGGTGAGCGCCCATGTCACGGTCACGGACCTGATGTCCCACCGCAGCGGGCTGCCCGACCACGCCGGCGATCTGCTGGAGGACCTCGGCTACGACCAGGCGTACATCCTCGGCCATCTGCGCGACGAGCCGCTCGACCCGTTCCGCGCGAGCTACGCGTACACCAACTTCGGCTTCACGGCCGGCGCGGAGGCCGTGGCCCGGGCCAGGGGAGTGAGCTGGGAGAAGCTCAGCGCCGACACCCTCTACAAGCCGGCCGCGATGGACTCCACGAGCTCCGCCTTCGCCGACTACGAGAAGGCCACGAACAAGGCCGTCACCCACGTGAGGACCGCTGACGGCACCTGGCAGGCGAAGTTCGTCCGGGACGCGGACGCGCAGGCACCGGCCGGCGGCGTCAGCTCCACCGCGAGCGACATGACCCGCTGGCTGCGACTCCAGCTCGCCAACGGGAAACTCGACGGCAAGCGGATCATCGACGCCGAGGCCCTGGAACACACCCACCTTCCCGAGATCGTCTCCCAGCCCCCCACGGCCCCCGCCGCACGCGCCGGCTTCTACGGCCTGGGCTGGAACGTCGGCTACGACAACCAGGGCAGGCTCCGCCTCAGCCACTCCGGCGCCTTCGAACTCGGCGCCAACACCAACGTGACCATGCTGCCGGGCGAGCAGCTCGGCATCGTCGTCCTCACCAACGGCCAGCCCGTAGGCATGGCCGACTCCGTCGCCCTCGACTTCTTCGACACCGTCCAGTACGGCAAGCCCACCACCGACTGGCTGCCCCTGGTCGCCGGGCTCTACGAGCAGGAGCAGGAGCGGGGCAAGTCCCCCACGGACTACGCCGATCCGCCCGCGAAGCCGAGGCCCGCCCGCGCCGACGGCGCCTACACCGGGACGTACTCCAGCGCCTACTACGGCAAGGCCGTCGTCACCACGGACCGGGACGGACTCGTCCTCGAACTGGGGCCCGAACCCATGCGGTTCGACCTGACCCACTACGACGGCGACACCTTCAGCTACGAGACGACGGGCGAGAACGCGGTCGGAGCGACCGGAGTCACCTTCACCGTCGACCCGGGCGGCAAGGCCACCGGGTTCCGGGTCGAGTACCTCGACGAGAACGGCCTCGGCACCTTCAGCCGCGACTGAGGCGAAGCCCCGGTCGTTTCGCGATCATGAGGCGCCCGTGAAACCGCCGCGCACGGGGCCGCTGTACGACAACAACTGGGCGCCGATCACCATCGGCCCCGACTGTACGGCGTACGTGGGGGTCTTCAACGGCATCGTCGCCGTGCGCGACACCCAGCACTGAACCGCCGGCGAGGACACGGATGCCCGGGGCCGGTCAGGGTGCGGCCCCGGGCATCCACCTCGCCTCCCGGACTCAGGTGATGTTCGGCATCTCGCCCTCGGTGGTCGTGACGTCGATGACGGCGAACGCCGCACCCTGAGGGTCGACGATGGCCGCGAAGCGGCCGAAGGGGCTGCTCATCGGCCCGAACACCACCTTGCCACCCAGCTTCTGCGCGCTCGCCACCGCGGCGTCGCAGTCCGGGACGGTGAAGTAGACCTGGATGTAGGACGGGATCTCCGCGGGGAACTCCTCCGGGGTCATCCTCATCCGGCCGAGCACCGGGTCCGCTCCGAGGTCGAAGAGCTTGAAGTCGACGTTCTCGTCCTCGATCGTCTTCACGCCGTAGCCGAAGACCGTGGGGAAGAACGTGTCGGACTTCTCCGGTTCACGGGTGAAGACCTCCGCCCAGCAGAAGGCGCCGGGCACATTCTGCGCCTCGAAGCCCTCGTGCGTGCCGGCCTGCCAGACACCGAACACGACGCCGCTCGGATCCTGGGCGAGGCACATCGAGCCGAAGTCGCCGACCTCCATCGGCTCCATGAGGACGGTGCCGCCGTTCTGGCGGATCTTCTCTGCGGTCGCGGCGGCATCCGGCGACGCCAGATACAGACACCACTGCGACTGGCCTTCCTGGCCCTGCATCGGCGGGACCACGGCGGCGACGGCCTTCCCGGCGGCGTACGCCTGCGTGTAGTTCCCGTACTCCGACGAGGCCTCGCCGAACGTCCAGCCCAGGAGCTCGCCGTAGAAGCTCTTCGCTCCCTCCACGTCGGAGAACATCGCATCGGCCCAGATCGGCGTGCCTTCAGGTTGTGCAGCCATGACTGACTCTCTCTGCTGTCTGCGGGGTGAGGTGTGCTTGTGTCGGATGTCCTGAGCACCACGCTAGTGAGAGCGACGTCGTCCCGCGCGATGACACCGCAATCACGCCCGGGACGCCTGCGACACCGGGTAGCGTGGCGAGAACACGCCGATGCCGTTCGGTACGGGACGCTCTGCCCCGCCGCTCGGATGGTTGCGTACCGTCACCGCATCCGCTCCGGCGTTCCGTGCGACCAGGGTCGACGAGCCACCGCCGTCCAGACTGAAGGCGTCCACCGACCCGGCGTCCCGCATCACGGCCGCCACCTCGGCGATCGTCAGTCCGGTGCGGAACTCCGGGGCACCGTCGAGGGCGAGCAGCAGCAGCCTGTGCCCGCCGTCGGCGATCCCGGCCGCCGTGCGCACGGCGGCCGTCACGGCATCCAGGCCGGGCAGCGGGGCCCCGCCGCGCAGCACCGGGTAGCCGCCCACCGCGAAGCGGTAGGGGGCCCGGCTGCGCGCCTCGACCAGCCGGTGCCGTACGGTCACCCGGTCGCCGACGGCGAGCCCGCGCAGCTGGGCGGCCCCGGCGTCCCGGCCGACCAGCACCTGCGTGTCCGGGGCGATCGCGCCCCGCCCCGGTGTGGCGGCCACCGAGACGACCCGGCCGCGCCGCAGCGTCACCTCATGCGTGTCCGAACTGCACGGCGCCGCCCGGTTCGTATCCGTACCGCACGTCGCACGGACCCGGGAGACGGCGCCCCAGTCGGACGTGAACGCGCCGATCGAGCCGACCGGGAGTGCGTACTGGTTGAGCCCACCCAGCGGCAGCCTGCCCTCGGCGGTGAACACACTGCCGTCCAGGGCCAGTCGGCCGAGCCGTGCCCGGCCGTCGCTGCCCACGCCCAGGACGTCCCGCGTCGACGTGCCCGGCGGCAGCGCCGGTCCGAACCGCTGGCCGTTCGGCACCGCGGCCTTGAGCTGCCGGCCACCCGCGATCGCCGGGCCCACCGGGGCTCCTGTCGCCTCGACCCCGGGGTGCTGGGTCTCCGTGATGTTGAAGAAGTCGCCGTTGACGGCGGCCGCCGCACCGCTGCCGTCGGCGAGTGACGACAGTGGTGCCCGGGCGCCGACCGCCCTGGGGTACAGCAGACCCACCGAGACCTGGGGGCTGCGCAGGTCCACCGAGAGAAGATGGGCCCGGGCGGGGCCGTTCGAGGCATCGATGCCGAACTGCCGGTACTGCACACCCGGTGCGAGCCGCACCCAGACGGGTGCCTGCGCGGCGGCGGGAGCGGGAGCGGCGGTCGCAGGCGTGGCCGCCGCGAGTCCCGTCACCACCAGGGAGCACCAGGTGAGCACCCCGCCGAGCACCGTACGGACCACGTCACCCCGGGCACCGTGCGTACGACGTGTCGTCACTGTCGCTCCCCACGTCCGGCCAACTCGCATTATATGCAGAAGAGTTGACCAGACCGGGAAGGCTAGGAACCGACCAGCCGGGAACGGATCAGGAAACGCACACCTTCCGGTGCCTCCAGCGAGAATCCACTGCCGCGGCCCTCGACGACGTCGACGATGAGCCGGGTGTGCCGCCACGCCTCGTACTGGCTCGCCGACATCCAGAAGGACACCGGCTCGTCCACGCCGTCGACGGACAGTGCGGCCAGCAGCACGTCCGAGCCGCCCGTGCGGAACTCGCCGTCCGGATAGCACATCGGCGCGCTGCCGTCGCAGCAGCCGCCGGACTGATGGAACATCAGGGGCCCGTGCGCCGCCCGCAGCCGCCGCACCAGCTCGGCGGCCGCGGGAGTGAGCTCCACGAGGGGGGCCCGTGCGGCGTCCCCGGTCATCGGACGAAGCCGCGCTGTTGTGTCGAGCAGCTCACCCGCGGATGCGCCGTCGCATGTCGGTCCATGTGCAGCCCCTCTCCTGACCGGTCCACGTATCGGATGCCGCTGAGGCAGTGGCCAGTCAACTCCCTACGAGGTTGCGAGGAGGTTGCAGGGGGGCGGCGCAGCCCAGGGTCCGGCGGTCCAAGCCGCAGGCGGGTCAGGGGGCATCGCCTCATGACCTTCGGTGAGTCGGGTCCGGCGTCGCGCCGTGGGACGGGCCGGTGAGTCGTCGCGAGCGGCTCGTCGAGTGCCTCGCCCGGCCTTGGGGCGGGCGGGGGAGCATGAATTTCGGACAGAGGCCCGACGTGGGCGAACGCGGTGATCTCCGAGTAATTCGTCGTGCCCCGATCCCTGTTGCGCCGGTCGTCGGGTCGACGAACGGCGGGCCCGCGGACCCGCCGGCCGGCAAGCGCAGCCGGCCAAGGGCTGTTTCGGCTCTGTGTCCACGTCCCCACCGCAGGGCCGGGCTGTCGCTCACGTCTCGGGCGGGGCGGGTGAGCGTTCAACAGGAATGACCGGGGGCGGGTGCGCCTCTGCCGGGAGTCAGGGGCCGGTACGCGGTGCATTCCTGATCGCTCGTCAGACCGCTTTTGTATTCCGTCGGCTCGGCCCCGTCGGCTCCGGAATTCGGTCACTGCCTGCCGCATGGGCTTCGCGCAGTGAATACGTGGCTGCTGGACGCGTGTAGACCGGCCGAAAGGCGACCTTGTGCCGGAACTAACCGGAGTTCAAGCTTCCTAGCACGCACCGCGTTTGTCAGGGCCATGACCCACGGGTCGTCGTCCGGCCGACGCGGTGCGCGTGGGCCCGCACACCCAACGGGCCCACAGGACCCCCACATGGAGGATGTAGTGAACACCAGGCGCTTCCCCCTCGGCGGCCCCCGCAGACGAGCGACGCGGCTGATCGCCGTGGCTGCCGGACTGCTGGCCGTCACCGCGCTGACTGCTCCCACGGCGACAGCCGAATCCACCTCCGGCGCCGCCCCCACTGCGGCATCGCTGGCGCAGGCGAACGACGCCGTTCGCAGCGCCGACATCGCCGGAACGGCGTGGTACACCGACAAGGCGACCGGCAAGGTCGTCGTGACGGTGGACAGCACCGTCTCCGCCGCGGAAATCTCCGCTATCAAGAAGGCCGCGGGCGACCGGGCCGGTTCCCTCAAGATCACGCGCACGCCCGGCATGTTCAACAAGCTCATCGCGGGCGGCCAGGCCATCTACACCGGCGGCGGCCGCTGCTCTCTCGGCTTCAACGTACGCAGCGGCTCGACGTACTACGCCCTGACCGCGGGCCACTGCACCAACATCGGCAGCACCTGGTACACGAACTCCGCCCAGACCACCGTCCTGGGCCCGACCGCAGGCTCCAGCTTCCCCACCAACGACTACGGCATCATCCGGCACTCCAACGCCTCGGCCGCGGACGGCCGGGTCTACCTCTACAACGGCACCTACCGCGACATCACGTCGGCCGGCAACGCCTCCGTCGGCCAGTCCGTCCTGCGCAGCGGCAGCACCACCGGCCTGCACGGCGGGACGGTCACGGGTCTCAACGCGACCGTGAACTACGGAGGCGGGGACATCGTCCACGGCCTCATCCAGACCAACGTCTGCGCCGAGCCCGGCGACAGCGGCGGCGCCCTGTTCTCCGGCACCACCGCGCTCGGCCTGACCTCAGGCGGCAGCGGAAACTGCTCCTCCGGCGGCACCACGTTCTTCCAGCCGGTCACGGAGGCGCTGAGCGCCTACGGGGTGAGCGTCTTCTGATGAAGCGCCATCTCTGAAGCGACGTCGACGGGCCCCTCTTCGGAGGGGCCCGCTCGGCGTTCGCGCGAAGCGGCCACCGGGCCCGCCCACGACGAACCTCCAAGCCGCCGCCGAGGGGCGCGGAAGCCGCCGAACGGCTTCCGCGCCCCTTTCGCCCGCCCCCTGCCGTCGGTCACGACACGGCGGGATCGAGCACCACGGGCAGCTCTGCGAGACCGCGGAAGGCCGGGAACGGCACCTCCATCCACTTCGGCTCACCCGCGGGGTCGGCCAGGGCCATCCTCGGGAACCGGGTGAACAGCCCGGTGAGGGCCAGCTGCATCTCCAGCCGGGCGAGCGGAGCTCCCAGGCAGTAGTGACTGCCCTGCCCGAACCCCAGGTGGGCGCTCTGGGCGTTCCCCGGTCGCGTCACATCGAACTCGTCCGGGGAGTCGAACTTCAGCGGATCGCGGTTGGCCGAGCTGAGCGCGATCTGGACCAGAGCGCCCTTCGGAATCCGCGTCCCGCTGAACTCCACGTCCTCGGTCGCGTAGCGGAACGTCGCGCTCTCCACGGAGCCGTCGTACCTCACGAGCTCTTCCACCGCCGGACCGACCAGCTCCGGGTTCTCCTGCACGGCGCGCAGCTGTGCGGGATTGGCCAGGAAGTGGTACACGGCATTGCCGATGAGGTACGCGGTCGTCTTGTGACCCGCGAACATCAGCAGGAACGCCGTCGAGACCAGCTCGTTCTCGGTGAGCCCGCCGTCGTTGTCCCGGACCGCGGTGAGCGCGCTGAGCAGGTCCTCACCCGGACGGCTCCGCTTGCGCGCGATGAGTTCCGAGAAGTACGCGTGCAGGCCCTCCTCCGCCTTCTGCTGGGCCCGCTTGGACTCCTCGCTGAAACCGGTCTGTGCCACCGTGGTGGACAGCTGGTGCATGTGCGAGCGCTCCTCCGGCGGCACGCCGAGCAGTTCGCAGATCACGGTGATCGGCAGCGGGAACGCGAACGCGGGCAGCAGATCGAACCGTTCCCGGGTCGGGCACTCGTCGAGCAGCTTCTCGGCGATGGCGTGGATCTGCGGCCGCAGGGCTTCCACACGGCGCGGCGTGAACGCGGAGTTGACCAGCTTCCGCAGCCGGGTGTGCTTGGGCGCGTCGGAGTTGAGCATGTTGTCGTCCAGCGCCACCGACGAGTCACCGAAGATGCTCCGGTAGGCGTCCAGGGCCCCGTACATGTCCTTGCTCAGCCGCGGATCCGACAGGGCGGCCCGCGCGTCCTCGTACCGGGTGATCAGGTACGTCTCGTTGCCGTGCGGCGGTCTCATCGGGCAGACCGGCGCCGTGTCCCGGAGGTGGGCGTAGACCGCGTGCGGGTTGCGCCTGTACTCCGGGGTGCACCGCTCGGCCGCGGCGACGGGATCTTGCATGGTGGTCACGGACGACTCCTCAGGTCGAAGAGGGCCTCGGCGTTGCCGCCGAGGATGAGCTGCTGGGACGCCTTGTCCACCGGCAGCTTCTCGATCATGCGGATGAAGTCCTCCAGCGGCGCCGCCATGGGCGGTGAGTCGGTGCCGAACAGCATCCGTTCGGGCCCCAGGACCTCGGCGTTGAGGCTCAGGTGTGCCGGGCTGAACGGGCTGGTGTCGACGTACATGCGCTGGAGCGCCGCGGCCGGGTCGGCCGCCGGCGGGTTCTCCGCCGGCGGCGGGGCGGAGGGCTGCGCCGACGGCGGGGCGGAGGGCGGCGCCCCCCCGCCCCAGTGCCGGGGGCGCGCCGCCGTCTGCAGGCGCTCCGGCAGCAGCGCCATCGCGCCGCCGCCGGTCGCACCGATCAGCCGCAGACCGGGATACTTGTCCAGCCATCCCGCGAACGCGATCATGGCCATGCCCATCGTGACGTCGCCGAAGCGGCCGATCTGCTCGACGAAGCCGATGTTGTCGACCCGCTCCGTGCCGACCGGTTCGGCCGGGGCGTGCACCAGGACCGGCACTCCCGCCTCGGCGGCCAGCGCGAAGAAGGAGTCGGCACGCGGGGAGCCGAGCAGCTCGCCATGGACGCTGGACGTGGTGATCAGGCCGACGAAGGCGGGGTCCGCCAGGGTCTCCCTGACTCCTTCCAGGTGATCGTCGTCGCCGAACGGGTTGGCGTACACGTACCCGCGCAACTGGTCCGGGAACTTGGCGATCAGGCCTGACATCCAGGTGTGGAAGCCGCGCAGCCGGTCTCGTGGTTGCGCGTAGTTGTCGACGCCCGGGACCCGCGCCATCGCTCCGGCGCCGACCGGGCTGCCGATGACGGTGAGGTCGATCCCGGCCTGGGCGCGAGCGGCGAGCATGCCGTCGACGTCGGTCAGGCTGGGGGGCATGGGGAAGCGTTTGGCCGCCTCCGGTGGGGACAGGTGCCCGTGGATGTCGATGATCATGTGTCGGTTCCCGGGTTCGGTGTGAGTGCGCGGGTGACCGCGGCACAGTCCTCGTCGCCGAGCCCTTGCTCGGTGGCGCGGACGTGCGTCTCGGCTGCTGCGGCTGCGAGGGGCAGACGCAGGCCGGCCTCCGCAGCCTGCTTCGTAGCGAGCATGAGGTCTTTGGCCATCAGCCGCAGCCGGAAGTCCGGCTCGTCGAAGCGGTCGGCGGCCAGGCGCCTCGACTTGAACGCCATGACCGGCGAGGCGAAGCCGCTGCCCGCGATCGTCCTGAGAACCAGCTGTCGGTCGAGCCCCGTGGCGGACGCCAGTTCGGTGGCCTCGGCCAGCGCCTGCACCTCTATCCCCATGAGCAGGTTGAGGAGCAGCTTCATCCGCATGCCGGAACCGAGCGCGCCCAGATGGACGACCTCCTTGCCCAGCATCTCCAGCAGCGGCCGGGCCACGGTGAAGGCCCGCTTCTCGCCGCCGACGAACAGCCGCAGCTCGCCGTCGCGGGCGTGCTCACGGTTGCCGAGCATGCCGACGTCCAGAACCGAGGGCACCTCCCCGGCGATGCTGACGACCTCTTCGGGGGCGACGGTGCTGGCGCAGATCAGCGTGCCCGGGTAGGCACCCCTGGCCAGGACCCCGTCCGGTCCGCGGAGCACGGTGCCGAGGGCTTCGCCGTCGGCAACGGTGCAGATGGCGGCTCTTGTGCCCTCGACGGCATCGGCCGGGTGGGCGGCCGCGACGGCGCCCGCCTTGGCGAGCGGCTCGGCCCGTTCCGAGGTGCGGTTCCAGACCCGCACCTGTATGCCTTGGTCAAGGAGGCGGGTCGCCAGGCCGGTGCCCATCCTGCCGAGACCGAGGACGGCGACAGGTCCGTCTATGGTGCGCGTCATGACGTCTCCTTCGTGGTCTCCTTGACGACCCGGAACCGCAGGGACTGCGTCGAGTCGACCCACTTGCGGAGCGGGGCCACCAGTGCGCGGTGGTCCTCGCTCTGCTGCCAGGCGAAGAAGTGCTCGGGTGTCTCCCACTCGCTGGTGATCACCCACTGGCGGGAGTCGTCAACGGGCTCTCCCAGCCTCTCGATGATGTGACCGGGGCTTCCGGCGACGGACTTCCGGATTTGGTCGTACATGTCCAGAAACCCTTGCTCGCCGCCCTCGATCACACGGACCGCGAAAACGACGGACAGCTTTTCGGCCGAATGGCCCTTCTGCTTGATGTCCATGTCTCCTCCTGATGGTGAGATCCGGCAGGACACGACTCCTACCGACTCATGCCCCCCGTGGCGTCGCAACTCCGAATGGGGGACAGGCCAGTGGGGACAAGGGCTCACGCTCGGTTGTTAGCCTGTTCGGGTGAGTAACGAGGCGTCCCGTTTCGCTGCGCCGGGGCACGGATGGCGTCACCCGAAAGGGGCGCCGACCGCTCCGCGCCGACCGGCTTTTCGATCACGTCCCACGACGTCGGCCTGCCCGGCGGAGAGCAGGCCGGCCAGGCGCGGTCCACGACCCTTCACCGGCGCCCCGAACCCGGCTGATTCAGGCCGTGGCCGGCGGTTTCCTCGATCGATGCCCGGTGGAACTCGTCGTCGAGGACGGCCCGGAAGTCGCCGTAGGGCGACAGCCGTGTGCCGTACGCCGTGTGTCGTACGCCGACACCGCCGGAGCGCGGAGCGGATCTGCGGGGTGATCGTGCCCATACGGGCCAGGGCGCGCAGCGCGTCACGGAACTGCCCGTACCCGTCCTTCCCCTCGGCGACAGGCCGGACGAACGCCTCCAGCACCGACACGCTCGGTTCCGCCTCGCCGGTGATCGACCACAGCGTCGCGATGGCGGCCTGCATCCGGACCCGACCCCGCGAGTTCGCGATGATGTGCCGCACCCGGTCGGCGTACGGCGCGGCCGCGGGCCCGAAGCCGGCCGGCAGACGGACCCGTCCCCAGCACGGTCCCTCCTCCTTCGGCGCCGCGTCGCCCAGCAGTTGCAGCGCCGACGGCCGTCACCGCCGATACGCCGGGCGGCCCACGCCACATGCCACCGGTTCGGCTCGTGGTCGAGGATCGCGCAACGCCGGACCGCCGACTCGGCCGTCATGGCGGCCGGCCCCATGGCCGCCGGCGCGTCGGCGGCGCGGAGCGAGCTGCGGGCGTCGGAGAGCAGCGGCACCACCTCCGTGAGCGCGGGCAGGGCGTCCGGTCCCCACGCTTCCCGTACCCGCCAGATCTCCCCGGTCAGCGGCCCCGGGCCGCCGTTGTGATCGCCGGAGTTCCGCAGCACCTCCCGCAGGCCGGGCAGCAGGACGCCCGCGTGCTCCCGCAGCGGCATCAGGACGTCGGCGATCTCGGACAGCCGTGGGTCCCCCCAGGACGCAGCTGCGCGAACAGAGCTCCCGGTAGGGCTCGTAGAGCCGCTCGACCAGTCCCGGAAGGGCGCGTGCGTCGCCCATCCGGGTCAGCGCCCGGAGCGCGTATGCGCCGACGGTGCCCTCGGCGTACCCGTCCGTCCCGGGGCCGTAGACGAGGGTGGCGAGCCGATCGGCGCAAGGAGCTGCCTGCCGACCGAGGGCCGCCAGGAGGCGGGTGGCCCTTGAGCCGCACCTCGGCATCCGGGTCCTCCAGCAGTTCTCCTGACAGGGGCAGCAGTGAGGGGCCGCGGACCGCCGCCACGAGAAGCCGCCACGCCTCGTCCAGGGCGGCCAGGCACAGCTCCGTGTCCCCGGGCCGTAGGGCCGGCCGGACCACGAGTGCGGTCGCTGTCGCCGCATCGTGCGCGGACAACCGGTGAACGCGGTGGACGGCGGCCCGGAGGGGGAGTGCGTCCTCGATGCCGGGCTCGCACCAGGCCGACTCCGGCCTCGGCCGGGCCGTGGGGTCGGAGAGGATCTCCATCAGCAGCGCTACCTCAGGTCGCCCGGCGCTCTCATGCCTCGATGGGCACCGTGGCGCCGGGCTCCCGGTGAGGGCACGAGGGCCCAGGCTGGTCTCGAGGGATCAGGCCGGCCCGTGGGCTCAGTCCGGTCCGCAGGTCCTGGGGCAGGCGCGGATCAGGTGACGGGGCCGTTGTGGTGGCAGTAGGCGGGGTTGCTGGCGGCGGGTTCGGAGAGGTCGCTGCGGGAGAACTTCATGGCGGTCCGGGTCTGGATCCCGTATCCGCCGTCCGCCGAAATGCGCAGCTGGCGCTGTACGTTGATCAGTGCGGCCTTCGTCTTCGGACCGAAATCGCTGTCGACGGCGATGTTCTGGCCGTAACAGACCTTCAGGGCCCGCTGCAGGGCCCAGACGGCCTGGCTGACGCTGCCCTGGTGCAGGTAGCAGATGGTGCTGCCGTTGGAGGCGACGGGCATCCAGTTGGCACCGCCCGGCCCGTCGTCGAGCCGGTCCATCTTGGTGACGCACTGCGGGGTGGCGGCCACGGCCGTCGTGGTGGGGAGGATGGTGAGCCCCACCGCGCAGGCGAGAGTGGCGACGAGCGACAGGGCTGTTCTGGGGACGCGCAAGGGTGTTGTCCCTTCAAGCCAGGGACTCGGCCGGGAGAGTTCCCGGCCGAGTCCGTAACAGAGTCGGCTCACGCTATGGCACGGGCGTCCGCACGGGAAGGCCGCGCAGACGAAGTGAGCTTCGCGGCCCTCGCTGCTCGCGAGTGACCCCCGCGACCCGGATCATCGAACGCCGCCTCCGGGTCTCCGACGCAGAGTCGGAACCTTCGGGGGCGTACGCGTCGTACGGCTCCAGGCGGCGTGATGGCCGCGAGGCCGCTGGCCCGCGCGATGCAGCAGGTCGCCGCGGGTGTCATGTGCCCACCCGGCATCCGCCCAGGTCAGGTGCCCGAACCTGGGCCTGCCGGATGCGCGGAAACCGGACGGGTGCCGTGCCGAGTCCTGCGAGGCAGGAAGATCAAGAATGCGGTCAGCGAGGCTGCTCGTCGCGCGCCGCGTTCTTCTCCTTGATGCGCGCCGCTTCCTTGCGGACCTCGGCCTGGGTGGCGCGCTCCTTCTGCAGCCACTCGGGGAGGTCACTCTTCAGCGCGTCGATCTGCTCCGTGGTGAGCGGCTCGGTGATTCCGCCACGCGCGAGGCCCGAGATCGAGATGCCCAGCTTCGCCGCGACCACCGGCCGCGGGTGCGGACCGTTGCGGCGCAGCTCCTGGAGCCACTCGGGCGGATCGGCCTGCAGCGCGTTCAGCTCGGCCCGCGAGACGAGACCCTCCTGGAAATCGGCGGGGGTGGCCTCGAGGTACACACCCAGCTTCTTCGCCGCGGTCGCGGGCTTCATCGTCTGGGCGCTCTGGTGCGACGTCATGGTGCCAAGGGTATCGAACGTGTGCACTACGCCCGACCATGACAGGTAGCCTGTGAGAGTGACAGGCTCGGAAGTACCCCCTTCGTTCCGGCTCGCGTACGTCCCGGGAGTGACGCCCTCGAAGTGGGTGCGGATCTGGAACGAGCGGCTGCCCGGAGTCCCACTGGACCTCATCGCGGTCCCGGCCGCCGAGGCCTTCGACGTACTGCGGAGCGGCAGTGCCGACGCGGGGTTCGTGCGGCTTCCGGTCGACCGCACGGATCTCAGCGCGATCCCCCTCTACACCGAGACGACGGTGGTCGTGGTCCCGAAGGACCACGTCGTGGCGGCGGTCGACGAGGTGTCCGCCGAGGATCTTGCCGACGACGTCGTGCTGCACCCGCTCGACGACGTCCTCGGTTGGGAGCGCCTGCCGGGACGGCCCGCGATCGAGCGCCCGGCCACGACGGCGGACGCCGTCGAGCTGGTGGCGGCGGGCGTGGGAGTGCTCGTCGTCCCTCAGTCGCTCGCCCGCCTCCACCACCGCAAGGACCTCACCTACCGGCCGGTCACGAACGCCCCCGAGTCGCGCGTCGCGCTGTCGTGGCCGCAGGAGCAGACGACCGACCTGGTGGAGCAGTTCATCGGGATCGTCCGCGGGCGGACCGTCAACAGCACACGGGGTCGCCCCTCGACCCCGGCGCAGCCGAAGAGCAAGCGCGCGGAGACAGGCGGCGCCCAGCGGAAGCCCGCAGCCGGCAAGGCCACTGGCAGGGGCGCCGGCAAGGCGACCGGCAAGAGCCCGCGCAGCGCGGCCGGCGGCGGCCCCAAGAGCGGTAGGCGCGGCAAGCCCCGCCGTCGGTCCTAGCCCGGCCGAGCCCGCCGCCAGGACCGGTCGCGGCCCGGCTTCGGAGGCCCGTCCGGACCGCCGGACCGGACCGGCCTTGACCGGACCGGCTACGGACTGCCGCGTCAGCTGCTCAGTGCCGCCGCCACGACGGACCGGGCCTCCTCCTGCACGCGCGTCAGATGGTCAGGTCCCAGGAAGGACTCGGCGTACACCTTGTAGACGTCCTCGGTGCCCGAAGGGCGCGCGGCGAACCAGGCGTTGGCGGTGGTCACCTTGATGCCGCCGATGGGCGCCCCGTTGCCCGGAGCGTGCGTGAGCACAGAGGTGATCGGTTCCCCCGCAAGGCTGTCGGCCGTCACCTGGTCGGGGGAGAGACGGCTCAGTACCGCCTTCTCCTCGCGGGTCGCGGGGGCGTCGACGCGGGCGTAGGCCGGTTCGCCGAACCGGGCGGTGAGCGATGCGTAGTGCTCGCTCGGCGTCCGCTCCGTCACCGCCAGGATCTCGGACGCGAGCAGGTCCAGGATGATGCCGTCCTTGTCGGTGGTCCACACCGAGCCGTCCCGGCGAAGGAAGGAGGCCCCGGCGGACTCCTCGCCGCCGAACCCGAAGGAGCCGTCCATCAGCCCGTCCACGAACCACTTGAAACCGACCGGCACTTCGACCAGCTCGCGGCCGAGGTCGGCCGCCACCCTGTCGATCATGCTCGACGACACCAGCGTCTTGCCGACGCCTGCGCCGTCCGGCCACTGATCGCGATGGCTGTAGAGATAGGCGATGGCGGTGGCGAGGTAGTGATTGGGATTCATCAGCCCGCCGTCCGGGGTGACGATGCCGTGCCGGTCGGCGTCGGCGTCGTTGCCGGTGGAGATCTGGAAGCGGTCGCGGCGCTCGATCAGTGACGCCATCGCGTACGGGGACGAGCAGTCCATCCGGATCTTGCCGTCCCAGTCCAGCGTCATGAACCGCCAGGTGGGATCGGTGTGCGGGTTGACGACGGTCAGATCGAGGCGGTGTTCATCGGCGATGCGGCCCCAGTACGCGACGGACGCGCCCCCGAGCGGATCGGCGCCGATGCGCACGCCCGCGGCGCGCACGGCGTCCAGGTCGAGCACGGTCGGCAGATCTCGTACGTAGACGCCGAGGAAGTCGTACCGTTCGGTGGTCGGCGCGGCGAGCGCCGCCGCGTAGGGCAGTCGACGTACTTCCTTGAGACCGCCCGCGATGATCTCGTTGGCGCGCTCCTGGATCCAGCCGGTCGCGTCGGAACCGGCCGGCCCACCGTTCGGCGGGTTGTACTTGAACCCGCCGTCGGCCGGCGGATTGTGCGAGGGCGTGACCACCACCCCGTCGGCGAGGCCGGAGGAGCGCCCACGGTTGTGGGTGAGGATGGCGTGAGACACGGCCGGGGTGGGGGTGTAGCCGTCGGCGGTGTCGATGAGCACGGTGACGTCGTTCGCGGCGAAGACCTCCACGGCCGTCACCCGGGCGGGCTCGGACAGGGCATGGGTGTCGGCGCCGAGGAACAGCGGCCCGTCGGTGCCCTGCCGGGACCGGTACTCGCAGATCGCCTGGCTCGTCGCGGCGATGTGGTCCTCGTTGAAGGCGGTGTCGAGGGAAGACCCCCGGTGTCCCGACGTGCCGAAGGCGACACGCTGGGCGGGTTCGGCCGGATCGGGGTGCAAGGCGTAGTACGCGGTCACCAGCCGGGCCACGTCGATGAGGTCCTCCGGCCGCGCCTGCTGTCCCGCGCGCTCGTTCGGCATCCGTCCACTCCTCCACGTCGGTCGGTGCGATCAGTGCACGACTCATGATTGCCCCTCGGGCGCGTTTCATCCGACTGCACCTCCGCCGACAGCCCCGACCTGCAGGTAAATCGGTGTTCGACAGAGCCTCCCGCACATGACAATCAAGGACCACTACCGGGAGGGACACATGAGCCAGGCATACCTGACTCTCCACGAGCTGCTGCCGCCGCAGGAGCTGGCGTCGGCCCTCGACGCCGGGCACGTCACCTGCAAGCCGCACCCCGAACTGCCGCTGTCCCTCTACACGTACACGCGGACGTGCCAGTACGAGCGTGTCTGGAACCGGGTGACCACGCGCTGCCGCGGCCTGGTCGCCGACGACGCCACCGGCGAGATAGTCGCGCTGCCGCTGCCGAAGTTCTTCAACGTCGGCGAGCACGAGGCCGGTCAGCCGTACGCGCCTGCCCTCCCGGACGAGCCGTTCGAGGTGTACGACAAGGTCGACGGCAGCCTCGCGGTGGTCTTCCACTACGCCGGCCGGTGGCGGGTCGCGTCCAAGGGCTCGTTCATCAGCGCCCAGGCCACCTGGGCCCAGCGCCTGCTCGACGGCAAGGACACCTCCGCCCTGGTGCCCGGAGTGACCTACCTCGCCGAGATCCTGTACCCGCAGAACCGGATCGTCGTCGACTACGGCGACCGCCGGGACCTGGTGCTCCTTGCTGCCTTCGGCAAGGACGGCACGGAGATTCCGCTGACCGACGCCGCGGCCGGCTGGAACGGCATCGGTTCGGTCGTCACCGTCTGGCCGCCCATGCCGCTCGCCGAACTGCTCGCCCTGGCCGAGTCCAACCGGCTGCCCGGAGGCCGGGCAGCCACGGGAACCGACGCGGAGGGCTTCGTGTTGCGCTTCGCCTCGGGCGTACGGGCGAAGGCCAAGCTGTCCGAGTACGTACGGCTCCACAAGGTGCTCACCGGCGTCACCGAGCGCGACATCTGGCGCAGCCACGGCATCCAGCGCTTCGCGGGGCTGCCCGCCAAGCAGATGGCCCAGGCGCTGGGCTGCTCGACGGCGGACCTGGAGGCGTCCGGCGGCAAGCCGCTCGACGCCCTGCTGGAGCAGGTGCCCGACGAGTTCGACGCCTGGGTGCGCGAGGTGATCGCGCGGATCGAGAAGGACGTGGCCGACCGCGAGCGCGCGATCGACGAGGCGTACGCGTCCCTCGCCCATCTCGCAGGAGACCGGGGCGCCTTCGCCCGCGCCGTGAAGCAACTGCCCGACGCCGCCGTACGCCCCGCCATGTTCCTGCGCCTGGACGGGCGACCGACCGAGCTGGTGACGTACCGTTCCGTCCGGCCAGAGGCGCCCGACCCGTATCTGACCGACGAGGAGAACTGACCGTGCCCGTAGTACACGTCATGACGGGGCTTCCTGCCTCGGGGAAGACGACCGCCGCGCGCAGGCTGCAGGCGGAGTCCGAGGGCCGGATGCGCCGCGTGAACCTCGACGACCTGCGGTCGATGCTCGACGTCCCGGCGCCCGAGCGCGGCCGGTCCCATGCGCATGAGCAGACCGTGCTGGCCATCCAGGACGCGGCGGTGCGGGCGGCGGTCGACGACGGCTTCGACGTCGTCGTGGACAACACGCATCTGACGCCGCACATCCCCAAGCGTCTGAAGGCAGCGGTGGCCGGGCAGGCCGCCTTCGTCGTGCACGACTTCACCGACGTACCGCTCGACGAGTGCATACGGCGCGACGCCGAGCGGGACAGGGCGGTCGGCGAGGAGATCATCCGCATCCTGGCCGACAAGCACGAGAAGGTCAGGAGGGGCGGCTGGCAGCTCACCGACGCGTGGTTGAACGACGAGCCCTCGGTCAAGCCGTACGTCGCCGACCCGGCGCTGCCGGCGGCAGTGATGTGCGACATCGACGGCACGCTCGCCATCCGGGGCGACCGCGGCCCCTACGACTTCACCCGCTGCGACGAGGACCTGCTCAACGTGTCGGTGCGCGGGGCCCTGGGGTCCTTCCGGCGCGCCGACGGCGATGTCATCGTCCTGCTGTCGGGCCGAGGTGAGGAACACCGCGAGATGACGGAGGCCTGGCTGCGCCGGCACGAGGTCCCCTGCGACGAACTGTGGATGCGCGCCGCCGGCGACGGCCGCCGCGACGACGTCGTGAAGGCCGAACTCTTCGACCGTCACGTCCGCCACCGCTTCGCCGTGCGCGTCTCCCTGGACGACCGCGACCGCGTGGTCGCCGTCTGGCGCCGTATGGGCCTGCCCACCTGGCAGGTCAACTACGGCAACTTCTAGCCGGCCGGTGCCGCCGGGGTGGAGCACGTGCCACCCCGGCCTGCGGCGGTCCTGGGGCCGCTGCCGCTACAGGCGCTCCGGCTGAATGGCTGCGTACACCTCGCGCAGCACCGCGAGCACCGGATCGTCGACCGGGAACGTCACATCGTCGACGGCACTGAGCGTACGGACGCCGATCGAGGTGTTCGTGGCGAAGGCAGCCCGCAGGGACCGGAGTTCACCGGAGCGCACCGGACGCGTGACGCTCGGGCCGTGGGCCGCCTGGAGCAACCGCATGGTCACGCCCGGCAGTACATCGGCCTCCGGCCACACCACCGTTCCGGCATGGTCGACGAACCCGATGTTCCAAGTGGTTCCTTCCGAGATCCGGCCGCCGGATTCGACGAACAGAGCGTCGCCGAATCCGGCGAGCTGCGCCTGACGCCGCAGCCTGAGCTGACCGAAGAGCGCCACGTGCTTCACCGCGGCGGCGTCGCGGTGATAGGGAAGGCACTTCACGGTGAGCGGAGGCGGGGACAGGGCGCCGGCGGAACGGGTTGTGACGAGGACGTGCGGGTCCGCCTTCACGGCGGGGTGCAGCATGTCCAGCGCGGGATCGAAGACGGTGACCCGTACGGTGAACTCACCGGTCAGCCCTCCGACTTCACGCCGCACGCAGTCCAGCACCCGCTCGGTATCGAGTTCCGTCCCGAACACCGTGCGACAGTCCCGGACCAACCGGTCGAGGTGCAACGACAGTCCGCGGACCGCCCCGTCCTCCACGCGCATGGTGGTGAAGTGCCCGTAGTTCGTCAGGGCGAGCGCCAGCAGGTCGTCGGTCACCGCGGGCGCTCCGTTGACAGTGGCCATGCGGCAAGTGTGGCATCGGACGATCAGTCTTCTGCACCTTCGCCGTGCACGACGCCGTGGACGACGCCGTGCACACCGCCCGCACCGCGGACGCCGACGAGCGGTCCGACCCCGGCCGAACCAGCGCCGAGCAGGCCCTGGCCGCCCCCCTCCTGCTGCGTGAGGTACGCCATCAACTCGCCGGATGGGAGCCGGGCTTGATCGACGCCGCACGTGCAGCGGGTGCCGGCCGGGCCGACCTCACCGAACCGCGCGGCGTCATGAGCCGCCAGGCCGCCGAACGCCGCCGCCTGCGGGTACGCCCGGGAGCCGACGGCACCCCCGGCGAACAGCGAGTCAAGGCCACCTGCGTCCGCCGCGCCGCCGACCGCACCGTCACCGCCTGGGCCCGCAGCAACGCCGCGGCCCTGCGTCACCTTGCCGGCCAGATCACCTCCCTCACCGACCTCCCCGCCGAGGCCCGCACCACGATCGTCCGCCTCACCCCCGCCCTCGCGGACGGCAACGCCGCCAACCACGTCGGCCCCCTGACCGACACCGGCCCGCATCTGCGACGCCACCACCCCCAGGCAGTTTCGTTCGGATCAACGGGTGGATCAAAGGGGCATCGGGGAGCGCGGTGAGTTGGGGCGACGTCATGGCAGCGGTACGGAACGTCGCCGTGGACTGCGTCTCGGTGCGACAGGGAGACGCGCGTCACATTCGGCCATGTCACAGCTTGCCGAGCTGTTCCGTCCAAGAGGTGTAACCACCGACAACGACAAAGGAGTGCACCATGGAAGCTCGGTTGAACCTCATGGCCAGTCCGGTCGCAGCCAAGTTCGGGAAGCACATCGTCGCTGCGAGCCAGGTGCTCGCGGACTCGACGCTGCCCGCCGCGACGCGCGAACTGGTGATGCTCCGCGCCAGTCAGATCAATGGCTGCGGTTTCTGCGTCGACATGCACACCAAGGACGCCGCGCACGCCGGGGAGACCTCGACACGCCTCAACCTGGTCGCGGCCTGGCGGGAGGCCAAGGTGTTCACCGATGCCGAACGCGCCGCCCTGGAGCTGACCGAGCAGGGCACCCGCACCGCCGACGCGGCCGGTGGCGTCACCGACGAGGTCTGGGCGAATGCCGCCAAGCACTACGACGAGGACCAGCTTGCCGCCCTGGTGTGCACCATCGCCCTCATCAACGCGTTCAACCGCGGAAACGTCATCGTCCAGCAGCCCGCCGGCGACTACCAGCCCGGCCAGTTCCACTGACGCGACGGCCGTGGCCGCCGGTGTCGTCCGGCACCAACAGCAGCACACACGCCGGGCACCGCTTCGCGGAGTCCGGGGTGTTGTTCTGGTCCGCCCAGCGGTCCGACTGATTCCAAGGCGTCGGCCGGGACGGTTCCGTTCTGGAGCTGGACGGGCGCTACGTGCCGGTCGTCGACCAGGAGATGCTGCTGTGGGAGGAAGTCCGCGAACCGCGGCCCGCGCCCCGGTCCGTGCTCGACCTCGCGACCGCTGCCCCGACACCGCTCGTCCCCGCGCCGCGTAGTGCCCCCGCTGACGCTGCGGTGGAGGGGATATGGGCCAGCGGGTACGACGCGTTCTGCCTCACGGTTGCGCAGGATCTGGACGAGGGCCACATGGACGGGCCCGACGCGGCGGTGGCGCCGAGGGCTGCGGCCGCCTGACGCCGACAAGGCGGACGGATAATCGAGTGCCCGGCACCGGCCCCGCTCACTACACTCGGCTTGCGCGCTGACACGACATCACAGCGCGCGTTTCGACGAGCGAGGGGAGCCGGGCCGTGCGTCACCGCACCGCTGTCGCCGTTCCCCGGTCACGGTTCGACGTGATCCTGATGTCTTCCTGTGCCCGGTGTCGGCTGCGCGGCCGCCACCGGACGTCCGTGACGAACACCTGACTCCTGACTGCCCGTCCGGTCGGCCCGGTGAGCTCGGCGCCGCGGTCGTGTCCTCCCCGTGCCCTCGTGGTGCCGTGCCGTCGCGCCGCATCAGCGGCTTCCTGGATGGCCTCGGTTCAGAGGACCCTGGCGGATCCCGACCGCTTGACCTCAGGCCGCCCGCCGGGCCGCCCTCGAGCTGTCGTCAGGCCGTTTCGTCCGGGAATCGCGCTGCCCAGTTCTCGAACACCCTGAAAGGCCATGGGCCGTGCGTACCACCAGGCAACGCCATACGACCAGTCCGCTGACCCGCGTCCGGAACCTGGGCATCCTCGCCCACGTCGACGCCGGCAAGACCACCGTCACCGAACGGATCCTGTACGTCACCGGCGCCACCCACAAGCGTGGCGAGGTCCATGACGGAAACACCGTCACCGACTTCGACTCGCAGGAGCGCGACCGCGGAATCACCATCTTCGCCGCGGCGGTGAGCTGCGTCTGGGACGGACACCGGATCAGCCTGATCGACACGCCGGGCCACGTCGATTTCTCCGACGAGGTGGAGCGCTCGCTGCGGGTGCTCGACGGCGCGATCGCGGTCTTCGACGCCGTTGCGGGCGTCGAGCCGCAGAGCGAGTCGGTGTGGCGGCAGGCCGACCGGCACGGAGTGCCGCGGATCGCGTTCGTCAACAAGCTGGACCGCGCCGGTGCCGACCTCGACACGGCGGTCGCGTCGATCAGGGAACGGCTCCACGCCGTCCCGCTGGTGGTCCAGCTGCCGATCGGTCGGGAGGACGAGTTCACCGGGGTCGTGGATCTGCTGCGTATGCGCGCGCTGGTCTGGGGCGCCGGCCGGGACACGTACGAGGACGTCCCGGTGCCCGAAGACCTCCGCGAGGAGGCGCACCGGCGCCGCCGGCTGCTCGAGGAGGCGGTGGCGGAACTGCACCCGGTCGCTCTGGAGGAGTTCTGCGCGGAGTCGACGGTCTCGGCGCGGACTCTGGCCGCGGCACTGCGCGACCTCACCCGTCGTGGCGAGGGCGTGGTGGTGCTGTGTGGGTCGGCCTATCGCAACCGCGGGATCGAACCGCTGCTGGAAGCCGTCGTGGCCTACCTCCCCTCACCCCTGGACGTGCCGCCCGTACGGGGCACTTCGGGCGGCACGGCGCAGGAACGGGCCGCCGACCCGGCCGCGCCGTTCGCCGCGCTGGTGTTCAAGGTCAGCTCGACGGCCACAGGGAGGCTGACCTTCCTGCGTGTGTATTCAGGATCGATCGAGAAGGGAGACGCGGTGCTGGACGTGGGCGCGCGCCGCACCGAGCGGATCGGCCGGATCCTGCGGGTCCAGGCGGACCGGCACGCCGACGTGGGCCGGGCGGTGGCCGGGGACATCGTCGCCGTCGTCGGGCTGAAGGCCGCCCGTGCAGGGGCCACTCTGTGCACACCGGCAGCTCCGTTGCTCCTCGAACCGCCGACGGTGGCCGAGCCTGTCGTCTCCGTGGCGGTCGAGGTCCGCAGGAGCCTCGACGCCGACCGGCTGGCGTCGGCGCTGGCCCGGGTGGTCGAGGAGGATCCCTCACTGGCGGTTCGGGCCGACCCCGAGACCGGCCAGACGGTGCTGTCGGGGCTGGGCGAGCTGCATTTGGAGGTCGCGGTGGAGAGAGTCCGTCGCGCTCACGGGCTGGAGGTCGTCGTCGGCCGACCGCAGGTGGCCTACCGGGAGACGGTCGTCCGCGGTGTGTCCGGCCTGGTGTACCGGCACGTCAAGCAGGACGGCGGCGCCGGTCAGTTCGCCCATGTCGTGCTCGACGTGCAGCCGCTGCCGCCTGCCGGCGGGCGGCCCGATGGCGACGACGCGGAGGGCGGAACTGGGCACTTCGAGTTCCGGTCGACCGTCACCGGCGGACGCGTGCCGCAGGAGTACATCCGGGCGGTGGAGGCCGGTTGCCGGGACGCCCTGGCCGAGGGGCCCCTCGGCGGTCACCCGGTGACCGGGCTGCGGGTCACCCTGACCGACGGGGCCACCCATGCCAAGGACTCCTCGGAGATGGCGTTCCGGACGGCAGGCAGGCTGGCGCTGCGGGAGGCCCTGCGCGCCGGCCTGATGGCGCTCCTGGAACCGGTGGTCGAGGTCACGGCCACCGTGCCCGACGACGCCGTGGGCGGAGTGCTCGGCGACCTGGCGGCACGCCGCGGCCGGGTCTCGGGCTCGACCGCGCGGGCGGGCACAGCCGTGATCACCGCAACCGTGCCGCTGGCCGAGCTCTTCGGCTACGCGTCCCGGCTGCGCGGCCGGACCCAGGGCCGGGGCACCTTCACCACCCGGGCCACCGGCTACGCGCCCGTACCGGCAGCGGTGTCCGACGGGCTGCTGTCGACGTAACTGCACCTGACGGCCCCGTCCGCAGGCGGCGGAGCGATTCCGACCGCCTGCGGACGGGCCGTCACCGGCCACGGGACGTCCAATTCCGTTTACTGAGGGCGGCGTTGGACCCCACGTCGGCCGCAGTTGAGAACGTGGGGGAGGAGGCCGTCGTGCTCTCCGGCATCGTGCGCACGGCCGCGCACCGGGACGCGATCCTGCGCGTCGCCGCGGAGGAACTGGGCGCCGCCGCTGTCCGCTCCGACCTGGTGGTGGCCTCGGCCTCCGCACCCGACCGCCCGGAGGAGCTCCCATGATCCGGGCGGCGGCTGTCGGCGACATCCATCTGGGCGAGGACTGCCGGGGCCTGCTCCGTCCCGCCTTCGACACCCTCGGGGACCGTGCGGACGTGTTCCTGCTCGCGGGCGACCTCACGCGTGACGGCACCGTGGCCGAAGCCGAGATCGTCGCCGGAGTACCGGAGAAGTGGCCGGGCTGCCGGTCCCGGTCGTGGGCGTGCTGGGCAGTCACGACTACCACTCCGACCGTGAGGCGGAGGTGACGGCGGTGGTGGCCGTTGCCGGAGTCACCGTGCTGGAGGGCAACGGCACCGTGCTGGACATCCGTGGCACGAAGGTCGGCATCGCCGGAACCAAGGGCTTCTGCGGCGGCTGTGCCGGTCGGAGCGCCGGCGAGTTCGGCGAGCCGCTGATGAGGGAGTTCGTGCGGCACAACCGTCGTAGCGCGGCGAGCCTGCGCCATGCGCTCGGAGCGCTCGCGGAAGAGGGCTGCGCCGTACGGATCGCGCGTACGGATCGCCCTGACGCACTTCTCGCCGGTGCTGGACACTCGCGCCGGCGAGCCTCCGGAGATCGTCCCGTTCCTCGGCAGCCATCTGCTCGCCGAGGTGGTGGACGAGGCCGGTGCCGACCTGGCCGTGCACGGACACGCGCACCGGGGTGTCGAGCACGGGACGACGGCGGGCGGGGTGCGCGTACGCAATGTGGCACAGCCCGTGATCGGCCGTGCATTCGCCGCCCATCACCTGCAGGGGCCGTACACCTCCTTGCACCCACAGGAATCAATATATCGGGATAAAACGGGCAACTAGACTATATGACTGTTTACAATCCCGACCCCGACCCACGAGTGACCCCCGGCCTGGAGCCCGGCGGTTCGGTGCCGCCGGGTGAGACCCCGCCCGGCGAGTCGAGCACGTCCTCCGGCGCGGGCCCGTACGAGACCCGCACGCGCGGCTGGGCCAAAGGGCCGCTGGCTGCCATTGCCGTACTGGCTCTGGTGATCGCGGCGTTCTTCCTGGTCTACGCGCTCGTCCTGCTGCTCTGAGGTGCGGACCGGGCCGCCACGGTGGCGCTTCCGCGTCGTCGGACTCGACTTCTCGGTGACTTCCGACCATGCGTTCCCGTGGCTACGGGCACAGGGGCACTCGCCGTACGCGTGGAGCGTGCTCGTCGCGGCGGCGCAGGCAACCTCGGAGGTCCCGTTGACGATCTTCGTGACGTGCCCGACGATGCGCTACCACCCGGCCGTCGTCGCGCAGAAGGCGGCGACGCCCCATCTCCTCTCGGAGGGACGCTTCACACTCGGCCTCGGCTCCGGCGAGAATCTGAACGAGCACGTCGCGGGCGACTGCCCGCCCGCCGATGTGCGGATGGACATGCTGCGCGAGGCGGTCGAGATCATCAGGGCGCTCTGCGAGGGAGGACACGTCTCCCGGCGCGGCGGGCATTTCACCGTTGACTCCGCAAAGCTCTGGGACCCGCCGGACGTGCCACCGCCGATCGGCATCGCGGTCTCCGGCGACACCTCCTGCGAGCCGGCGGGCCGGTACGCCGATCTCTTGATCGCCGTCGAGTCCGACCCCGCCCTGCCGGAGGCCTTCGGCCGGGCCGGCGGCACCGGAAAGCCGCGGGTGGGGCAGCCGACCCTTTTGCGACGACACCGACCGGGACACGGCCGTGAGCCGTGCACACGAACAGTTCCGGTGGTTCGGTCCGGGCTGGAAGGCCAACGCGGAGTTGCGCCACCCCGACTCCTTCGAGTCCGCCACCCGGTCCGTGCGACCTGGCGACGTGGCCGAATCCAACCCGAACGGCGACGACGCCCAGGAGACCGTCGAGGCGGTACGGCGTTTCGTGGATGCGGGCTTCACCGAGGTGGCACTTGTCCAGATCGGCGGCAACCAGCACGACTACCTGGAGTGGGCGGAGAAGAAGCTGCTGCCCGAACTCCGCGCCCTCGGTCGGAGACTACGCGCCCTCGGCTGAGCCGTCGAAGGAGCGGCGCCTGCGGGGCCGGACACCCCGCCGTGGTGGCCGGGTCGAGGGCCGCCGGGGTGAGTGAACGTCATGGCGGCCCGGGCCCGGCAGCACGGCATCCCGCACGACCTCGTCCCGCAGTCGGCTGCAGCAGCGGTTGATCAGCCGTGAGACATGCATCTGCGAGATCCCGAGGTCCTCGGCGATGCCGCTCTGCGTCATGTCCCGGAAGAAGCGGAGGTAGAGGATCCTGCGCTCACGGTCCGGCAGCCGGCTCAGCCGCGGTCGGACCGCCTCACGGTCGACGACGACGTCGAGCGCCCGGTCGGGCCCGCCCAGTGTGTCGGCGAGCGTGTATCCGTCCTCGCTGCCCTGCGCCTCGGCGTCGAGGGAGAGGGTGTTGCAGTTCTCGAGCGCCGCCAGACCCGCGGCGGCCCCCTCCTCCGCCATGCCCGCGTGCCGGGCGATCTCGGCAGCGGTCGGCGCACGTCCGCCCCCCGCCTGGGCCAGCTCCTCACGGGCGATACGGACCCGGACCCTGAGGTCCTGTACCCGGCGCGGCACGTGCACGGTCCAGGTGTGGTCGCGGAAATGCCGCCTGATCTCCCCGTCGATCGTCGGCACTGCGAACGCCTCGAAGGCACCACCCCGGCCCGGGTCGTACCGTCCGACGGCCTTGACCAGCCCGAGCGCGGCAACCTGGCGAAGGTCCTCCATCGCCTCGCCACGGTTGCGGAACCGCCCGGCGAGCCGTTCCGCCATGGGCAGCCAGGCGGTCACCAGATCCTGGCGCAACGCGGTCTTCTCGGGACCGTCGGCCAGGCCGGCGAGCCGCAGAAAGGCCTCGGTCGTGTCCGGAGCATCGTTGTGGGGGTGCTTCCTGCGATCATACGTTCGCATGGTCACTCTCGGCTCCCTGTGCGGGCTGACGGTGGTGGACCGCTCCGGAGCCGAACAACGCTCCCACGGGTGCGCGCCTCCGAAGCACGTGATGCGCCTGCCCGACCGCTGCACCGGCAAACGCCGGGAATGACGCGGCGGGCGGCTCGATGGCTCGTTTCATCTCCATTCGACGGCGGAATCGGATGGGCACCTCGGGGGCCGATTTCCGTATCCACGGACATCATTGGTCCCCGGGCGGGAGAGCTATCCCGTCCGGGGACCCGTTTCATACGGAGACGCGGTTCCTCACATATGCTTGCGTGCCTTTCCCTTCACCTTGTCCGCCGCTCCGAGTGCGGTTTCCTCCGCTTCTGCGGCTGCCTCGCGCGCCTTGCCCTCTGCGCGGTCCTCGGCCCCCTTCAGGCGCAGTTCCTCATCGCCTGTGACCTTTCCTGCTTTCTGCTTGGCCTTGCCCACGGTCTCCTGGGCCTTGCCGCGTATTTTCTTTCCCTCAGCGGCCACGAGAATCAGCTCCTGTGGTGATTGATACTGCTTTTCGTCCTATGTGCCTCGACTACCTCGCGCGGGACCCGGCAAACATCATTCTTCTCTTTGGTGAATTTCTCGTCGATGACGGTGGTCCCTTGCGCGGTCGAGCCGCCAGAACGGCATGGCCTCGGCTACCGGCCGGTGCGGCACACGCATTCGGCGACGACGTTCCGCAAATTCCCTGCTCGCCGCAGCAGTTCGCGCTGCACGCTTGCGCCGTTGCCACGCCGGATCAGCTCGGCCAGACCTTCCTGGACGGCAAGGACGTCACCACTGTCCTCCAACGCCTCTCGCACATGATCGAACAGAGCGTGAACGACCGCCTCCGCCGGTGCTGGTGTCATCGTGTCGGGATGGAGCAGCTGATCGTCCAGTCCTGACCGGCTCGCCTGCCAGGCAGCCGGCCGCAGTACGCCCACCCCGTGGCGGGACGGTGGTTCGCCCTCCCGCCACTGGCGGGCCGCGGTGTCCACCAGGCCTCGCGCCAGCGGCCACGAGCACCGTCGTGGAGGAGTCCAGGCACACGTCGGCGACCCGGATCTCCACCGTGGGACAGGCGTGGGAGAGGCGGGCGTCGAAATAGATCATGCCTGTGTCCCGCAGAACACCGGTCCCGATCATCTCCCGCACCAGCTCGTGATAGCGGTCGGCGGAGCCGAACACCTCCAACGGCCCTGCCGAAGGCCAGCGGCCACACATCTGGGCGCGACAGCTGCAGTACCGGCTGTCCTGGCCCTGCCGGAAGGGCGAGTTCGCACTCACCGCCAGGAGCACGGCCAGCCAGGGCCGGATGCGGTCGAGAGCGGCCACTCCCTCCTCGTCGGACACCACGGACACATGCACATGGCAGCCGCAGGTGAGCTGCTCCTGAGTCGTCAGGCCGAACTGCTCTTCCATCCAGCGGTACCGCTCGCCCGTCCCCACCTCCGGCCTGACCGGCAGGGGTGATGTGGCCGGCGTGGCGACGGCAGCGCCCTTGTCCTCCGCATGTCGCGCGGCCTGCGCACGGCACCGGGTGATCTCGCTCGCGAGCTTGCCCATGTCGACCTGCGGGTGGGTGGCGAATTCGAGCTGCTGCCGTTGCAGCTCCGCCTGGAAGCGGTCCTGTTCCCCGACGGCCTCGCGGGAGGCGGCCGCCAGCACTGCGGTGGACAGCGCTCTCGGCTCGCCGCTCTCCGCGTCGACCAGCAGCAGTTCCTCCTCCACACCCACACTTCGCCCGGCGATCGACCTTTCGCGGACCGGTACACACGCGTTGGTGACGCGCTCTCGGATGTGCCGTCCACACAGTCTTCCCTCGGGGCGAGCCCTCTGCGTGGTCCGCGAGTGTCGACGCGTCGCAAGCGTCAACTCGGCCGCGGGTGCGCCTGCGGCAGCGGTTCACGTCGGCCGTGACCCCCGGCCAGGACAGTTCTCGCAGCGGTGCCGTGCAGCGCGTCCACGATCGCCATCTGGCTTGTTGCCCGATCCATCAGTTCGTGGAGGCGCGAGTGGTCGAGATCCTCCGACTCCGTGGATGCGACGGCCAGCGCCCGCCACAAGAGGTACTTCCCCTGAATACCCATCCGCAGGGTTTCCAGCTCGACGACTGTGCTCAGCCCCGAGCGGCGATGGGCGTGGCCGTTGGGCTTGAGCCTGGCGATCTTCTCCACGGCCCAGCCTCCGTAGACCTTGTACCGGTGTGGTGCGACCTCCAGAGAACGCATGAGGTCCAGGAGGCTCTGGCGGTCCTCGGCGATGTCCTCGGCCAGGTGCTGCACCTCTGCGGCACGGGCCGAGGAGCGGTGCGCACGAGCGACGCGCCGGGACAGTTCCACTCCCGATGTGGCGCCGGCCAAGTGGTCGTTCAGGTAAATGCTCAGATATTTGTGATGCACAGGTCCTCCTCGCATTTCGCGGCGTTACGAGGCTCGCCTCGGATGGTGCGGGGACATGTGTGCGAACTCGCAGGCCCCGGCTACCAGCGATACCAGCGACCGCCGCCGCCCGCCGGACGAAGGAAGAATCCGAGCAGCCATACCACCAGCAGGATGACCGCGACCCACCAGAGCACGTCCAGTGCGAATCCCGCACCGAAAAGGATCAGCACGAGGAGCAGAACGAGGAGCAGCGGGACCATGACGTCACCTCCATGATTGCGTGTGTCCTGCGTCTGCCCTCTCTGCATTCCGCCACACGTAGGGGAATGCCACGGTCCGGGCTTTGGCCTGTACGGGACATTCATCAATCGATGCGTGCCTGGGGCCCGGAGCCGCGGGACACCGGGAAAACGATGCGCGCGGAGATCGCCGCACTCCGCCGCCCCAGGCCATCCGGGGGTGTCGCCAGGGGGAGCGCGTGCGAGAGTCGAGAGTGAAAGAAGACGCCGAACGAGTGACACGAGGTCGGCGATGGACGTATCAGGCCACTCACGGGACCACCCGCAGGACCATCTCCCGGCATGTCCGCAGGACCACGCCGCGGTGGAGGCCCGGCCGCCGGCCGCGCTGAGCGAGGAAGGGCTCAGGAAGCTCCTGGCAGGGCTCACGGCCGTACGCGACGGGGACTTCTCCTCCCGGCTGCCCGACGACGCCGGGGGCATCATGGGCGAGATCGCCGCGGTCTACAACGGCATGGTCGACCAGCTGTCGCTGGTCACCTCCGAGGTCACACGGGTCGCCCGGGAGGTCGGCGGTGAGGGGCGGCTCGGCGGTCACGCGCGGGTCAAGGGCGTCGGCGGCGTCTGGCAGGAACTCACCACCGGCGTGAACACCATGGCCGACAACCTCACCTCGCAGGTGCGGTCGATATCCCAGGTCGCATCCGCGGTGGCACGCGGAGACCTGACCCAGAAGATCCGGGTCGACGCGCGCGGCGAGATCCTGGAGCTGAAGGACACCATCAACACGATGGTCGAGCGGCTCTCCTCGTTCGCCGAGGAGGTCACCCGCGTGGCCCGCGAGGTCGGTACCGAGGGCAACCTGGGCGGTCAGGCCACTGTCCGTGGTGTGTCCGGCACCTGGAAGGACCTCACCGACAACGTCAACTCCATGGCGACCAACCTGACCAACCAGGTCCGCAACATCGCCCAGGTCACGACGGCCGTCGCCCAGGGCGACCTGACCCGCAAGATCGACGTCGACGCGCGCGGCGAGATCCTGGCGCTCAAGACGACCATCAACACGATGGTCGATCAGCTGTCGTCGTTCGCCGCCGAGGTCACCCGCGTCGCCCGCGAGGTCGGCAGCGAAGGCCGGCTCGGCGGCCAGGCCGAGGTCGAAGGCGTCTCCGGCACCTGGAAGAGGCTCACGGAGAACGTCAACGAGCTCGCCGGAAACCTCACCCGGCAGGTCCGCGCCATCGCCGAGGTGACCAGCGCCGTCGCGGAAGGCGATCTGACGCGGTCCATCGCCGTGGAGGCCCCGGGCGAGGTCGGAGACCTCAAGGACAACATCAACTCGATGGTCGAGTCGCTCCGTGCCACCATCCGTGCCAACGAGGAGCAGGACTGGCTCAAGACCAACCTGGCCCGCATCTCCGGACTGATGCAGGGCAGCAGCGACCCTGCTCAGTTCGCCACGGTCATCATGAACGAGGTGCCACCGCTGGTCTCGGCCCAGTACGGAGCGATCTACCTGGCCGAGGAGGCCGCGGACGGCAGCGGCCCGGAGCTCGTCATGGCCGCCGCGTACGGAGTGCCGGCGGCCCAGGCCGGGCCTGCCGGGGCCACAGGGCGCGACGTTCAGCCCGCCCGTTCGCCGGCCCGCTTCCGGCTCGGCGAGTCCCTGGTGGGCCAGGCCGCCCTCAGCCGCCGCACCATCGCCGTCGACGATCTGCCGCCCGGCTTCGTCACGATCTCCTCCGGCCTCGGAGCCGGGGACCCCGGCGCCCTGATCGTGCTGCCGATCGTGGTCGAGGACCAGGTGCTCGGCGTTGTGGAGCTGGCCGCGCTGCGGCCTTTCACCCGTATCCACCGGGACTTCCTCGACCAGTTCATCGAGACCGTCGGCGTCAACGTCAGCTCGCTGATCGCCCATGCCCGCACCGACGAGCTGCTGGAGCAGTCGCAGCGGCTCACCGCCGAACTGCGCGCCCGTTCCCAGGAGTTGCAGGCCCGCCAGGAGGAACTCCAGCGCTCCAACGCGGAGCTGGCGGAGAAGGCCGCGCTGCTCGCCGACCGCAACCGGGACATCGAGCGCAAGAACCTGGAGATCGAACAGGCCAGGCAGGAGCTGGAGGAGCGGGCCAAACAGCTCTCCCGCACCTCCATGTACAAGTCCGAATTCCTCGCCAACATGAGCCATGAGCTGCGAACCCCGCTCAACAGCCTGCTCATCCTGGCCCAGCTGCTCGCCCAGAACCCCGAGGGCAATCTGACCGCGAAGCAGGTCGACTACGCCGAGGTCATCCACTCCGCCGGCTCCGACCTGCTTCAGCTGATCAACGACATCCTCGATCTGTCCAAGGTCGAGGCGGGCAAGATGGACGTCCACCGCGAGCGCTTCCCGCTGCACCGGTTGCTGGAGTACGTCGAGATGTCCTTCCGGCCGCTGGCGAGCGAGCGCGGCCTGGAATTCGGGGTCGTCACAGCGGACGACGTGCCCGCCGACATCACCACCGACGAGAACCGTCTCCGCCAGGTGCTGCGCAATCTGCTCTCGAACGCCCTGAAGTTCACCGAGCTCGGCGGCGTCGAACTGCGGGTCGAGCACGCCACCGACGACGAACTCCCCGCGTCACTGCACGGCCTGCCGGTGCTCGCCTTCCGGGTCAAGGACACCGGCATCGGCATCGCGCCCGAACATCTGGACTCCATCTTCGGGGCCTTTCAGCAGGGCGCGGTCAGCACTGGCCGCTACGGCGGCACCGGCCTCGGACTCTCCATCAGCCGCGAGGTCGCCCAGCTCCTCAGCGGGGTGATCGTCGCGGAGAGCAGGCTCGGCGAGGGCAGCGTCTTCACCTTCTACGTACCCGTCGGGGGAAAACTCCCCGAGCACCCCCCGCCCGGGCTCGCCGCCCGCGAGCCCCACGGCCTGCGGTCCGTGACGGAGCGGCGGCCGGTCCACGACGGAAGCCTTGCCGGGCGCGTGGTGCTGATCATCGACGACGACGACCGGAACGTCTTCGCGCTCACCGAGATCCTGGAGGCCGAGGGGATGCACGTACTCACCGCGGCCGACGGGCGCTCGGGCAGCGATCTGCTCATCGCCCGTCAGGACGTGGATCTGATCGTCATGGACGTGATGATGTCCGGGATGGACGGTTACAGCGCCACCGCCGCCATCAGGAAGCTGCCGAGGTTCTCCGCCGTGCCCGTCATCGTCGTCACCGCCAAGGCCATGCCCGGGGACCGCGCCAAGAGCCTCGCGGCCGGGGCCAACGACTACATCACCAAGCCGGTCGATGCGTACGACCTGGTCACCCGGGTACGCAAGTGGCTCCAGCGCTGAGCGCGGATCCGTTGATCAGGAGACCCGGACGACCACCAGACTGGTGTCGTCGTCCGTGTCTCCGGTGACCGACGTCAGCAGCCGGTCCGTACGCTCGTCCAGCCCGCCCGGGCCGAGCCGCTCCGCCGCGCGTCGCAGGCTCGCCAGGCTCTCGTCGAGTCCCGTGTGGCGGCGCTCGACCAGACCATCGGTGTACAGCATCAGGGTGTCGTCCGGTGCGAGCGGTGTCACCACCTCGGCGTAGTCGGCGGACGGCACCGCGCCCAGCAGGATGTTCCGCGGCGGCTCGAGGAAGGACGCCCGGTTGTCGCGGAGCAGCAGCGGCGGCAGGTGGCCAGCGCTGGCCCAGCGCAGCGACCGGTCCACGGGGTCGTACAGGGCGCACACCGCCGTGGCCGTCGGATGGCCGTGCGTGTGCAGGGTGACCTCGTTGAGCCAGGCCATCAGCCGCGCCGGCGAGTGGCCGGTGAACGCCAGCCCGCGCAGCGCGTTGCGCAGCGAGACCATGCCGGTCACCGAGTCGATGCCGTGCCCCGCGATGTCGCCGACGGCGATCAGCACCCGGCCGTTCGGCAGCGGCAGTACGTCGTACCAGTCGCCGCCGACCCGGTACTCCTCGGCCGCCGGCCGGTAGCGGGCCGCTACCTGCAGACCGGGCAGCCGCTGGAGCACGGGCACTTCGGGGACGATCGCCTGCTGCAACTGGATGACCAGCTGATGCCGGAGCGCCGCCTGGGTCTGGGCCGCGGTCAGCCGGTCGAAGGTGGCAGTGAGGGCGATCTCGGTGTGGTGCTGCGCGGACACGTCCTGGTACACGCCGGTGATCCCGGTGAGCACACCGCCCGTCAGCAGCGGCTCCGCGGCGATCCGGACATGGCGGAGCCCGCCGTCCTCCCGCACCGCCCGGACGACGGTGTGCGCGCCCTGGCGGCGCTCGGTCAGCTCGGCCAGCAGGTCTTCCAGCCTGCCTGTCTCGTCGCGGTGGAGCCGCGGTGCCAGTCGGCGCAGCGGCACCGGGGGCGTGCCGGAGTCGAGGCCGAAGATCCGGTAGGCCTGCTCGCTCCACCGGGACGTCCCGGTGATCAGGTCGTCCTCGAACGCGGCCAGGTTCTCCAGCCTGCCCAGCACCCGCGCCAGCGCCATCCCCGGGTCGGTCGCGCCGTGCCAGAGCACCACGGTCCTGCCGGGGCCGACGGGCAGCACCCGGACGTCGTGCAGCGGTTCCGGGTCACCGGCCCTGTGCACCACGGGCAGTCTGGCCGCCCGCTGCGGAGCGGCCCACTCCCGCGCCGCCCGCTCCAGCCGCACGAGATCCGGCTCCATGGCCGGGAACACCTGGGCCAGCGGACGGCCCGCCGCCCCGTGCACATGGCCCGCCGAGTCCAGCGCCGGCCGGTTGAGATGCTCGATGTGCAGGGCCCCGGTCCCCGGCGCGGCGCAGAGGACCATCGCGGGATGCGTCATCACATCGAGCAGCGCGGCGAGTGCGGCCGGCTGCGCCGGATCGTCGGCACCCGTGTCCAGGATGCGTGCTGCGGGGACGGCCAGCGCGGTCAGGGCCCGTTTCACCGGTTCGTCGAGCTCCCTGCGGCCCGGCCAGTCGGCGAGGGCCAGTCCTGTCACCGTCCCGTACTGCCGCAGCGGTAGCAGGGCGCGGGCGGCGTCCGGGGTGGGCCCCGGCAGCCGTTCGGCACCGGGAGGACCGGCCGGAAACCACGCGGGGGCCGCCTCCCCCAGCACGCGGTGCAGCGGACTGCCCGCAAACGGAGGCACCCACTTCCAGTGCGCTGCCTCCAGTCGGCTCACCCCTGCGTGGCCGGCCAGATCCAGGCAATCCGTCTCCGTTCGCCGGAACAGCCACAGGCCGCGCACTCCGAGTGGGCGCAGGCCGCCGTCCAGGAGGGTCTCGGCGACTTCGCCGACCGTGCCGCCGGTCCAGGCGGCGGTTTCCGCCGCGGCCTCCGTACGACGCGCCCTGCGCGCCTCGTCCCGGTCCCGGTCCCGGTCCTGGTCCCGGCGTGTGTCCGCACCGCTGTCCGCGGCCGTGTCCCTGTCCCGGGCCCCCTCCCTGTCCGTTCCCGACGCGTTGAGGATGTCCGCGGCGAGATCCTCCTCGGGGACCCCGGTCGTCTCCGCGAGCTGTGTGAGGTGGTCGGCGGCATCGGACGGGGTGAGGGAGAGCTGCGCGACAAGTACGCCCGAGGCGAGGTCGAGCAGATGGCGCCGCGCAAGATCGCGGCGCAGGGCGGAGAGCTCGGCGGCGAGCTGTGTGACCGCGGCGGCCAACTGGTCGGGCGCAGGCTCGGCCCGCCCCTGATCGGGCATGGTCATCTCGTCTCCAGCGTGACGAACCGGAGTCTACTCGGGCATACCGGCCCATGTGTGGCCGCCGTACTTCACATGACCCGTCACCGACTGTGACGCCAGAGGTCCGCGCCGGCCCGCTGTGGGCTCGGTGCGCCTTCATCGGTCCCTTGGCCGGTCCCAATCATGCGCTCCACGGACTTTCACCGGATAACCGGGCGGAACCAGGGCAGGCGCGATACGTCGGCGAAGGGAGCGTGAATGCCATGGCTCAGCTGGTGAAGGACGTGATGACGACGGGAGTGCGGACCCTGCCTCCCGACGCGTCGCTCGTCGAGGCCGCCCGGCTCATGCGGGACGAGGACATCGGCGATGTGATGGTCGCCGACGACGGCCGGCTGCTCGGTGTGCTGACGGACCGGGACATCGCCGTCCGTTCGGTCGCCATGGGCCATGACCCGTACATCATGCCGGTGCGTTCCGTGTGTACCCCGGAGGTGCTCACCATCCGTCCCGACGAGGAGGCCTCGAAGGCCGTGTGGCTGATGCGGATGCACATGGTGCGAAGGCTCGCGGTGGTCGAGGACGGTCGCGCCTTGGGTGTCGTCACCCTCGGAGACCTCGCGAGGGCCCGTGACCCGGGTTCCGTCCTCGCCGGGATCAGCGCAGGCCCGCCCAACAGTGGTGCGTGAGGCGATCCGCGGCGTGCAAGGAACCCAGCCCGATCCGGTCGATCCGGGTATGGAAGGAGGCTCGGCGATGCCCCGAGGATCCAGTCCCAAGCGTGAACGTCAGTACGAGCACATCAAGGAGAGCGCGCTGGAGCGCGGCGAGAGCCCCGAGCGTGCGAAGGAGATCGCCGCGCGCACAGTCAACAAGGAACGCGCACGCAGCGGCGAGTCCGAGACCGCGAGCCGCACGTCCACGCAGGACATCTCGTCGAGTCGTCGTGGCGGACTGCGCTCCCACAAGGGCGCGCAGGGGCCGACGTACGACCAGCTCTACGAGGAGGCCAAGAGCCGCAACCTCGAAGGCCGTTCCAAGATGAACAAGGAGGAACTCGCTCGCGAACTCGGCTACTGACCGCTCCTGCTCCGTGGATCTGCGCTCAGGGCGGACCGGCCCTCATCTGCGCTCAGGGCGGACCGGCCTTCATCTGCGCTCAGGGCGGACCTGCCCTCAGGGAGCCTCTTCAGGCCTTCAGGGAGCCCCTTCAGGAGGGTCGTCGTCCGCCAGGAGCCCTTTCCGCAGCTTGGTGAGGATGCCGGCGAGCAGGCGGGAGACATGCATCTGTGAGATCCCGAGCCGCTCCCCGATCTCGGACTGCGTGAGCTCGTCGCCGAACCGCAGCGAAAGGATCGTGCGTTCGCGCTCGGGCAGGTCGGCGATCAGCGGCTTGAGGCACTCCAGGCACTCCACGATGTCCAGTGCCGGGTCCTCCGCTCCCAGCCGACGGGCGAGCGGGCTGACGGCCTCGTCGTCCTCGAGAGGCTCAATGGAGCGGGCCACATAGCCGTTGGCGGCCCGCTGGCCCTCGGCGACCTCGTCCTCGGTGATCCCGAGCCGGGCAGCCAGTTCGGCCACGGTGGGGGCGTGTCCAAGGTGCTGCTCCAGGACGTCGTACGCCTTTGCGAGGTCCAGCCGCAGTTCCTGGAGGCGCCGCGGCACGCGGACGGCCCAGCTGGTGTCGCGGAAGAAGCGCTTGATCTCGCCGGCGACGGTGGGCAGCGCGAAGGACGTGAACTCGACCTCGCGCTCGACGTCGAAGCGGTTGATGGCCTTGATCAGGCCGACCGTGCCCACCTGGACGATGTCCTCCATCGGTTCGCTGCGGCCGCGGAACCGGGTCGCCGCGAACTTCACGAGGCTCATGTTGAGCTCCACCAGCGTGTTGCGGACGTACGAGTACTCCGCCGTGCCCTCCTCCAGCGTGCGCAGCCGCCGGAAAAGGGCGGTCGACAGGGCCCGTGCGTCCATCGTGCTGATGGTGTGCGGGTCGGGGATCTCCGGAAGGTCATCCAGTGCCGCCGGCCGTTCCGGACGGCAGGCACGGACGGTGGGATCACGGGTGATCGGGAAGCTGGACATGAGAACGCGGCTCCTTCGACGGGCTGTGGCCTGCGCCGATGGCGGCGGGACCGTCCGTCGAGCTCAATCCCTTTGATACCCGTTTGTCCTTTGCTGAAGCTTTCTTTGGCTGGTCGGTGCTGTGCACGCCCGCGTGCGAAGCGTGACGAATGCCCGTTCGTCCGCCGACATGGAGGTGCGGCCTGCGGCCCGGTCCGGTTCCGATGCACGCATCACCTCGTGCGTGGCCGGAGCGACCTCCCCCGGCCGAAGAGCGAGAGGCGCAGGAAGCGGACCAGCGGATTCGCGGCCACCGGCCGTCCTCGTCCCGCATGCACAGCAGGCGCGCGGCGCCGGCGGCCGTGCATCACCTCGGCGCGCACCTGTATCCCGGACTCGAATTCGGACGGGGTGCATTCCGGACTCGAATCCGGACGGGTCGAGCATGGTCACCTCGACGAAGAGGAAGCGGCCCCTGGTGGCATGTCGTTGTCCGCCCGGATCTGCTCGATCTTCGTACGGTGTTCGGCCGCATTCCGCCGGCCGGGCTCGTCAGCGGTGAACCGGATGGTGCGGCCGGCCGCGAGGAATCCGGCCGGCCGCGAGGAATCAAGCCGTCCGCGGGACGGCCGGGCCGCCGTACGCGGCGATGTCGTTCTCCCGTGCGGCACCCCGCGCACTGCGCCGAAGTGCTACCGGCCCGAAGGCACGGAGTACGACGACCGCCCGTTGCCCGCGCCTCAGCGCTCCAGGACCAGCGCCAGGCCCTGCCCGACACCGATGCACAGCGCGGCCAGGCCCGTGCCCGAGCCGGCCGCGGCGAGCTGGTGCGCGACCGCTCCGGTGATGCGGGCACCGGAGGCGCCGAGGGGATGCCCGATGGCGACGGCGCCGCCCCTCGGATTGAGGATGCCCGAGTCGAGTTCGGGCAGGGCTGCCAGGCAGCCGAGCGCCTGCGCGGCGTAGGCCTCGTTGAGCTCGACGGTGTGCAGGTCGTCGAAGGCGCGCCCTGCCTTCGTCAGTGCGTTGCGCATCGCCTCGACCGGGCCGAGGCCGAAGTACTGCGGCTCGATGCCGGTCACGGCACTGGCGCGGATCCTGGCCAGCGGCTCACGGCCCGTCTCGGCCAGCCCGGCCTCGTCGGTCAGCAGCAGGGCTGCCGCGCCGTCGTTGAGGGGTGAGGCGTTGCCGGCCGTGACCGTGCCGCCCTCGCGGAACACCGGCTTGAGGCGGGCCAGCGCCTCGAGGGAGGTGTTGTCCCGGATCCCCTCGTCGCGGGGAAGCTCCACGCCTTCGACGGGGACGACCTCGGCGTCGTACGCACCGTTCTTCCAGGCCCGGGCGGCCTTCTCGTGGCTGGCGAGCGCGAAGACGTCCTGGGCCTCGCGGGTGATTCCGTACTTGTCGGCGATCAGCTCGGCGGTCTCGCCGAGCGGGATGGTCCACTCGTCAGGCATCAGCGGGTTGACCATCCGCCAGCCGAGGGTGGTGGAGTACAGCTGCTGGTTGCCGACCGGGAAGGCACGCTCCGGTTTGGGCAGGACCCACGGGGCCCGGCTCATCGACTCCACTCCGCCGGCCACGGCGACGGAGGCGTCGCCGACCGCCACGGCGCGTGCGGCCTGGATGACGGCCTCCATCCCCGAGCCGCACAGGCGGTTGACGGCGGCTCCGGGGACCGTCACGGGAAGGCCGGCCAGCAGGACGGCCATGCGGGCGACATCACGGTTCTCCTCCCCGGCGCCGTTGGCGTTGCCGAAGAACACGTCGCCGATGAGGGCCGGGTCCAGGGCGGGGCTGCGGTCGAGCAGCTTGCGCAGCACACCGGCGGCGAGGTCGTCGGGGCGTACGGAGGACAGGGCACCGCCGTAACGGCCGATGGGTGTGCGGACGGCGTCGACGACGTAGACGTCCCGCAGGCGCTCGTTCATCGGGACTCCTTGTGTGTGGTGGGGGGAGGGAGTTCGGGGGAGTGGGTGAGTTGAGCCCACCGGTCCGGGTGCTGTCCGGGAACCCGGCCGGCGGGGTCCAGGGGGCCGACGCGAGGTCAGCCGACCGGGTCCGGCACGCGCAGGGGCGCGGCCGTACGGCTGACGACCTCGTCCGCGCTGACGCCGGGTGCGGTCTCGACGAGGACGAGACCGTCCTCGGTGACGTCCAGGACGCCGAGGTCGGTGATGATGCGGTCGACGCACGCGACCCCGGTGAGGGGGAGGGTGCAGGAATCGACGACCTTCGGACTCCCGTCCTTGGCGCAGTGGTCCATCACGACGATCACCCGCCGGGCGCCGTGGATGAGGTCCATCGCACCGCCCATGCCCTTCACCATCTTGCCGGGGATCATCCAGTTGGCGAGGTCCCCGGTGGCGGAGACCTGCATGGCCCCGAGAATGGCGGTGTCGATGTGGCCGCCCCGGATCATTCCGAAGGACAGCGCGGAGTCGAAGAAGCTCGCGCCCGGCAGCACCGTGACCGTCTCCTTGCCCGCGTTGATCAGGTCGGGGTCCACGTCTTCCTCCGCGGGGTACGGGCCGACGCCGAGGATGCCGTTCTCCGACTGGAGCACCACGTGGACTCCCTCGGCCACGTGCTCGGGGACCAGCGTGGGCAGTCCGATCCCGAGGTTCACGTAGTCGCCGTCGTGGATCTCGGCCGCCGCGCGCGCGGCCATCTCGTCCCTGGTCCATGCCATCAGTGCTGCACCGTCTCTCGTGCTGAAGGCGCGGACACCGTGCGCCTTTCGATGTGCTTGTCCGCGGCCTGCTCCGGGGTCAGTTCGACCACGCGCTGGACGAACACGCCGGGCAGGTGGATCTCGTCCGGGTCGAGCTCGCCGGGCTCGGCCAAGTGCTCCACCTCCGCGATCGTGACGCGGCCCGCCATCGCGGCGAGCGGGTTGAAGTTGCGGGCCGAGCGGTGGAAGACGAGATTGCCGTGGCGGTCGCCCTTGGCGGCCCTGACGAGCGCGAAGTCGGTGGTGATGCCGTGCTCGAGCACGTAACGCCGGCCGTCGAACTCGCGTACTTCCTTGGGCGGTGACGCGACGGCCACGGTCCCGTCGGGCGCGTAGCGCCATGGCAGGCCGCCCTCGGCGACCTGGGTGCCGACACCGGCGGGCGTGAAGAAGGCGGGGATTCCGCAGCCTCCGGCTCGCAGACGTTCGGCGAGCGTGCCCTGCGGTGTCAGCTCGAGCAGCAGTTCCCCCGAAAGGTACTGGCGGGCGAACTCCTTGTTGTCACCGACGTACGAGCCGGTGACGCGGGCTATGCGGCCCGCGGCGAGAAGGATTCCCAGCCCGCCGCCGTCCACGCCGCAGTTGTTGGACACCACGCTCAGCCCGCTCGCGCCGGTGGCGTACAGCGCCTGGATCAGCACATCGGGGACACCGCTGAGGCCGAAGCCGCCCACGGCCAGGGACGCTCCGTCCATGACGCCGGACAGCGCCTCCTCGGCGGTGGCAACCACCTTGTCCATATGCACTGCACTCCGTTCCGGTCCGGCGAACAGCGCACGTGGCGTTCGCCCTTGTTCGTGTGGTCCTCTGCGCGTCGTGCGCGCCTCAGCGCTGCAGCACGGTCCTCAGTGCGTCGAGCAGTTCCTCGTACGCCGTCGAGTCGGCATCCGGTGCCGAAGCGGCCCGCCAGGCGATGTGTCCGTCCGGGCGGACGAGCAGACACCCGTCCTCGGCCAGTTCCGATGTCCGGCGCCACTCGCCGTAGGCGTCGCGGCTGTTCCGGTCGCCGATGCGGACGCACGTCAGCGGAAGCCCCAGAGCCTCCTCGCAGGCGGCCGCCGCGGCCTCCCACACTCCACCGGAGAGCCCGGTGACCAGTGTGAAGACTCCCTTGCCGACGACGTCCAGCGTGGACACGCGGTGACCGTCGCCGTCGACGAGCCAGGCGTGCGGCAGTTTGGCACCGGGGCGGGTCGTCGCCTGGTGGAACAGTTCCGGATCCCGTGGCCAGGCCTCGGCGGTGTCGTCGTCCTGGACGACCGCCGCGGACACGTAGCGCTGGTTCATCTCGACACCGTGGGCGTTGAACTCGTAGTTCTTCAGCTGGATGGCCTCCTCCAGCGCCTGCCGCCGTTTGGTGCCGTCGGCCGTCTCGCTGCGGCACGCGGCGAGACCGTCGGCGATGTGCTCCTCCTCGCTGTACTCGTCGAGGCCGAGCGCCTGGAAGATCGGGCCGAACTGATCGCGGCTGAGGTTCGCGCGATCGACGATCTGCTTGCCCACCGGTGCCCGCTCCGCCGAGTAGGTGTCGAGCAGCCCGGGTCCGGCCTGACCGCGGATGACCATGGCGAGCTTCCAGGCCAGGTTGTACGAGTCCTGGATCGAGGTGTTGGAACCGAGTCCGTTGGACGGCGGGTGCCGGTGTACCGCGTCCCCGGCACAGAAGACCCGCCCGGCCGAATACGTGGTGGCGTAGCTGTGGTTGACCGTCCACAACGAGCTCGAGGTGATCTCGACGGGGATGTCCCGGTCGCCGATGAGGTCGTGGACGATGTCCCGGGCGGTGGCCTCGTCCATCTGCGGCGGGGGCTGGTCGATGTCGTATCCCCACACCAGCAGCCATTCGTCCCAGGGCCGGACCATCCGCACCAGACCCATGCCGATGCCGCCCATGTGGGCGCCGGGACGCATCACCCAGTACAGAACACTCGGGCGGTGGGCCACGTGCCGTGACAGGTCCGCCTTGAAGACGATGTTCATGCTGCCGGCCTTGCCGCTCTCGCCGGCGATCGGCAGCCCGATCTGCTCCGCCACACTGCTGCGGCCGCCGTCCGCTCCGATCAGATAGCGGGCCCGCACGGTGAACTCGTCCCCGCGCAGCCGGTCCCGGAGCCGGGCGGTGACGCCGTCGGCGTCCTGTTCCAGGCTGAGGAACTCGGTGTCGAAGCGGATCTTGGCGCCCCGCGCCGCCGCGTTGTTCACCAGGATCGGTTCCAGGTAGGTCTGCGGAAGGTCGACCATCTGCGCGGGGCTGGCGACCCCGTACTCGGTCGCCGCGTGGGGGCCGGTGCCCCAGCTGCGGATCCGGCCGATCTCCTCGCCGGCCAGGGCGGTGCACAGGACCGTGTCGCCCATGAGTTCGGCGGGGCTTCCGGCCGCGACGGCTTCGCCGTCCACGCCGAGGTCGCGCAGCACCTCCATGGTGCGCTGGTTGGTGATGTGCGCACGAGGGGTGTTGGCCAGCCAGCCGTACTTGGTGACGAGCAGGGTGCGTATGCCGTAGGTGGCGAGAAGCAGGGCCGCGGATCCACCGGCGGGGCCACTGCCGACCACGAGGACGTCGGTGTCGTAGGCGTGGGTCGATTCCATGGGGACTGCTCCAGGTCAGTGTGCAGGGCCGTCGGCCAGGCGGGCGATGCGGAAGGTGAACTGCAGGCTGCGCCACTCCCCGTCGACCTCACGGCCGTCCGGGGGCGCACCGGCACCGGGCGTGAAGTCGACGACGAGGCCCTCCTTGACGCCGAACACGGTGTCGGAGTCGATGTAGTGGCCGCCCTTCACGAACAGCTGGGTGACCAGGCGCTGGTGGCCGGGTGCGGAGATCATGAAGTGCAGATGGGGGGCACGATAGGGATGGCGGCCCACGGCCTGGAGCATCTGTCCCACCGGTCCGTCGTCCGGGATGGGGTACTCGGCCGGCAGGGTCGTCCAGAAGCGCAGGCGGCCCTCCGCATCGGTGCGCAGTCGGCCCCGGAGCACCGGTCCGTCGAATTCGGCCAGTTGGACGTCGTAGAACCCGTCCTTGTCGGCCTGCCAGACGTCCACGACGGCATCCGCCAGGGGCCGTCCGTCCGTGTCGGTGATGCCGATGTCGGCCCACAGCGGAGTGCCGGCCACGCCCTGCGAGATGTCCCCGCCCTGCGCGGTCTCCGGTGGACCGTCCGTGTAGAACGGCCCGAGAACCGCCGACGGAGTGGTCTGCGGGGTACGGGAGTTCGTGAGCAGGTCGACGACGCTGGAGACACCGAGCGTGTCGGACAGCAGCACGAACTCCTGACGGGTGCTGGTGCAGATCTGCCCGGTACGGGTCAGGAAGTCGATCGCGTGCTGCCACTCGGACTCGGTGACGTCATTGCTCGTCACGAAATGGTGCAGGTGCCGTACGAGGTCGCCGAGCAGCTGCCCGACCCGCGGATCGGGTGCGTCGGCGAAGCTCGCCACCACCTGATCGGTCAGGCGTTCCGTGTCCGAGGCCGCTCCGCGTGCCGGGGAGACCGTTGCCCCAGGTGCCCGGTCCGGCGGAACCGGACGGCGGCCGTGCCAGGCATCACGCAGCAGGCTCTCGATTCCCTGGGGCGTCAGCTCCCGCGGGTTGGGGTACGGCGTCGAGGTGGCCAGCCGCGCGGCCTGCGGCAGATCCGCTTCCGCCAGGCCCAGCTCGCGCAGCGACGTGGGGCCTCCCACGGAGGCGATCAGGTCGAACACCCCGCTCGGGGCGTCCGCCACGCCCAGCGCGTCGGCGATGCGGCTCATGACGTCCGGGGCTGCCGGGGCGTTGTAGGCCATCGCGTGCGGCAGGACCACGGTGTGCGTCTCGGCGTGCGGCAGCTCGAAAGCACCGCCCAGCGTGTGGCAGAGCTTGTGGTGCAGCCCCATGCCGACGGAGGCGAGGCAGGTACCGGCGAGCCATGCGGCATGCAGGAGGTCGGCGCGTGCCTCGGTGTCGGACGGTTCGGCGACGAGGGCCGGCAGGGCGCGGGCGATCCTGGCGATCGCGTCGAGCGCCATGCCGTCGACGACCGGGTTCGCCTGCGGCGAGTAGAGGGCCTCGACGGCATGGGCCATCGCGTTGATCGCGCTCGTGAGCGACATGCCCACCGGTAGGCCGAGGGTGAACTCGACGTCGTAGACGACGGTTTCGGGCAGGATCGCCGGCGAGGACCGTGTGGTCTTGCGTCCGTCCCGTGTCTCGCCCAGGACGGGGGTGACCTCGGAACCGGCGTACGTGGTCGGAAGAATGAGCTGCGGCAGATCGGTGCGCAGCGCCAGGGCCTTGGCCAGCCCCGTCGTGGAACCGCCGCCGACGGCCACCAGGCAGTCGGCGGAGTGCTCCCGAAGGATCCCGAGGGCCCTTTCGGTCACGTCCACCGGAGTGTGCATGGCGGCACCGTCGAACTCCGCCACGGTGACGTCACCGAGGACGTCACGCACCCGTGCGGCGGCCTCGGCCACCGGTGGGCTGGACAGGAGCAGGACACGGGAACAGCCGAGCCGCTCGACTTCGTCGCGGACCCGGCTGACCGTACCGGTGCCGAAGATGACCCGCGAGGGGTGGGAGGTGTGGACGAAATTCCTCATGGGGTCCGCCTTCGCGTGTGCCGTGGGTCCCTGAATTTCTGACCTCGAGTGTGGCGTCGGCGGGCCTTCCGTTTCCTGCACGTTTCACGCGTGTTTCTGCAGGATTGGCGCGGCGGACCGCTTCCTGGCGGCCCCGGACCCGGGTCTCAGCCTGCGCGCCGGACGGCGGCGGGCGTCGTGTCCAGCTTGGCGCGCATCACGCGCGTCAGGTGTTCCTGGTGGGAGAAACCGCAGCGGACGGCGACGTCGGGGATGGGCATGACCGTGGCGCGCAGCAGCCGCCGCGCATGGTCCAGCCGCAGCTGCAGCAGGAACTGGTGGGGAGACTTCCCGGTGCTGGTCCGGAACTGCCGGCTGAACTGGCTTGCGCTCAGGCCGGTGGCCGCGGCCAGGTCGGAGACGGGCAGCGGCTCGGAGATCCGCTCCTCCATCAGTTCCCGTGCGGACATGAGCTGTTGAACGGTCAGCCCCGACAACGCGCCGTCGCGGTCCGCGGGGCGGCCGACCGCGTGCGCGCGGGCGAGCTGCGCGGAGAGCGTGCCGACCAGATGATCGACGTAGGTGCGGGCGGAGGGCTCCCAGTGCCGCAGCGCACCGTCCAGGGCCAGCACGAGCTGCTCGACCAGCGGATCCGAGCTGCCCAGCTCCTCGGCGAGCTCCACCGGCTCGTGCCCGCCGTGCGCTTCCTGCAGGGCCGGGTCGCTGAGGTACAGATGGACGGTGTCGAGTCCCCCCTCGAGCTCGACGTCCAGCCCGCGACCCGCCGGGTGCAGGAACATCCCCCCGGCCGGAACCCGCCGGGTCCGCACCGACCGGCCGGACCGGCGCCGGACGGTCACCGGGCCGCCCAGGTGAAGGATCAGCAGGTGTGTGGGGGCAGCATCGAAGGACGCGTGGTACGGCCTTTCCCGCTGGGCGGACACGTACGCGTGCTCCCAGCCGAGACCCGAGCTGGTCCGGTCCGGGTTCACCCAGGACTGCCGCAGGATGCCACTGGTGTCGAGGAGTCCCAGCTCAGACATGCTTGAGACCTCCGAACCCGGTAGCGGTGTCCATGCGAGCCTCCCACGCGGTGGTGTGACAGATACTCTTCGTTGAATGCTAAATGATTGGAGTGCATTCCCTGCGGTGCTTGCGGCGGGTTTCCTGCGACGGTGCCTGCTGCGGAGGCGCGACGTCGGCGTCCCCGCGCAGGTGAGTACGGGCGTTCGGGCGGGGATCATCACGAAAAGGCGCCTGACGGGCGTAAGCCCTGGTCAGGCGCCTTCATCGACCCCGGCCTCCGGGGCCGGCACGATCGGCGATCGTGACCGACCGGAGTCATCTGGTCACTGCCGCAGGGCATCCGACCCGAGGTGTTTCCTGTACCAGGCGTAGGTCTCGGCGAGGCCCTCCGGCAGGCCGATGCGCGGTGACCAGCCCAGAGCAGTGAGACGGGAGACGTCGAGGAGCTTGCGCGGGGTGCCGTCCGGCTGATCCGCATCCCACTCGATGGACCCCTGGTAGCCGACGACCTCTGCCACCAGCTGTGCGGTCTCGCGGATTGTCAGGTCCATGCCGGTTCCGACGTTGACCGGGCCGCTCGCGTCGTAGCGTTCCAGCAGGTGCAGGCATGCCCGGGCGAGGTCGTCCACGTGCAGGAATTCCCGGCGGGGCATCCCGCTACCCCAGTTCACCACCCGCCGAGCTCCTGCCTCGTGGGCCTCGTGGAAGCGCCGGATCAGCGACGGCAGTACGTGGGAGTGGAGTGGATGGAAGTTGTCCCCGGGGCCGTACAGGTTGGTCGGCATGGCACAGATCCACGGCAGGCCGTACTGCCGTCGTACCGCCTGCACCTGCTGGATCCCGGCAATCTTGGCGATGGCGTAGGCGTCGTTGGTCGGCTCCAGCGCGCCCGTCAGCAGTGCCTCCTCGCGGATGGGCTGGTCGGCGAATTTCGGGTAGATGCAACTGGACCCCAGGAACAGCAGCCGCTGCACTCCCTGCTCCAGGGCCGCGTCCAGCACATTGACCTGGATCCGCAGGTTGTCGGAGATGAATGTGGCGGGCTGGGTGGCATTGGCCTTGATCCCGCCCACGCGCGCCGCGGCCAGCACCACCACGTCCGGCCGCGTGGCCGCGAACCAGTCGAGGACGGCACGGCGCTCGCGCAGGTCCAGTTCCGCGGAGCGGGGGCCGACCACGTCGGTGAAGCCCTCCCGGACCAGGTGCCGCCGCACGGCCGACCCGACGAGCCCACGGCTTCCGGCCACGAACACGCGCGCCGAGCGGTCGAGGGGGCGGTGAATCTGCCCGTGGCCTGCCGAGGTCATGGCGGTCACCGCTGAACGCTCGGTTCGGCGGTCACAGGGCGCGGCCCGTTCTGGAGTACTTCCTCTGCACCCGTGACCTGGACGTCCCGTTTTCCGCCGGGAGTCGGCAGAGCAGGAGCGGTGTCGAGGGACGGTGCGGGTCTGCCGACGCGCACCAGTCCGCCCAGTTTGGAGAGGCCGCCGGTCAAGTGGCCGACGCGCACCAGCCCGCCCAGCTTGGAGAGGCGGCCGGTCGTGTGGCTCTGCGGACGGTATTCGTAGGCGTAGCCATGGGCGCCTCGCTCCTCCTTCGCGGACGCCATGTTCAGGACCGTGCCGAGCACGGAGGCACCGACGTGCTGCAGTGCGCGGAGGGCCTCGCCGACCTGATCGCGGCTGGTGCGTGAAGCACGCACCACGAGCAGATAACCGTCGACGGCGGAGGCGATCACGGATGCGTCCGCGACCGGGAGAACCGGAGCGGTGTCCAGCACGACATGGTCGAACTTCTCGGCGAGGGCGAGCAGCGCGGCCTTCAGCTGTTCGCTGCCCAGCAGCTCGGTGGGGTTGGGCGGAACCGAGCCGCTGGTCAGCACGGAGAAGGTGTCCGTCGACTGCAGCACTTGCTCCACCTCGGCCTGGCCGATCAACGCGGTGGTGAGCCCGGCGTCCCGGACCAGCCCCAGGATGCGGGCGGTGGAAGGGCGGCGCAGATCGGTGTCGACCAGGCACACCGAGGCGCCGGTCTCGGCCAGTGCCGCTGCCAGGTTGACCGCGACAGTGGTCTTGCCCTCACCGGACAGCGGGCTGGTCACCGCGATCACTTTCGGCGGCCGGTCCACGTCCACGAACTGCAGGTTGGTGCGCAGCCGCCGGAAACCCTCGGCGCGCAGTCCGTGCACGTCGTCGCGCACCGCCACCAAGTGGCTGGTGGTCTGTGGGTCACGCGCGATGCTGCCGAGTACGGGCGGCCCGCCGAAACCGGCCACGAACCCGGTCAGAGCCTGGGTGCTGCGTACCGAGGTGTCCAGGGTTTCCCTTGCCAGGGCGAAGACGGCTCCGAGGGCCAGGCCGGCCAGCAGCCCGAGGGCGAGGTTCATGGCGGGACGTGGGGAGAAGGGCGCGGACGGCACGGAGGCCGGCTCGGTGACGCTCAGGCGCACGGGGGACGTCTCGGCGCCCGCAGGACGTTCGAGACTGCGGATCACGTTGGCGAAGCGGTCGGCCACGGCATTGCTGATCCGCGCGGCCCGCTCCGGCCGGGTGTCGGTGACGGTGAGTCGGAGCAGCACGGTGTCGGGCTGGACCGTCGCGCTGATTTTGCCGCTCAGCTGAGTCGGCGACATGTCGAGCTTCAGTTTCTTCACGACATGCCGGGTCACCAGAGGGCTCGCCGCCACCTCTGCGTACGACTGCACGCGAGCCTGCGTGAAGAGGTTCCCCTGTGCGAGCTGAGCCGTGTCGGCGTCGGTTCCGCCCTGCAGGGAGACGAAGAGCTTCGCGCCGGCCCGGTATTCGGGGACCGCGGTGTAGGTGACGAGCGCGCCGACGGCCGTACCGAGCACGGTCAGCACGGTGATGGCGCACCAGCGGCGAGAGAGGACTCGTAGGTAGTCGCGTAGGTCCAAGGTGTCCGTCCCCGGTCGGATCCAGTGAGGGCAGCCCTCACCTTACGGAGCAAAGGGGCAAAAGTTGCAGAACGCCACAATCCGCCAAAAAGGCATGAGTTGTCCCTACACTGATCCAGGTGTCGGGGCGCCCACCTGCACAGGAGCATTCCGTCCACTTTCGACACCCAACCCCCAGCTAAGGAGTGCGTGTGACTGTCAAGACGGCGCTCATCACCGGCATCACGGGCCAGGACGGTTCCTACCTCGCAGAGCTGCTGCTGGACAAGGGCTACCGGGTCCACGGAATCGTCCGCCGCGCCTCCACGTTCAACACGCAGCGCATCGACCACCTCTACCGTGATCCGCACGACCCCGAGGCCCGCCTCTTCCTGCACTACGGCGATCTCACCGACGGGACCCGCATCGCGGGGCTGCTGGACCAGGTGCAGCCGGACGAGGTGTACCACCTTGCCGCCCAGTCGCATGTGCGCGTGTCGTTCGACGAGCCCGAATTCACCGGGGACACCACGGGGCTGGGCACCACGCGGCTGCTGGAGGCGATCAGGAGGACGGGTCTTCCCTGCCGCTTCTACCAGGCATCCAGCTCGGAGATGTTCGGGGCGGCAGCGCCGCCCCAGCACGAGCACACCGCTTTCCATCCTCGGTCGCCCTACGGGGCGGCCAAGGTGTACGCGTACTGGGTCACCCGTAACTACCGGGAGGCGTACGGCCTTTACGCCGTCAACGGCATCCTCTTCAACCACGAGTCTCCGCGTCGCGGTCCGACGTTCGTGACCCGCAAGGCGGCCGTGGCCGCCGCGCGGATCAAGGCCGGCCTGGAGGATGTGCTCCACCTCGGCAACCTCGATGCCCGCCGGGACTGGGGATACGCCGCCGAGTACGTCGAGGCGATGTGGCTGATGCTGCAACAGGACGGTCCGGACGACTACGTTGTTGCCACAGGCACGAGCTACAGCGTGCGTGACTTCGTCGAGCAGTGCTTCGCTCACGTCGGCCTGGACTGGCGTGACCACGTGCGCTTCGACGAGCGGTACCTGCGCCCGACCGAGGTCGATCACCTGGTCGGTGATGCCTCCAAGGCCGAGCGAGATCTCGGGTGGCGTGCGACGGTGCGCGCCCCGGAACTGGCCAGGCTGATGGTCGACGCGGAGCTCAGCGCTCTCCTGCAGGCTAGTGGCCCTGGGGGCGCCACAGCCGTGCCGTTCACGGTTCCCGCGCCGACCGCGCGGTGACCTGAACGCGCGGCCGACGCGGCGACCACACAGCTGTCTGGCGTGCCCCCGGCCTCGCCGTGCCGCGACAGGCGCGTCGTCCGCGTCACCACATAGGACGCGATCCAGGCACCTTGGCACGTGGTCGGCTCCTGTGCCGGCCGCCCTGTCATGGGGATCGGTCTGTGTCGAATCGCCGGGAATGGGAATCCGACTCGATCTGCGCCTCTTGACCTGTACCGTATGCATCATGTCGCATGCGGCTGTATCACCGCCTGTGCAGCGTCAACGGCCACGCTGGTTGCTGATTGCTACGACGGCCTTCTTCATCCTCTTGGGGGGAACTCTTCCCCGTCTCGGTGTGAACGCCCCGATCACGGTTCTGATCTTCCTCCTCGGCGTTTTCGCCCTCCCGTGCGCAGTACTCGATGGGACCGGCGACAGGGTCTGGAAACTCGAACCTCTCAACCCGGTGCGGGCACGGATTCCACTGCCTTTGTGGGGCTTCGCTGCCTGTGCATCCGTTTCTGCGATCCAGCAGTGGACCGAAGTCGCCGCTCAGAATGCCATGGTCTACGTGTCCTTCGTCGCCTTGACGGCGCTCGCCGCCGCATGGACTTCGGCCGGGTCGCCGATGATGCTCCTGCAGTGGGTTCGCGCGACGGCTGTGATGGGTGCTGTGGTCTACGTGGTGGCGGTGGGCTTGAGCGGACCGGGAAGCAGTGGCCTCTACAACGCCCGCGTCTACGGCGAGGTCGCGTGGATCGGCATGGTCGCCGCAGTGCCCCTTGGCCGCCGGTCACGCCTGGGCTATGCCGTCCCCCTGCTCCTGCTCGCCGCTACCGTGCTCAGTCTGTCCCGCACCGCTACAGCGGTGTCTGCTCTACTGTTTCTGGCCCTCGCCCTAACAGGTCGTGACCGTGGCAAACTGCGCAGATTCTTCTTGTTCACCACGGCGATGATTTGCAGCGCCTACTGGCTGATCAATCGGTACCAGCCCCTACGGGGCCGGTTCACCGAGAACGACAACCAGATGATCGCGGGGTGGGAGGTGGGCACCTCGGGTCGGGCACGACTCTGGTCGATCACATGGGATTCGATCCAAGAGTCTCCTTGGTCGGGGCACGGCGTCGGCAGCGCGATGCGGCTCATCTCGGACGTCTTCGGGGCTGACTACCTCTCTCACCCACATAACGACTACCTGCGACTTTGGCACGACCTCGGGCTCATCGGCCTCGGTCTGTGGCTGTCGACAATGCTCATCATCGGTCACGGCGCTTACCGTCGTTGGAGGGCCGCTCCGAACGACGCTGACCGGGCAATCCACCAGGCGGCACTGCTCGCCGTGATCGGGTTGAGCCTGAATGCGGTCACTTCCAACCTGCTCACCTACATCTTCGTGATGGTGCCCATCGCGGTGATCATCGGAACCAGCCTCGGGCGCGCGAACGCGAACGGCAGGCAGGATACTTCCCTGCTTGCGGTAGGAGACGTAGAACCAGGCGCGACAGCCCGGTTCGCCGATGTGCGGATGAAGGCGTTCGTTGCCAAGCAGGGCGATGACACGACAGGGACAGCAGATGAATCCAGTAAATACCGTGAAAGGGTGAGAGCAGCATCCACAATGGAGGCATGACCCTTCTTCATCGGGCACGCACGGTCGCTCAGCGCCTTGGCGTCGATGTAAATCGTTTCCCGCAGTGCTCATTCGAATATCGTGTCGTGCAGTTGATGCTGCGCAGTCGCGTCGATGTCGTTCTCGACGTGGGAGCGAATCGTGGTCAATACGGAACGATGCTGAGACGGTTCGGATACCGCGGAAGGATCGTGTCCTTCGAGCCGCTGCACGAACATCTGCAGATACTGCGCCGGCGTGCTGCGGCGGACCGGCGGTGGGACGTGTTTCCCTATGCGCTCGGTGACAAGAATCATTCCGTCACTGTGAATATCGCCGGCAACGGAGGTGCCAGCAGTTCCGTACTGCCCATGTTGCCCAGGCACGCCGAAGCCTGTCCGGAATCCCGCTACGTGGACGTTCAGGAAACCGAACAGCGTCGCCTTGACTCTGTCTGGCCGCAAGTCACCAGGCCGGGGCAGCGGGTGTTCCTCAAACTCGACGTCCAGGGATATGAGGGAGCGGTTCTGGACGGAGCTGGAGACCTTGTCGGACAGTGCTCGGGACTGCAGATGGAAGTCTCATGCGTCCCGCTGTACGAGGGAGGCCTGCTCCTGGACCAGGCATTGAGGATCGCCCAGCAGCAGTACGGGATGACTCTGGTGGCGCTGGTGCCCGGGTTCACCGACAGCCGGACCGGGCAACTGCTGCAGTGCGACGCGGTCTTTCTCGGCGATGTTGTGCAGACGTAACCCCCGGAATCGGGGGCGGCGCAGAACTCGGGCGCCGCTCATCAAGAGGATCGGTCAGCCGGACTGGTCGCCTGGCCGGCTCATGGAAGCCAGCGGTTTGCGGTGCAGCAGCAGTCCCGTGGCAACAGCGGCCGCATACACAGGGATCCGGTTGCGCAGGAGTACGCATACGAAGACGACCGGCAGCATGGACGCCAGGCCGTACGCCAGGGCAGTCGCCGCGGAACGCCCCGAGGCGCCCAGCGCGGCCGCTCCGCCGAGTGCCGCACCGACGGCTGCGTGTACTCCGTGGATGCGCAGGGCAGCGCCCGCACGCATCAGGCCGGCCCGATGCCAGGCCACCAGCTGCACGAGGTGGCCCACCACTTGTCCCGCGGCAGCCCCGCCCGCCATCAGCACAAGGCTCCGCGCGAACACGGCCACCCCAACCCCCACGGCCGTCGCGAAGACCGTGGCCATCAGGGTACCGACGAGGGCACGTGGAGCATCCCGTACCTGGTCGATCGACCCTCCGCAATAGCAAAGCAGGGTCATGGCCGCGCCTGCGGACAGTACGGGAACCAGGGCCACGGCCAACTCCCAGCCCGGACCCAGTAGCAGGCGGAGGACAGCCGGTCCGATCCCCGCCGCGATACCGAAGCCGATGAACGCGACGGCCGATGCGGCGCACAGCGTTCGCTCCACGGCATGGACGAAACGGTGGCCCTCGGCGCGCCGCTCGGCGAGCAGCGGAGTCACGGCCCAGTTGAGCCCTTGATACAGGAACGTCAGAAGCAGTCCTGTGAACAGGGATGCTCGAAAGTACGATCCCACGGCGCCCGCAGCGAGCAGCTGGCCCGCAGCCCACAACGGAATGCTGTTGGTGATGAACTGCCCCAAGCTGTGACTCGTCATGAATCCCGAAGGAGCAAGGAGGTCGCGAGCTCTGACCGCCGGCCCGAGAGGCAGAGGCCTACGAGCAACCCAGGCCGTACCCACGGACAGGGACACGGCTGCCGCGATCGGCTGTGCCAGGGCCAGTCCGAAAGGGCTCCATCCCCATGCCAGGAGACTCGCGGCTGTTGCCACCCCCACCGCCTGGCCCAGCGACTCAGCCATCACCGCAACCTTGGCCGCTCCCACGCGTCGCATGGCCGCGACGGTCACGACAGCGCTCGGTTGCATGAGGAACGCACACCCCAGAAGGCGCACCATGGCGGTGAGGTCCGGCATGTGGAAGAGGGTGCCGAAGACCGGTGCCACCGTCTCCACCAGGAGAAAGCACAGTGGGCCGGAAATCATTCCAAGACGCCGGACAGCACGCACGAAGGGCAGCGTCAGGCGCTCTGACCGGAGCACGCAGGCGGACAATCCAGCATTGGCGAAGTAGCCGAAGAACGGCACCACGCTCAGCGCGACGGCGTAAGCGCCATAGGAACGGGCATCGACAGTGCGGGCGGTGTAGGCCGTATAGCCGAGCTGCAGCAGCACGACCACGACGGATCCGGCCATGTTCCACTGCAGACTGACCAGAGCTGAGCGGGATGCGGTATCCGAGGATCGATGCGGGAAGGAGACGGTCGCGCGGTGAGCCGCTTGCATGTCCGAAAATTCAGCCGTTCAGGAGTTATTGCCGAGTGAGTTCGCCCGCACGAAGGCTGGAGAGCGCGCCCACGGCTGACGTCATCTCAGGACTCGCCAGCACGATGCATCCCCGCTTGGCGCCGGTATCCTGGGGCGAGCCGCTTTTCGGGTAGAAGGCCTTCCACCCGGGGAGTACGGGAAGGTAGTTCGTGTCCGACGGAACCCCGTGGTAGGACGTGAACTGATAGCCGGGGTCATCCGGAACGCGGAAGTCGTCGATCATCACCAATGATCTGCTCCAGCGGTCCTTGATGATCTCCAGTTCCTGGTAACGAGGCACGTCCTCCTGCCAGTGAGCATCGAGGTAGAAGAGCAGCGTAGGGTATCCGCGCCGCGGGGAGAGGACATGCAGCATCTTCCGCGAGTCTCCGTGGTACAGGTGGATCCCGGAATGCTGCGGCATTTCACCGCAGCATACCTGTAGAACCTCGCTTCGATCTCGGCGGAGTGGACGGGCAGGCCGGACATCGTGCTCAGGAAACTCGTCGTCGTACCACGGAAAGACCCGGTTTCGACGATCTCGTCGAAGCTGATTGCACTCAGGAGCTCACGGATGATCCCCTGGCGCTCGAGCTGCCCGTTGAACGCACCTAGTTCAGGCATCGTCAGGTGAGGGAACAAGACATCCATCCGGAAGGAGATCGAGGCAGGCAGGGCGGCGCTGATCCTGAAGTAGGCCCGCTGTGAAAGGTTCACTGTCCACTCCGTCGTGTTGTGTCGCCGTCGAACTTCACCACGACCGCGACCATCATGTTCCGAGCCGGTTCATTGCTCGGAGCGCACGCTCTGTCTTGCTGGGTCAAGCGGTCCTCGAACGCGCAGCGTGTGGTGCGATCAGCATGCGCCGCTCGCGCAGAAAACGGGTCAGCGGAGCGCTGGTGACGTGGAAGACCAGTCATCTTCCAATTCCGAACATTTCCGCGGGCGCGGCACGCTGCACATCAATTTCCCTCGTCACGACTCCTCAGCGCGCGTAGAATTGACGTTCGGTCAGCCTGTCATGGATGTATGTCATTAGCCTTTCGCGCGCGCCGCACGAGCGTGAAGTCAGAATTGCCGCGCTGTTGGGCAGTCGGAATTCTCCGGAAGGCTTCGGTGCTGTCGGACAAGGAACCGTACTGCACTGCGAATTCGGACGAGAGTCACACCGCCGAGGAGCCGTGCGTAGGGCGACAGCCAGTACACCGGCCACATCGAACCCGCGTGCCGCCGTGTGAACCGCAACCAACTTCCCGGCGGAAGGCCTTTGGGGGAGCACATCGTATGCATCCGCTTCAGGAAGGGTAGTGCGGGGTCGGTCCAGGTTCCCGCCGCGGAGTTGCGGGCACATGTGCCCAGCGTTCCAGCGGCGACCCAGATGGCACATCCAAGGCGCCTGGCGCGCAGGCCGTAGTCGAAGTCGGCCAACCCATGGCTGAAGCCCGGGTCGATCTGCCCGACGCGCTGGACCACAGGGCGGGGAATCAGTACGAGGTTCCCGTTCATCGTCTCGGCCCGAACCGGCCTGTCGGTCGGAGCGAGGGTGGCGAAGTGTACCGGGCGCAGACGGCTGAGGCGGTGAACACCGGAATACGTCACTGTGCCGGAGTGCGGATCGCGCAGGCCGCCCACGACAATCCTGTCGCCCTCCGCCGTAGCGGCAAGCGATCGGTAGGTCCCGAGCAACCGTGACAGCGCTCCGGGGTCCAGGATCACGTCGTCGTTGAGCCAGAGAAGGAAGTCGTAGTCGCCTGCGGCCGACGCAGCGAGCGCCATCGCCTTCGCCCAGAAAAGTGTGCCGTTGCCCTGGAGCACGTGGATGCGGGGCCATACCTCGCGGGCAGCGTGTGCGGTGCCGTCCGTGCAGCCGTCGTCGGTGAGCACGACGCGCACGGACACCTCGGGTCCGCCCTGCCCGATCAGCGACCGCAGGCACCGGACCGTGGTCTCGCAACGGTTGTGGCTGGCGATCAACACGACCACCCGCGTCATCGGTGTCATCGGTGACCACGTGGTTCTCTGTTCGCGTCCACGCCTCACCCCCGATTGGGAAGTGCGAGGACTTCGGCAGTCATTACACTGACACCCTTCATGAGATCTACTCTTCCATCTGACAGATTTCTCGGGTCGGCTTACTCACTTCTCCCGAGCATATGCAGCAATCCGTCACAGAAACGCTCCGCCATGCCGTCGGTCGTATAGGCGGCGGCATCCCTGCGGCATGCCTCACGAAGGGATGCCAGACGGGTGCGATCGTTGAGTACTTGCAGCACCGCCATCGCGTAGGTCTCCGGATCGTCCCGGGTGACCACTGCGTTGCGGCCGTGGACCAGGTACTCGAACTCGGGTGCATGCCAGGGCCAGTCGGTCGTGATGACAGGAGTGCGCAGGGCGAAAGAGTCGACCGCGCACAGTCCGACGCGGCCCGGCATCAGCATGACGTCGCTGACCGCGCCGAGCAGCGCGGCGTTTCGCCCGGTCGCGCGGCCTACTGCGACTACTGGGCTGCCGGGCCGGGAGGCGGCCTCGTCCACCAGGCTCCGGGAGGCGCCGTCTCCGGCCACCAGTAGGCGAAACTCGGGCAGTTCACCGGCGATCCGCTCGGCGGATTCCAGTAGGAAGGGAATCCGCTTCGGCTCGTCCAGCCCGCCGAGGAACAGCGCGGTGCGCCCGGCAACCAGGCTGTGCCGGTCCCGTAGCCGCGCACTCTCGGCGTATTCCGATGTCCCGGGCTTCTCGGCACGCTCGCGGGCGGCGACCAAAGCCGCAGTGTCGACGGAGTTGTGCAGCACGGTGATCCGGTCACGGGGGAAGCCGCGCGAGGCGACGTACGTGGCTCCGCCTTCGGTGTAGGCGAAGAACCAAGCGCCGAGCCGTGTCAGTGTGTCCTTGGCGGAAGTCTCGAGGCGGCTGAAGGGTTTGGTATAGGTCCGGCCATGGCCCCAGAAGGCGACCTGGGGACCGCACCCGACCCTCCGTCCGATGAGCTGCCTCAGCAGAAGGGGATAGACCTCCAAGTTGTGCAACGCCTGCTCCAGCACGAGCACGTCGGCGGAAGCCGCCCGGTGCTGCACTTCATGCCAGAGCAGGATGCGCCCTCCCGGCAAGGCGAGCCTTCGGGTGGGCACCCGTGTGGTGAATACGGAGGGTGACCTGTCTCGTCGGGCTTCGTGACCAGGGGGTGGCGGGCCGTGCAGCACTTCCAGGGTGACACCCTCGGTATCGAGGCGGTACTGCACGTGGTTGAAGAAGGTTCTCCGGTAGTCGGGCAAGTACGGCTGTACCACGACGATGCGTCGCCGAGCTCTGCCTGCGGTCAGCATGCTGCCTCCGCGACGCCGACGGATCGGGGTCCCATCACACTCTCCACGGCGTGCGCGTAGACGGCGGTCATCGCGGCTGTCCAGGATCGTGCGGTGTAGTGCTCGGCGTGTACGCGCCGGCAGTGCTCACGCAATGCGGGAAAGCGCTCACGGGCCGCCGAGAGCGCCTGCGGAAGCTCGTCGGCGCTGCTGTAGACCGCACCTGTTCCGTGACGGAGCACACCGTCCGCAGCTGCTGACCCGGTGAGAGCGAGTACAGGCAACCCGGCGGCCATCGCCTCCGGATAGATGATAGGTGCCATCTCAGGACAAATGCTGGGGAACACCAGGCCGGTGTATCCAGGCAGCCGGTCCAGGAGCTGCTGACGTGAGAGAGCGCCGAAGAGCCGCACGCTCTTGGGCGCGGCTTCCGCGCAAGCCGGCTCCAACGGTCCGGAGCCGATCACATCGAGGGGTTCGCCCTCCGGCCAGCTTCGCAGCAGGGGCAGGATGCCTTTCTCCTCGCTAAGCCGACCGGCATAGACCCAGCGGCTGTCTGATCCCGACATGGCCGACGTGTGGTCCGCTGGTTGTCCGCGGCCCTGGGCGTTGGCGAAGTTGGGTACCGCGATGAGCTTTTCCGCAGGCAGGCCGAATCTCAGACAGAGGTTCCTGCTGTGATCGGAGAGCACGACCAATCGCTCGGCGCGACGCAGCAGAGGATGGGCAGCTGCACCGCCGCGGCCGGCCCAGGCGAGCGGGAGCGTGGCGCTCCGCGCCCCCCGATAGCAACCATGCCGCAGTCCCGCCCAGCGGTCACCGTCGGGGCATGCGGTGCACATCTGCCCGTTACGGAAGAGCGTCCCGGCCGCGCAGGCCGGGCGGTAGTTGTGGAGCGTGGCGACGAGAGCACCAGGCCACTGGGACAGCCAGTCAGTAGCGAAATTGGGGAAGAGATTGTGGACATGCACGATATCGGGAGCAAACCGGCTGAGGGTGTACAGCGGTGACCGGCCGAAGCCGGTGGCTACCCGGACTGCCGCGCGCAGGGCGTATCCCGGCTCGGCCTGCAACGTGTCGGTGTGCGCGGCAACCACGGCGACTTCATGTCCAGCGGCACGGAGGGCCTCCGCCTGGTCCAGCACGGCGGCGTTCTCCCCGCTGGGCTGACGGGACGAGTAGAAGCTGTGTACCAGCGCCACGCGATAGGACGGTGAATCATTCGGTGGGGTATCGACCTGGAGGTGGGCTGTCTCGTTCACCCTGAGCGTCACGTCTGGTCCTCGGCTGGAGGTCGCTTGCGGTGGTGGGAGCCGCCGGATGCTGTCTCGTGCGGCAGTTCCGAAGGCATCGGGGGTCTTTCGCTCACCGGAAGGCGAGTCGGGCTGTGCGTCGTGGGCCGTGGTGGGCGAAGACCATGCTGACTCTGTATGTGCATTGAGCCCTCCTCTCTCGCATTGCAGGTTCGGACGGTTGAGTGAGCGAGATCGGAGTCGGCGTCCTCGCGGACGTCGGCTGCCGGACTCCCTGGCGATGCGTGGGAGGTGAGTGGCACTGCGGCCCGCCTGGGTGCCGCAGGTGGGGGACTTCCTCGGTCGAAGCGGTCATCGGTTCCTCTCCCGGCTGCTGAGGAACGCCGCGCTGAAGAGCGAGGGTCGCGCCGACGGGGCAGCCTTCCGCGGTGCGGTCCCGAGGGCCGCCTGCCGGACGACGCCCTTGATGAACCGTGCGTTGCCGAACAGATAGCGCCGCCACAGCCTGCGCGGCTCAGAGGCCAGCCGGAACAGCCACTCCAGCCCGCTGCGCCGCATCCAGGGGGGTGCCTGCCGTTTGTGTCCGGCGATGAAGTCGAAGGCCGCACCCACCGCCACGGCGACCACGGGGAGTGCGGCGCACAGCTCGGCGGCCCGGCGATCCTGCTTGGGAGTACCGAGTCCCACCCAGACGATGTCCGCGCCGGCGGTGCGGATGTCCTCCTCCTGCTCCAGCAGCTCCCGGGTGGTCAGAGGCCGGAAGGGCGGGGTGCAGGCGCCGACGATCGGAGTCCGGGGGAAACGCCGCTGCAACTCGCCCTGCAGGGACTCCAGCACCTCCGGTGTGGAGCCCAGCAGGTAGTGCCGCAGTCCGGTGTTCTGGCTCAGGGCGAAGACGTCCAGCACGAGGTCCGGCCCGTACACGCGCCTGGTCGGCAGCACCGTGCCGCGGTGCAGGAGTTGGTTGGCCCAGACCACCGGCTGTCCATCGGGGAGGTTGAGGGCTGCCGAGCGAAGGATGCCGAGCAGCTGGGGGTCCCGGTCGGCGAGAGCCAGGGTGTAGGCGTTGCACAGATGCACATCACCCCCGCGCGCTCGGTCCGTCATCCCGACCCGCGGCGCGCGGCGTGCCTCGCGGATCTGTTGGGCGAGGTGCACGACCTCGTGGGCTGCGCTCTCGCGGGAGTGCGCGGCGATGGGCACGCCCACGCACCCGACCACAGGGACCGTCTCAGTTTCCCGCACTCGTCGCCGGCTCACCGGAGTGGTCATGGACGGACAGGGGCATTCAGCGCGGAAGCGACGGGCTGCCTGGGTTCGGTGACGTCGCCGAAGGCCACACGGCGGCGGAAGTCCTTGATGGTCTCGCGCAGGCCGTGTTCGACCGGAGTGGTGGGTGTCCAGTCCAGCAGTTCGCCGGCCAAGGCGATGCTCGGACGGCGCTTTCCCGGATCGTCCTGCGGCCGGGGGATCAGCATGATCTCGGAGGAGGATTCGGTGAGCTTGCTGATCCACTGGGCCAGCTCGAGCATGGAGACCTCGTGCGGGTTGCCCAGATTGACCGGACCGCCGTGGCTGCCGGCGAGCATCCGCAGCAAACCGTCGACGATGTCGTCGACGTAGCACAGGGACCGCGTCTGGCTGCCGTCACCGGTGACGGTGATCGGCTCTCCCCGCAGTGCCTGGCGGATGAAGGTGGGGATGGCCCGTCCGTCGTCCGGTCGCATCCTGGGGCCGAAGGTGTTGAAGATGCGCACGATCTTGGCGTCGACGCCGCGGGTCCTGCGGTACGCCATCGTCAGTGCCTCGCCGAAGCGTTTCGCCTCGTCGTACACCGAACGCGGGCCCACCGGGTTGACGTGCCCCCAGTAGCTCTCCGGCTGCGGGTGGACCTGGGGGTCTCCGTACGACTCGGAAGTGGAGGTCAGCAGGAAGCGCGCGCCTTTGGCGGAGGCCAGGTCCAGGGCGTGCCAGGTACCGGTCGATCCCGCGCGCAATGTTTCCAGGGGCAGCCTCAGGTAGTCCACGGGCGAGGCGGGCGAGGCCAGGTGGAGCACGGCGTCCACCGGTCCGGGTACGTCGAGGCCCTGGGTGATGTCCGAGTGCTCGAACTGGAAGCGCGGGTTGCCCAACAGATGCTCGACGTTGTCCACGCTGGACGTCACGAGATTGTCCACGCACAACACGACGTGGTCTGCGGCGAGCAGGCGCTCGCAAAGGTGGGAGCCGATGAATCCGGTCCCGCCCGTCACTACGGCACGCATGAAGGTCCTCTCGGCTGCCCCGTCGCAAGCCGGACGGCGGCAAGCTGAAGTGTCATTGCCGAAACTTACATCGACATCGTGTTTGTATTTATTGATCCGTTATGAAGCATTTGAGACGTCAGGTGCATGAATATGCCGCCAGGCTGGGCAAGTTTCCCTCGTTCGGTTGAAGGTGAGCCCCGCGTCCAGACGCTCGCCCCATTGGCGATCCGTCATCGCCCGTCTCCGCGGCGCCGGTCGCGGCGGGGAGGCCGGGCCGTCAAACGGATCACGGATGTGATGGGGGCTGCCGTCCTGCTCCTTCTGCTTGCGCCGGTACTCCTCATGTGCGCCATCGCGGTCAAGAGCGACTCACCGGGGCCCGTGCTGTTCCGTCAGCGGCGTACGGGCCGGCACGGCAAGGAGTTCGACGTCCTGAAGCTGCGCACCATGCAGGTCGGGGCGGAAGGGATGCGAGCGGCACTGGCCGTCCGCAACGAAGCCGACGGGCACCTGTTCAAGATTCGCGAGGATCCCCGTGTCACTGCCGTGGGACGCCGGCTGCGCCGCTACTCCCTGGACGAGCTGCCGCAACTGGTGAATGTGCTGATGGGCCACATGTCGCTGGTCGGCCCCCGACCGCTGCCGATCGGGGACTCCGCCTTCACCGGCGCGGCCCGCCGCCGTCTGCTGGTGCGGCCGGGCCTCACCGGCCTGTGGCAGATCAGCGGCCGGTCCAACCTCGCCTGGGACGACGCCCTGCGTCTGGACCTGCAGTACGTCGACTCCTGGTCCTTCCGGCTGGACCTGACCATCCTCGCCCGGACGCTGCCCGTCGTACTGCGCGGGGACGGCGCCTACTGAGGCGGCCTGCGCCGAGCCACCGCCGAAGGAAGGAAGATGCAATGCCGCGTCCCGAGAAACGCTCCGAGCCGCGCAACGCCGACACCCCGGTCCGATGGCTCCGCAGCCGTCGTGCCAGGCGACTGGCATGGGCCGTCGGAGGACTGTTCCTGGCCGGCATCGCCTGGATCGCCGTCACCGGCATGCTCGCCCGCAACGAACTGCTGGCCGCCCAGCGGACCCTGGAAGTGGTGCGGCAGCAGATCGCCGCAGGCTCGCCCGCGGGCTCGGCCGCTGCGGGTGCCGCGTCGGTGACGGGAACCCCCGGGGCCACTGTGGACATCGCCGCCCGGCACGCCGACAGAGCACACCGCCTTACCACCGGCCCAGCGTGGTACCCCGCCGCGCACCTGCCCGTCATCGGCGGCCCCCTGCGCACCGTACGCGGTGCCGCGGAGGCAGCCGACCGGCTGACCCGAGACGTGCTCGCCCCCCTGGCGCACACGGCCACCGAACTCACCGCTGTCACCGGGCAGGAGGGTGGGTCCCTGAACCTCCCCGCGCTGCGTCGCGCCGCCCCCGCCCTCGACCAGGCCTCGCGCAGCGCCTCCGAGGTGCGAACCCAGGTCGCCGGGTTGCCCCGCAGCAGCTGGCTGCCCTCCCTCGAGCGGGCCAGGACCCAGCTCGTCGCACAGCTCGACCGGATCGTCCCCGCCACGGTCGACGCCGCTGCGGCGGCGCGCGTGATGCCGTCCATGCTGGGAGAACAGGGCCCACGGCGCTACATGGTGGTGTTCGAGAACACCGCAGAAGCCCGCGGCACCGGTGGGCTGCCTGGGGCGTTCGCGATCCTCACCGCGGACCGCGGACGGTTGAGTTTCGAGCGCTTCGGCAACGACACCGAGCTGGCCAAGGCCCGAGCGACAGTCGACCTGGGAACCGAGTATGCGGCGTTGTACGGCCGTAACGCCCCCACCAGCGTCTGGGTCAACTCCAACCTCAGTCCGCACTTCCCGTATGCGGCGCGCATCTGGACCGCTGTGTGGCGGGAGTACAAGGGACAGAAGGTGGACGGCGCCTTCGCCCTCGATCCCAGCGCGCTGGCAGCGCTGCTCGCCGCGGCCGGCCCCGCCCGTCTGCCCGACGGCACCGCCGTCACCGCGGCCAATGTGGTGGACCTGACCGAGCGCACCAGCTACGCGGCCTACCCCAAAACGGAAGAGCGCAAGGAGTTCTTCCTCGACGTGGCCCGCGCCACCGCGGATGTGCTGCTGGGAGCCGCCGACGATCCGAACCGACGGCCCGCGTTGTTCACCGCACTGCGCGGCCAACTGCAGGAGGGGCGGGTCAAGGTGTGGAGTGCCCATCCGTCCGAGCAGAGGGAGCTGAGACCGCGCCCCTTCGGTGGCACCCTGCCCGACAGCTCTGATCCGTTCGCCGGACTGGTCGTCAACAATGCGGCCGGCACCAAACTGGACTACTACCTGGACCGGCGCCTGGACTGGGTACCCGGCCGGTGCACCGCAGCCGGCCGTGAGATCACCGTGACCGTGCGCCTGACCAACACGGCACCCGGATCCGGGCTCCCCACGTATGTCACACAGCGGGTGGACGCCCCGCCCTACCGAACCCGTCCCGGCGACAACCGTCTGCTGGTCTCGTACTACGCGACCGAGGGGGCTCAGCTGGACAAGGCGACTCTGGACGGACGACCGGCCCTGCTGAACCGCGCAGTCGAGCGCGGCCACCCGGTCTACACCGTTGACCTGGAACTGCCCGCGGGTGCCACCCGTACCTTCGTGCTGCACCTGCTGGAGCCCCACTCGGAACGTCCCCCGTCCCTGCTGCGCCAGTCGCTGGTGCGGCCCCTGCAGGCCACCGTGCGGCCGTACGTACCGTGTGGTGACTGACCGTCCTCTTCGAGCCCTGCCCGGCGGGCGCGCAGCTCCCGCCGGACCGTGCACATCTCAATGGTGCGACGGTGCGGGGGCCAGCACCGCGGCTGCGATCTGCTCCACCGACTCGGCGATCCGCACGGCAACCTGCTGCGCCACCGGCATGGCCGCACCGTGGGGATCGGCCACATCGTCGTCGTCCGCCCATCGGCCGCCTCCCCGTCGCGCCGCGGCACCCTTGACCAGCGCCGCGGCGCGCTCGGCAGGTTCCGTCGCGCCTGCGGCGTCTTCCGGCCTCAGCAACCGGGCGAACTCACGCAACGTGAAGGCCCGCTGCAAGGCCCACAGGGGTGACAGTCGCACGGCTGCCTCGCGGTGCTCGGCAGCAGCACCCAGCACGAGATCGGAGTCATCCACCAGCGCCGCGGTCAGCCGACGGGCGAGCGCGCCGCTGGGATCTCCGCCCAGCCCGATGAGGAGGGAGGCGGCCACAGGGTCCATGCGGGATCCCGCCGTGGCTGCGGTGCCGGCACTGCTCACCAGGATGCTTCCCGGGGATGCGGCGAGCCGGGCCTTCAGCAGGCGTTCCGCCAGTGGCGAGCGGTGCAGATTTCCCGTGCAGACGAAGAGCACGCGAAAAGGCGAGCTCCTGCGTCCCGTGGCTGTCGGGGCCGGGGAAGGAGACATGACGGAAGTATCTTCCCGCCCGTGGCCGTCCACCGCCCGCCTCGCCGGGCGAGCCGCTGCAAGACCACCGGCGCGTCCGCGGACGACCGGGCCGAGGTGAGCCGACGGTGGTGAGACGGCAGGCGGCGGTGTCGGAGCCGGCGTTTGCCATGCGGAACCGCATCAGATCCGGGACGCGGTCGCCTCTCCAGACCGCCACGTGAGTGCACCTGGTACACCGTCCTGCCGAGCACCGTGGCGTGGTTGTTTGAGCGGGTCTGTTCATGTCTATGGATCCGAGCGCTTGATGTCCTTTTGACGCCCTTGCGGCCCGACGGCCCGCAGTCCGGAAGTCGCCCGGCTGGGACTTCCGACGGCGGCGGGGTCGTGAGGCAGTGCCGATCGAGTCCAACGGAGTGACGTACCCGAGTGTCGGTAGAGGTGGTTCGGACGGCGGATTCCCATGTCTGCCTTTGAATACGTACACAAACAGGGGCGGCGTGCAGAAGGCGCCGGAGCCCCGTAGGGCTGCCTCAGCAGCTCGGCCCGGATGCCGCTCGGAACTGGGCGCCAAGTACAGCCCGATCGTCTCGCCCCGCCGTCCCTCGGTGCCGCCACGTGGCCGACCACGCGACAGGCACGGCAAACATCCTGTTCTGCAAAGCGGTTCGACCCTCTACATCGACAGCAACAACGATCACCACTCATCAAGCGTCTTCCGAAGGAGCCCGAAACCATGCCCAGACGCTCCGTGTGGCGAGCCACCGTGGCTGCCACCGCCGCAAGCCTCATTGCCGCTGCTCCGCTTGTCGTCGCCGAGCCGGCGTTCGCGCAGCCGTACCCTCCAAGCCAAGACCCGACTATTATCGGTGACAACACCTTGGCCCCCGGTGACGAAGCCGACTTCCAGGGGACCGGTTTCCAGGGCGGCGAGGGGGTTCTCGCACGCCTCGTCCCGGTCGGGGCTGGCGCCGCCGGAGCAGCAGGTGCGGCCGCATTCGGAAGGTCGGCGGTTCTCCCGCAGTCCTTCGCGGCAGCCCGCCCCACACCCACGGCCACAACAACGTCCAAGCCGACGACTGCTCCTGACTCCAGCTCCGACGGTCGCGATGAGCGGCGGATCGTGGAGTTCGGAACGTGGACTGCGGCGACGAGCGGCATTGTGACGGGAACGATCACCATTCCCAAGCGCACCGCACCGGGTCGCTATGATTTTCAGCTCGTCGGCCAGCTGATTACCCTGACCGCACCGGTGACCGTGCTCGACGACAAGGACGATGACCACGGGCGTCCCGGACACGGTGACGGCGACGACGATGACCACGGGCGTCCCGGACACGGTGACGGCGACGACGATGACCACGGGCGTCCGGGGCACGGTGATGGCGACGACGATGACCACGGGCGTCCGGGGCACGGTGATGGCGACGACGATGACCACGGGCGTCCCGGCAGTGGTGACGACGACAGTCACGAGCGGTCCGGGCACGATGACGACCGTGACCACTCGGGTGGCGACGACAACGGGGACGATCACGGATCCTCCGACGACGACGACGACGATTCCTCGGGCTCCTCGCTGGCCGACACCGGTTCGCCGGAGATGCCCGGAGTGCTGCTCACCGCGGCAGGCGGCCTGGTGCTGCTCGGCGGCGGAGCACTCGTCCTCGTGAAGCGCCGACGTTCTGCAGCCCGCCGCGGCTGAGGGACGACAGCGCCAGAGCACAGGCAATCTCCCGGACGCCGCAGCGCCGTCCGGGAGATTGCCTTCTTGCTGGTCGGCCCTTCCACCAGCGCGCTGGTGCGTGCTGCCCCGGGTGTGGGCCAGGACGACCGCGAAATGAGTGCGCCACGAGGGCGACCGTCGGTGAGCCGGTCCGGCGGGCAGCCCTTCCGGCCCGGCCGTTGTGCAAGTGTGGCGCCATGCGAGGTGCGTTCGTGGTTCCGGCAGCGGTCGTTGCTCTCGTCGGTGGGATGCTCGTCCAATCGTGCGAGGCGGGCGGCGATGCCAAGGACGGCGGGCACGGCAGGCCCGGACAGGCCACGGCACAGGTCGAGCAGTTGCGGGTCGAGGTCGTCGAGACCCTGTCCCACGATCCGAAGGCCTACACGCAGGGCCTGGAGATGGCGCACGGTGTGCTCTACGAGGGCACGGGGATGGCCGGCCGGTCGACGATCAGGTCGGGCCGCCCCGGCGCCCCGGCGACGCTCCGCTCCGAACTGCCTGCGCCGTTGTTCGGCGAGGGCATCACCGTCGTGGGCGCGACCGTCTGGCAACTGACCTGGCGCAACGGCATCGCCATCGAATGGGACGCGAGGACACTGGCCGAGTTGCGCCGGGTTCCCTACGACGGTGAAGGCTGGGGCGTGTGCCACCAGCGGCACCGCCGCCGACTGGTGACGAGCGACGGCTCGTCCCTGCTCGTGTTCCGGGATCCGAGGACTCTGAGGAAGCAGGGCGAGGTCGCCGTCACCCTGCGCGGGCGACGCGTGGGGCGGCTGAACGAGCTGGAATGCGTCGGCGACAGCGTCTACGCCAACGTCTGGCCTGCCGACCGCATCGTCCGTATCGACGCCGACTCCGGCCGGGTGACAGGAGACATTGCGGTTTCGCCCCTGATCAGCGCAGCCGAGCGACGGCACGAGGACGTCCTGAACGGGATCGCTGCCATTCCGGGAACCGATCAGTTCCTGGTGACCGGCAAGTCGTGGCCCAAGATGTTCCGTGTGAAGTTCGTTCCCGCCTCGCAAGCCGACCGCCGGCGCTGAGAGGCGACAGCGACTCCGTCGGGGTCGGAGGTGACCCCGACGCCCCGGAGTTCCGCGGTGGCCTGGTCCGAACGGGCGAATTCCGTGATCCGTGCGGTGTGCCAGCCATTTGGCCGTGGCCGGTTGCGGGCCCGGTGCGGCCCGCTTGGTATCGGGAGCATGCACATACCCGGATCCACAGCCGGCCTCGGGGGTCATGCCGCGGCCGCTCTCGCTGTGGTGCTCTGCACGACGCTGACCACCGGACCGGGACGGGCACCCGCCGACGGACCGCCTCCCTCCGTTCCCGCGACGCCGATCGAGTGGAGCCCGTGTTCCGGGTTCGACGCGTTCGACTGCGCCGTCACCAAGGTCCCGCTGGACTACCGCAATCCCGGGGCGCGTTCCCTCGACCTGGCGCTCGTCAGGAAGAAGGCAACAGGTCCCGGACCGCGGATGGGTTCGCTGTTCTTCAACCCGGGCGGCCCCGGCGGCTCCGGAACGGAAGCCCTCCTCACGCTCTACGAGCAGTTTCCCGTCGAACTGCGGGAACGCTTCGACATCATCGGCTGGGACCCGCGCGGAGTGGGGGCGAGCACCGCGGTGCGCTGCTTCGACACGACGGAGGAGGTCTTCCGGTGGGCGGAGCCCATTCCTGCCGGTTTTCCGGTCGGTCAGGAGGAGCGAACGACCTTTGTCGACGCCTACGCCGACCTCGGCAGGCGCTGTGAGAAGCACGACCCCGAACTGCTGCGCCACATCTCGACCGCCGACACCGCCCGCGACCTGGACCGCCTGCGCGAGGCGGTCGGTGAGGAACAGCTGAACTATCTCGGCGTCTCCTACGGCTCACTCCTGGGTGCGACCTATGCCAACCTCTTCCCCGACAAGGTGCGCGCCATGGTCCTGGACGGGGCCGTCGACCCGGAGTCCTGGCTGAACGGAGGGTCGAAGAGCGAACCTCTCCTGGGGACGTTGCAGCGAGACGACACCGACCTCGGCGCTGCCGCGACGCTCGAACAGTTTCTCACCCTGTGCGGGAAGGCCACCGTCGACCGCTGCCCCTTCTCCGCAGGCGACCCGGAGGCGACCCGCACCAAGTTCACCCGGCTGATGGAGCGTCTGCAGCAGGCTCCGCAGGGAGCCTGGACCTACGGCGCCACCGTGGCCACCGTCCTTCAGGGCCTTTATGTCGTCGACCCGCAGTGGAGCGAATTGGCCGTCACCCTGCAGGACCTGTGGCAGGGCCGCGCCCCGCAGGAGCCCTCCGTCCCCGAGGATCCGCCACCGTATCCCGCCCTGGAGCAGATCGAGGCGATACGGTGCTCCGAAAGCCCCAATCCCCGTGACCCGCTGCGCTACCCCTCGCTGGAGCAGTTCAGCTACGAACGCGCAGGCGACCTCGGACGCCTCTTGGCCTGGAGCATCGAGCCGTGCGCCACATGGCCGGCCACAGCGGCCCAGCCCTACACCGGCCCCTGGAACCGCCCCACGGCACACCCGGTCCTCGTGGTGAACACCACGTACGACCCTGCCACCGCCTACACGCAGGCTGAGGCCCTGGCGCGTCGCCTCGCCGACGCCCGTCTGCTCACCGTCCACGGCTACGGACACTCGGCCTTCTCCAACCTCAGCAGTTGCGCGGACGACCACGAGACCCGCTACTTCATCGACGGTGTCCTGCCCCCGCCCGGAGCGACCTGCCCGCAGGACAATGAACCGTTTTCCACGCCCGTTCCGCGCGGGGGCATCGACAGCGGCGGGGGAGGGATGGGCACCGGGAATTCCCCCACGGCCCGTCCCGACGCCGGCTGATCAGCCACGGATCACCAACGGGCATTCATGCCACCCTTCATTCGATGTTCAATGAATCGAACAATGAAGACGTGCCAAGTCAGTCGTGTCGGATGGCCCGTCGGGGCCATCCGTCGCGATGTCACCGGAGACGGAGCTCCGTTCTGCCGACCATGTGGTGATCCTTACCGGAGCTGGTTCGGGGATCGGGCGAGCTGCCGCAGTGGCGTTCGCGGAGGCGGGAGCGCGGGTGCTGGGAGTGGGAAGGCGGGCGGAGGCACTGCGGGAGACGGCCGGTCTCCATCCGGCCATCGAGACGCTCGGCGCCGACGTCTGTGCCGAAGGCGCACCAGAGCGGATCGTGCAGGCCGCAGTCGACCGGTGGGGCCGCGTCGACGTCCTGGTCAACAACGCCGGAATCGTCGCAATGATGCCCCTGGCCCTGGTGACGGCTGAAGGCATCAACCAGGTACTGGCCACCAACGGCACCGCTCCGAGCCTTCTGGCGAGCGCCGCCCTTCCGTACTTGCGCAGCTCCCAGGGGGGTGATCGTCAACGGCAGCAGCACATTCGGGCACAGGCGCCACGCTCACGCCTCTCACCACGGTGCCTCGAAGGCCGCGATCGAGCAGTTGGCCCGGAGCTGGGCGCTGGAGTCGGCGCCCGACAACACCCGGGTCAACGCGGTTGCTCCCGGTCCCACCGAGAGCGGAGCACTGGCCGGTGCCGGCCTGTCCGCCACGGAGATCGATCACGTCAAGGATGCCGAGGCGGCACGCATCCCGCTGGGCCGCCGCGGGGAACCCGACGAAGTGGCCGAGTGGATCCTGCGGCTCGCCGATGCGCGGACCGCCTGGCTCACCGGCCAAGTGCTCACGGTCGGCGGTGGACTGGAGCTCGCCTGATCGTGGGGGCGTTTCTTCGCTGCCTGTACGCGCCCCGGCAGCAACTTCCGGCCGTGGTCGTCCGGTGCGGCCCGCACCGGTACTCATGTCAGTGGTTCGTGAGCGCAAGTCCCTCGGCGGTGTCCCGTGTGCGGGCGACGGCTCCGGCGACAAAGCTCCGTCCGGGGGCCCGGTCACGGGAACACGGGAACGGCTACGCCCGCGCGCCTCTCCTGTGGCCGGTCTCAGCGCGCGTCCGGCTGTTGCCCCTGAAGCCAGTCCCTGTAGTGCGTCGGGGCGAGCTCGGCGCCCTCCGGAGCGGTGAGCACGTCTCCGGTGACCACGGCGAACATGCCTGCCTGGTCATCGGTGACCACGCTGCGGCTGTCGGAGCGTGCGGCCAGAGTGATCCGGCCCAACTCGTCGAGGGGAAAGACATCAGGGCCCGCGACGTTGCGGATGCCCTGCAACGGGGCTTCGGAGGCGGCTCGCGTGACCGCCGCGGCGACGTCCGCGCTGGCCATCGGCTGCACGGGGGTGGCCGGCAGGCGGACGGTGTCACCGTCGGTCGTCCACGACATGATCGGTTCGACGAACTCGAAGAACTGTGTGAAGCGCACGATCGAGTACGGTGTCGGCGCGTTCTTGAGGATGTTCTCCTGGGCGACCTTGGCCCGGTAGTAGTCGAGTTGCGGCACCTGGTCCACGCCGATGATCGAGGCAATGACATGGTGGCGGACTCCCGCCGCCTCCGCTGCGGCCGTGACGTTGTTCATCGACGTTTCGAAGAAGCCGATGGAAGACTCGTCGAACGTCGGGGAGTTCGTCAGATTGATCAGCACGTCCGCGCCCTCGAGAACCTGGTCCAGGCCCTTGCCGCTGAGCACGTCGACTCCGGTGGACAGTGAAGCGGGTACGACGTCGTGGCCGGCCGCTCGCAGCCGTTCGACCACCTGTGTGCCGATCCGGCCGCTTCCCCCCAGGACTGTGAACTTCATGGCGCACCCTTCGTCGAGCGTTCAGGTTCCTGAGGGCGTCCGGGCGGACTCGCCGTCCGGATTGCGTGCGCAGGCACCGGGTACGCATCGAACCGGCCGAACCGGGCAGAGCCCCTGTCCTGCTGTGCCGACGCCGATGCTTGAAGCGGTTGGCATCGCCCGTGCCCACGGATCGAACGCATCGCCCTCGACCACCGTACGCCTCACCAGTGCCGGCCGCGCGCGACGGATCCCACGCCTCCGGCCCCGGCGGCCGGCGGGTCTCGAGTGCGCCCCGGTCGTGGGCCAGGCCGGGTGCGGTTGCGGGACGGTTGCCGCGAGAGCAGCCTCGGTCCGCCTCAGCCGGCGGGAACGGCCAGTAGTCCATGCCGCCGATCGTGCCAGGCCGCTCCGACAGTCCGACGTGTGGATCGGATGACGGCTCCGCCGCGTCGGGGATGGCGCCACGCAGATGCTCGCGGTGGCTGACATGCGGGACTGCCGGTCCCCGCGACCGGGCAGGAGTGGGTGGGATCCTGAAGTGTGCGGGGGAGAGGAGCCTCATGACCCAGCACGCCGGAGCCCGCAACGCGGGGTGGCGTCGTCTCGTGCCCGGCGCACCCGGACTCGCCGTGCTCCTCGGCTACGAGCGTTCCTGGCTGCGTGGCGATCTGCTGGCCGGTGTGACCGTCGCTGCGTATCTCGTGCCGCAGGTCATGGCGTATGCGACCGTGGCAGGGCTGCCCCCGGTCGCCGGACTGTGGGCGATCCTGCCCGCCCTGGTGCTGTACGCGGTGCTCGGCTCGTCGCGGCTGCTGTCGGTCGGCCCGGAGTCCACGACAGCGCTGATGACCGCCACTGTGGTCGGGCCGCTCGCCGCGGGGGACCCCGGGCGGTATGCCGTACTGGCGGCTGCTCTCGCGATCGCGGTCGGGCTGCTGGGTCTGGTGGCGTGGGCGGCCAGGCTCGGCTTCGTCGCCGATCTCCTCTCGCGGCCGGTGCTGGTCGGCTATCTGGCGGGCGTGGCCCTGATCATGATCGTGGACCAGTTGCCCAAGCTCACCGGCGTACCGACGACGGGCTCCGGGTTCTTCCCGCAGGTGCTGTCCTTCGTGCGGAATCTGCCCGAGGCACATCCGGCCACCGTGGCCGTCGCCGCCACTGCCCTGGCCTTCCTGTTCGTCGGTCCGCGCTTCCTGCGCGCCGTCCCGGGCCCGCTTCTGGCACTCGTGCTCGGCACCGCGGCGGTGGCGGCGTTCGGCCTGGACGAGCACGGCATCGCGGTCATCGGCGAGGTCCCGGCAGGGCTGCCCCACCCGGCCGTCCCGGATCTGGGTGATCTGCAGCTGCTGCTGCTCCCGGCGCTGGGGCTCCTTCTCGTCGGCTACACCGATGTGATCCTCACCGCCCGCGCGTTCGCCACCGGCGACGAGGGCGGCCGGCTCGACGCCAACCAGGAGTTGCTCGCCATGGGCGCGGCGAACCTCGGCGCGGGTGTGCTGCACGGCTTTCCGGTGAGCAGCAGTGCCAGCCGCACTGCGCTCGCCGACTCCGCGGGCGCGCGCAGCCAGGTGTACTCGCTCACCGCCGGTGCGGCCGTGCTCGCCGTCCTGCTGTTCCTCAGTCCGCTGCTGAGGCTCACACCCGTGGCGGTGCTGGGCGCCCTCGTCGTCTACGCGGCTGTGCGCATGATCGACCTTGCGGGCTTCCGGCGGCTGGCCTCCTTCCGCCGCCGGGAACTCCTGCTGGCACTGGGCTGCCTGTGCGGAGTGCTGGCCCTCGACATCCTGTACGGCGTGTTGGTGGCGGTCGGCCTGTCGGTTGCCGAGCTGCTGACGCGGGTTGCCCGCCCGCACGACGCCGTCCAGGGCCTGGTGCCGGGCCTGGCCGGCATGCACGACGTGGACGACTATCCGCAGGCCCGCACCGTCCCCGGGCTCCTCGTCTACCGGTACGACTCACCGCTGTTCTTCGCCAACGCCGAGGACTTCCGGCGCCGTGCGCTCGCCGCCGTCGCCGAGCAGACCGAACCCGTCGACTGGTTCGTACTCAACACCGAGGCCAATGTGGAGGTGGACATCACCGCGCTCGATTCGGTCGATGCGCTGCGTCGCGAACTGTCCGGGCGCGGTATCGTGTTCGCGATGGCGCGTGTGAAGCAGGACCTGCGCGACGAGCTCGACGCCTACGGGCTCACCACATCCGTCGGCCCCGATCTGATCTTCCCCACACTGCCCACTGCGGTGGCCGCGTACCAGGACTGGTGCCGCGCCCGCGGAGACGGTTCGGCCGAGTAGCAGACGGCGTCACCAGGGACAGGTCCGCCGTCGGCGGTCCTGTTGTGGCGCGTTGCCTTCGTCATCCCACGCAGAACCACCCCTCGGGATTCGGATATGCCTGAATCCCTAGTGTTCGTCCCACAGAGTGGAGATCATTCCGGCATGAGTTCAGAGACGATCACAGCGGCCGCATCAGGTACGTGGAAGCTCGGCGACCTGGAGGTCAACCGGATCGGATTCGGTGCGATGCGCCTGACGCAGAACGGCGAGGCGTTCGCGGCCGATGCCGTTCCGAGCGACCGTGGGCGCGCGATCAGCGTCCTGCGCCGCGCGGTCGAGCTCGGTGTGAACCACATCGACACCGCCGCGTTCTACTTCTCGCCACTGCGTTCCGCCAACGAGCTGATCAATCGGGCGCTCGCGCCCTATCCGGACAACCTCGTCATCACCACCAAGGTCGGGCCGGGCCGGGACCCTTCGGGGAAGTGGCTGGCGCACGCCACCCCGGAGCAGCTGCGCGGCCAGGTCGAGGAGAACCTGCGCCAGCTCGGCCGCGACCACCTCGACGTGGTGAACCTGCGCATCGTCGGACCCGATTCGATCGCCGAACGGTTCGGCGCACTCGCCGAACTGCGCGACGCCGGGCTCATCCGCCACCTCGGCATCTCCAACGTCCGCCCCGAACACCTCGCCGAGGCCCAGGCCATCGCGCCCGTGGTCTGCGTCCAGAACCCGTACGGCATCGGCCTGCGGCCCGAGCAGGACGAGTTCGTGCGTGCGTGCGGTGAGCAGGGTGTCGCCTTCGTGCCGTTCTTCGCGATCGCCGCTGCCGGGCGCGAGGCGGGCGCGAGCGCCGCCGACAGCGACGAGGTGCTCGCCGTCGCACGCGCACACGGGGCGAGCGCCGCCCAGGTCCGCCTTGCGTGGACGCTGCACCGCGGGCCGCATGTGCTGGCCATCCCCGGTACGGGCAACCCGGACCACCTGGTGGCAAACGTGGCCGCCGGCGCACTGCGCCTCTCGGAGGACGAACTCGCCGTCCTGGACGCCCTCCACCGAGGCGGGGCGTGACCGGACGCCGGGGCTGCGCGCCGGCACTGCAGCGAAGGCCGGGACCGGCCGGGTGACACCGCCCACGTCCGCCCCTTCAGGGGACGGGTTTGATCCACCGGTGCGGCCGCAGGCACGGCCCCACGCCGCTGCAGGGCGGGCCGGTCGCTCTCCGGCCTTCCCTGCAGGGCCCTTCGAGCACGTGGATCTGGCCAGGGGGCATACCGCGGCGGATGACGGCCGCTCGCGGGCCGACCATCAGGGCTCGGACTGCAAAAGCCCAGGGCGATCATTGCGCTGACCCGGCTGAGCCCTCGTGTGTTTCCAGGGTTGGGCGCCCGCCGCGTCACCTGCGGTCGGGGTCTTGGGAAGGAGCCCCGCGGCGGCGAGTCCGATGAACCCTATGACGGCGAGGGTGATCATGGCGGCGGCGTCGGCGCCGGTGCTGAGTTCGGCGACAAGGATCGTGCCGGCCACGGCAGTACCCCCCGAAGACCGCGAGTCCGGCGTCCCCGGGACAGCGCGACGCCACCCGGGGCGCGTTCACCCGCTGCGCTTGGCCCTGCGGGCCAGAAGCTTGCCCAGTTCCCACAGGAGCAGAAGCACGACGGCGGACAGCAGGGCCCAGCCGAACTGCCGCAGGTTGATCTCGGTGGTGCCGAGGATGCGGCGGAACCCGTCCAACTGGGTCACCACCACCGCGAGCACGAACTGGGCCAGCGCCACCCAGTTCATCTGCCTGCTGTCGAACGTGCTCGTCGTCAGTACCGATTCCGTCTCGCTGCGGCATTCGAACGCGGCCACGATCAGGCAGAGCGCAAAGGCGGTGAACGCCATCGAACTGCCGATGTGGACGCTGCCGAAGTGGGACTCACCGAGCTTGATCAGCCCGAGCAGAATCACCGTGATTGCCAGTCCGCCGAGTCCGACAGTCACCAGCACGGGCCGGGTCAGCACCGACTCTGCCCGGGGGCGCGGGCTGCGCCGCATGAGGCCCGGGCTTTCCTTGTCGAAGCCGAGGGCGAAGCCGAACGAGGCGTTGACGACGAAGTGGATCCACAGGACCTGGGGCGGGGTGAAGGGTTCACCGGCCGCGATGTTGAAAATGGTGGCTCCGAGGAAGGTCAGCACGAAGGTGACCAGCAGCAGGAGTACGAAGCGGATGTACTTGGTCAGGTTGTCGTAGATCTGCCGGCCCTGCTCCACGGCATAGACGATCGTGGCGAAGTTGTCGTCGGAGAGGATCATCCGCCCGGCGTTCTTTGCCACGTCGGTGCCGCTGCCCATGGCGATGCCGATGTCGGCGGACTTGATGGCCGGTGCGTCGTTGACGCCGTCGCCGGTCATCGCCACGACGTCGCCCTTCTTCTTGAGCGTGTCGGCGAGCAGCACCTTGTGCTCCGGAGCGACCCTTCCCACCACACCGATGTCGTCGATGCGGGCCAGTTGCTCGTGCTCCGGGAGCGCGGCGAAATCGGCGCCGAGAATGGCCTCACCGGGGATCCCGAGCTGACGGGCGATGGCGGCACCGGTGGTGACGTCGTCCCCGGTCACCATGCGGACCCGGATGTGGGCGTCCTGGGCGCTTGCCACGGCTGCCCTGGATTCGTCGCGCGGTGGATCCACCATGCCGACCAGGCTGGTCATCCGCAGGTCGGCGACGTAGGCGAGCAGGTCGGCGTCGGGATCGAAGGCGACCGGGTCCAGATCCCGGGTGGCCGCCGCCATCACCCGGCGTCCGTCACCGCCCATGCGCTCTGCCTGCTCCTGGGCGCGCCGACTCAGCTCGGCGTCCCAGGGGATGCTCGCGCCTGCCGAGAGCGCGGTGGCTGCGCGGGCCGTCACCGCCGGAGCCGCGCCTTTGACGAAGCACCGCACCACAGGCCGACCGGAGGCATCGACGGCAGAGTTGAAGGTGGCCATCAGTTTGTGGCTCGGGTCGAACGGCAGCGTGGCCATGCGGGACAGCCGCTCGCGCGTGGCGTCGATGTCCAGCCCGGCCTTCTGGGCCAGTACCAGGAACGCGCCCTCGGTGGGATCGCCCACGACCTCGCCGTCCACCAGTTTGGCGTCATTCGCGACGAGGTACGGGAGGATGGCGTCCTCGATGCCCGCGGAGGAGCCCGCAGCGTGATGGATCTTCCCGTCGAGGCCGTAGCCCGTGCCCGAGACGGTGTACCGGTCGGTGGGGGTCACGACCTCGACCGCCGTCATCTGATTCATGGTCAGGGTGCCGGTCTTGTCCGAGTTGATCGCCGACGTGAACGCCAGGGTTTCGACCGACGGCAGTTCCTTCACGATCGCGTTGTGCTTCGCCAGGTTGAGACTGCCGACGGAGAGGATGGCCTGGGTCACCGTCGGCAGGGCCTCGGGAATGGCGGCGATGGCCAGCGAGACCGCGCTGACGAACAGGGCGTCCCATGCCTGGTCGCGGCTGCGCCCGAGGGCGAACATCACGATCATGGTCAGGCCCGCGGCGGCCGTGATCCACAGCGTCAGCTTGTTGAGCTCCTTGGTGAGCGGCGGCTCCTCCTTCTCGGTCGCCGACAGCATCTCCGAGATCTTTCCGAGTTCCGTGTCCTCGCCGGTCCCGGTGATGACGAGGACGCCGCTGCCGTGCGTGACCGGGGTGTGCATGAACGCCGTGTTCGACTGGTCACCCGGGCCCAGCGGGACGTCCGGCAGCGTTCCGGCATCCTTCGCGGCGGGGACGCTCTCGCCGGTGAGGGCCGACTCGTCGATCTGCAGCGCGTGAGCTTCGATGATCCGCCCGTCCGCCGGGACCTGGTCACCGGCGGAGATGAGAACGACATCGCCCACGACCAGCTGTTCCGCCGGGATTTCCGACTCGGTTCCGTCGCGCCTCACCCGGGCAGTCGTCGTCAGCATGGACTTCAGCGCGTTCATCGCGCTCTCGGCTTTGCCTTCCTGGCGCAGGCCAACGATCGCGTTCAGCAGCGTCAGCGCGATGAGCAGGATTGCTGTGCTCCACTGCGCGATCAGCAGTGAGACCACCGCGGCTGCCACGAGGACGATCTGCATATAGCTGCGGTACTGCCCGATGAACCGTCGCCACGCCGGACTCGGCCTCTCCTCCGGCAGCGCATTCGGTCCGTTCACGGCCAGCAGCTCGGCGACCCTGGGCGAGGAGAGTCCGGACGCCGGATCAACACCGAATGCCGATGCGACTTCCTGCGGAGAACGCGTGTACCAGGACACCGGATCAACGAGCCGCTGGGCCGGACGATTCGACTGCATCTCCCTCTCAGGCCTCCGATCCGGATCCGGTCGGCCACGTCCCGACGGGTCCCAGGTCCGCTTGCCCTTCGTGGTTCGCGCCCCTACGAATGCTTCCGCTTCGCGGTACGGCCGGTTCGGTGCTGTTCGCCGCCGGTTTCGGGGATCGGATGCCTGGCCGCGTACGGATCGGCCGGCGCGCCCCCAGGGGCCTCGGCCTCGAGCTCTTGCCTGGCGGCCTGGAGGTCCTTGCGCGCCTCCTCGCCGACCGCGGGGTAGTGGGGGTCGATGTCCATCAGCGTGTGCGCCAGGACCGCTGCCGTGCAGATGCGCGCGAACCACTTCCGGTCCGCCGGCACGACGTACCAGGGCGCCCACGGCGTACTGGTCGCCGAGAGCATCTGGGAGAACGCGCGCTGGTAGTCGTCCCACCGCCGGCGCTCCCGGACATCGGCGGCGGAGAACTTCCAGTTCTTCTCCGGCAGGTCGAGCCGCTTCATGAAACGGATGCGCTGCTCTTCCTTGGAAAGGTTCAGGAAGACCTTCACCACCTTGAACCCGTTGTCGGTCAGGTAGCGCTCCCAGTCGTTGATTTCCCGGTAGCGGCGGTCCCAGACATCCGCCCTTCGCACATGCTCCGGCAGCCGCTGCCGATCGAGGAACTCCGGGTGCACCCGCACCACGAGAACCTCCTCGTAGTGCGAACGGTTGAAGATCGCGATGTCGCCGCGTGCGGGCAGGCTGGCTGCGTACCGCCACAGGTAGTCGTGGTCGAGCTCTTCGGCGGAGGGCTGTTTGAAGCTGCTGACCTTGACACCTTGCGGGTTCACTCCGCTCATGACATGCCGGATCGTCCCGTCCTTTCCTCCGGCATCGAGCGCCTGCAGACAGAGGAGCACTCCGTATGTGTCCTGGGCGGCCAGACGCTCCTGGTACTCGGCGAGCAGCTGCACACCCGTGTGCAGCAGCTCTGCACCGTGCTTCTTCTTCAGGCCGGCCTTGTAGCGGGGATCGAAGTCCTTGCCCAGGTTCACCCGCGATCCCGGCTTCACCCGCAGTGGCTCGATGAGATTCGCGATGCGTTCGGCCCTGGAGTCCGTCATGACGACCCGCCTCATTCCTGTCACGCCGGGTGCCACACGGTCATGTGCGCTCACCACGGTCAGGGCCCACATCCGACGTGTGCGCCGGCCGGAGCCTCACGGGCCTCCATCGGCTGCGCAGGGGGAAGTGCGCCATGCTCCCCGTCGACTGCTCCGCCGTCCCTCGTGTCGTCGGCAGTGAGACGGCCGAGCCGCCTGCGGTCGCCGTAGCGTCGGTGGCACCTTCACGGCCGACGGCACTGAGCATGCTCCGGACCCGGCGGGTGACCAGAATCGGGATGTAAGTCCTGATCTTCGCCTGCTCGAACGTGCCGTAGGCCGTCGCGACGACTGCGTCCATGATCGCCGGGTCGATCGAGGGGTAGGCGGTCTTCAAGCGTGCGGCCACGTGCCGGATGGCCACGTCTTCGTCCTGCGGGGCGGACGCCTCAGCTACCTGGGGCGGCGCCGGATCTGCACATACCCGCGGACCGGGACCGCGAGTCGCTCCCTTTGGTGGGGCGCTGTCGCCGACCTCGTACGCCGGCTCATCCGTACTCATCGCTCAACCGCCCGCCCGCTCGCAAGACCCAGTTCTCAAGGGTCAGAGGCTGCATGGCCGACGGCCCCGGACCCGACAACCCCGAGACAGCTCATGGGCCGACTGCGAGGCCGACAGTCTCATTCTCCGGCGCCCCGGTCGAAACCGCCTCACGGACGGCGCCTCCGAGGCGGGTTCCTGCGATGCCGCAGGATCGGTGCTCCAAACCGGGATATGCGGGAGGAACGCTGCAGCGACGGGGCCGATGAGCCTGTCACCAAGGGTGACGAGCACGTAACCGCTTCGACTGGGACGCCGGCCGACTGCGGCCGCTCTCACCGCCGCCCAACTCATCACCAAGTGGCGCCGCCACATCCTCCGCCTTCCGACCCGCCGGCCCTGGATCGGCGTCACCTCATGACCAACCGCACTCCACGCCTCGCGCCCCAGACACGGACCGCTCGCGAACTCCGCCCTGCTGCTCTGCCTCGAGGCGCCACTCACAGGGCACTACCCTTCAAGGGCCCGTCGAGTATGTGGGTCTGACCAGGGGTCAGACCGCGGACCAGCCGTTGTCGACGGGGAGGACGACTCCGCTGATGTTGGCTGCGGCGTAGGAGGCGAGGAAGACGATGGCGGCGGCCTGCGTCACCGGGGCGGCGGGCTGTCCGACGTTGCCCATGTACGGGCCGAGTGCCTGGGGGCCCAGGGCAGCCCGGTCGGCGGTCCCCTGGATGTTGGTGAGGGTGCCGCCGGGGGCGATCGCGTTGGCGCGGATGCCGTGGTTGCGGTACGTGATGGCAAGCGACTTGGTCAGGCCCGCGATGCCGTGCTTGGCCGCGGTGTAGGCGGCACCGGCGGCCGAACCGCGCAGCGACGCCTCGGAGGCGGTGAACACGATGGCGCCCCGGCCGGCTTCGAGCATGCGGGCAAGGGCGGCGCGGGTCAGCAGGAACGGGGCGGTCAGATTGATCCGGATCAGCCGTTCCCACTCCGTGTCCGTCACATCGGCCACGGCCGACATGCTGTCCATGATCCCGGCGTTGTTGACCAGGACGTCGATGCCGCCGAACGCCTTGAGCGCGGTGGCGACGACCTCGTCCACGACGGCCTTTTCACTGAGGTCGCCGACGACCGCGACCGCCGTGCCTCCGACCCCCTCGATGTCGGCGGTGACCTGGGCGGCTCCGTCCGCGTTCAGGTCGGCGACGACTGTCCTCGCCCCGCGCTCGGCGAACGCGAGGGCGGTGGCCCTGCCGATGCCGATGCCGGAGCCGGCTCCGGTGACGATGCGGTCGGCGAAGTCGTCGACGGTCATGACGAGGTCCTCTTTTCTGCCATGTGCATGGGATGGGGCGGCGGGAGGGTCGTGCCGCGTGCGATTTCGGGTGACGTGGTCCGGCAGCGAGCGGGTCACACCTTCGCTTCGGACGCCGGGAGCGATCCGGCGTCGATCCGGGGGGTGCTCTCGGCGGGGGCGGCCGCCGCCCGTACGGGAATGAGGAACGCGACGACCGCGGCCGCGAGGCCGACGCCGCAGCCGATCAGCATGGCGACGCGGAACCCGTTCTCCGACGGAAGGAGGTGCCCGCCGAAGCCGGTCGTCATCTGGGCGAGGATCACACCGATCACGGCGGCCGACACGGAGCTGCCTATCGAACGCATCAGTGTGTTGAAGCTGTTGGCCGAGGCGGTCTCGTTCTGCGGCACCGCGCCCATGATGAGGGCGGGCATCGCGCCGTACGCCAGGCCGACGCCCGCGTTGCAGATGATGGTGACGGCGAGCAGGCCCCAGGTCGAACCGAGGAGCACCAGCGAGGACGCATAGCCGATGGCGATGACCAGACTTCCGACGGCCAGCGTGTCCTTGGGGCCGCGCGCGTCGGAGAGCTTCGCGCCCAGCGGCGCCAGGGCCATCATCATCAGCCCCGCCGGGGCCATCCACAGCCCCATGGCCATCATCGACTGGCCGAGCCCGTAGCCGGTGGCCGCGGGCAGCTGCATCAGCTGAGGGACGACCAGTGACTGGGCGTACATCGCGAAACCGACGAGGACCGAGGCCGCGTTGGTCATGAGCACCTGCGGGCGGGCGGTGACACGCAGGTCCACCAGCGGCTCGCGGGTACGCAGTTCCCACCGTCCCCAGGCCAGCAGCACGAGGACCGCGGCGACGAACAGGCCGACGGTGGTACCGCTTCCCCAGCCCCAAGTGGCGCCCTTGGACACGGCCAGCAGCAGGGCGACGAGGCCGGCCCCGAGGCCGAGGGCTCCCGGCGCGTCGAAACGGCCGGAGGCGGTGCTCACCCGGCCCGCGGGAACCGAGAACCAGATCAGCACACCGACGAGGGTGCTCAGGGCTGCCGCGACCCAGAACAGCACGCGCCAGCTGGTGTTCTCGGCGACCGCCGCGGAGAACGGCAGGCCGAGCGCGCCGCCCACCCCCATGGACGCGCTCATCAGGGCGATCGAGGACCCCAGCCGCTCCGGCGGCAGCACGTCGCGCAGGAGGCTGACGCCCAGGGGGACCACGCCCATGCCCAGGCCCTGCAGACCGCGCCCGACGACCATCGGGGTCACGGATGTGGCCAGCGCGCAGACCACCGAGCCCCCGACGAGCGGTGCCGCCGAGACGAGGAGCATGCGTCGCTTGCCGTACATGTCGCCGAGCCGCCCGGCGACGGGAGTCGCCACCGCCGCCGAAAGGAGCGTGGCGGTGATCACCCAAGAGGCGTTCGAAGCGGTGGTGTCCAGCAGGTTCGGCAGATCGCCGATCAGGGGCACCACCAGGGTCTGCATGAGTGCGGCCACGATGCCCGCCAGTGCGAGGACACCGACGATGCGGCCGGGGCGGGGGTCGGGCTCGGAGCCGTCCATGGTTCTCCCTTGCTCGTTCGGACCGGATGGCGGTGCACCGCGCAACGGTCCGATGCGCACCACACTCCAGCACTGAATGTGCATCGTACATGCGCTATGTACGATGCATAGACTGTGCATCATACACACTTCGTGTGGTACACCTGACGGGGACACCCCACCCGCACAGGAGTCCCGACCAGGGGAGGACCCGCATGGACAAACCCACTCACCTGATCGAGTTCGAGACCATGCTCCTCGGGCGGCACGCGTTTCTGTTCAACCCGCGCACGCGGAAGGCCGGCGGGCGACTCGACCGCAGCGCCTATGTGTTGCTCACCCGTATTCAGATGGACGGTCCGATGTCCATCGGGCAGCTCAGCGACGCCTTCGGCCTGGACACCTCCACCCTCAACCGCCAGACCGCGGCCATGCTGCGCGCGGGGGTCGTCGAGCGCATCCCCGACCCCGACGGCGGCATCGCCCGCAAGTTCCGCATCACCGCCGAGGGTGAGAGCCGCCTCGACGCCGACCGCGCCGAGCACATCGACGGCATCGCGACGGTGCTCGCCGACTGGAACCCCGAGGACGTGGCCGACTTCGCCGCCTACCTCGAGCGCTTCAACCGTGACATCGAGCGCCTCGACGGACACCCCTGGCCTCGGCCCTGACCGGTCCCGGCACATCCAGGTGGTCTTCGCGGACTTCTACGTTCGTCGGATCGTCCGCGACGAGCCCAGGAGCCCACGAGCCCACGAGCGCGCCGGACCTGTCCGTGCGGGCCCGCATCTCGTGGGCGTCAGCCCGGTCGGCTCCGTTCCGACCGTCTCAGTACGCGTTGCCACGCCGCAGCCTCCGAGGTCTGCCGTCCGGGTCGATGAAGAGGCGGTACAACGGCCTGGAGAGCGTCATCGCCGCACGTGAGAGGTCGGGCGGGCGATAGGTACGAAGGCGCCCGGGCGGCCGCGCACCGGAGCGACCGCCGGCGTGCCATCCGTCCAGTGCGCCGGCCGCCGCCGCGAAGCTGTCGAAGGCGGCCACGGGATCGCAGAGGTCGTCCGGCGCGTCCCGGTTCTCGGGCTGCTCGCGGTCCAGGTGCTCACGCGAGAGTTCCAGTCGCAGGTTCCTTGCGTAGCGGCGGGCGCCGTCGCCGAGCCGGCCCGGGTCGCACGGCTCACGCGCGTCCGCGGTCTCGTCCAGGACGGTGCAGTCGATTTCCGAGTCGTGGGTCCACGAGCGGAGGTTGATGTTGTCGGATCCGACCGAGGCCCATACGTCGTCGATCACGCACACCTTGGCGTGGACGTACACCGGTGTTCCGGCGTGGTTCTCGACCCCGTACACGGCGACGCGGCCACCTCCCGCGCGGCGCAGCTCGTCCAGAGCAGTGATCCGTCCGACCAGGTTCATGGGCAGGGTGAGCCTGCCGTCCTGCTCGGGAACGGAGGGAACGACCGCGATCAGGCGCAGGTCGGAGTTGGCGCTCAGTGCGTCGGCGAAACACTCGACCACCAGCGGCGACCACAGGTACTGGTCCTCCAGGTAGATGAGCGCCCGAGCCCGCCGCAGGGCCTTGAGATATCCGCGCGCGACGCTGCGCTCGCCGTCCGGAGCGAAGGCGTGGCCACGCAGCAGACGGTTGGGATAGGTACGCAGCACCTGGACGGTGTGCCGGCCGCACGGCGCGGGGTCGGGAAGCTGGGGCGGCAGCGGGTCCGCGTCCGTGTCCTCCCGGTGGACGAGCTCACGCAGGCGGGTGAGCGGACTGCGGGTGAGCGGGGCGGGATCGTCCCAGCGTTCGCGGAAGCACGCCTCGATGTCGCCGACCGCCGGCCCGCGTATCGCGAGCTGGATGTCGTGCCACGGCGGGTGCGGTCCGTACGCGGCGGCGATCGGGAGTGACTGTGGGTCGCCGCGGTGGGAGACGTCGTCGTTGCGGTTGCGGCAGAGGTCGGTTCCCCCGACGAACGCGATGTCGCGCTCGGGGCGACCGGGATGCCGGAGCACGACGAACTTCTGGTGGTGCGAGCCGCCGGGGCGCACGCGTGTGTCGAGCAGGCACTCGCCGCCCGCAGCCTCGATGTCCTCCTCGAGGTGGCGGTTCTCGGTCTCGCTGAACTGGAGGCGGTCCAGATGGGATCGCCACATCAGGCCTTTGACGATCACGCCGCGCTCGGCCGCCCGGGCCAGCACGGTGCCTGTTGCGGTGCCGGGACCCGCGAGCCGCTCGTCGGGGTCGCCACGCCAGTCGGTGAAGAGCAGCAGGTCTCCGGCGCGCTGCGAGCGGATCGCATCGAGGAGCTCCGGGAAGTACGTCGCGCCGTGGACCAGTGGCCGCACGTGGTTGCCACAGGACCAGGCCGTCCGGTCCTGACGGCGGCTGTCCAGTCGCGTCGCCGGATTACCGCGTTCACCGGGAGTCAGCAGCCAGTCGTTGAATTCCACAGCAGGCCTCCGACGCCCGTTCGGTTCCATCAGTGCGGTTACCCGCTTCCCGGGCGTTTATCGGGAGCACCGGGGAAGACGGCGGAACGGGGAGGCCATGAGGCCGATCCGGCTCGGAATCGACCCTGCGTCGATCAAGGTCCGTGGCGATCTGTACGGAATGGCGACATGCAAACCTATGCAATTTCGCTTGGATCAACGCAGCGGGTCTGAAGCACATCCGGATGGATGAACCAGACCTCCTTGCTGGGTTTGAGAATTGACCCGCGATCACATAATCATAATCCCTGGAGTTGACCCCGAGAAACTATTGCATGGGCGAGGAAGTATGTTTTCTGTTTCGAAGTGGGGCGTGGTGGCAGTAACGGCCGTCTCGCTGGCGGCTGTCGCGAGTTCTGCATCTGCATCAAAGGATCCGTACACCCTGGATGGGGACGAGAACAGTAAGCGCGCCAGGGTCATCAGCCTGACGTCCACGAGCACGGGAACCACGATGGTCGACAACGGGACACCCGGGCCCGGGATCGGCGATCAGATCATCATCACCGCAAACCTCTTCCGCAACGGTGTCAGTTATGGCACCGAGGGTGCGGTGTGCACCCGAGTGGCAGCGGGGACCACTCACTGCACGGGCACCTTCAGCCTTCCCCGAGGGCAGGTGACGTGGCAACATCTGCACACCGTTCCCACCGGCGCCCCGCCCAGCGACTTCGAGGTCGCCGTCACCGGAGGCACCGGCGCGTACGCCACCGCTCGCGGCTACGCCCATATCGCCAGCATCTCCGCGTCGGGCGGCGCCTTCACCCTTCATCTCGTGTGCTGACCGGCACGTGCGTCGCCATTCGCACGGCATCACGCCCCGCGGACTGCGGCCCCTTCGTGTTCCGGACGCGGCAAGACGAAGAGTGAGGTGGGGGAGGTGCGCCTCCGTCGGCCGGCTTTCCCGAGCCGCAGGCGACCAGCGGCTGCTCGTCAGCAACGCCACCCCGCTGCGGCGCTGGGAATTCGAAGGCCATCGACATTCTGGCCGCACTCGTCGCCACCGGTGCCGGCGTGGCTTTCTTGCCCGCCGGCATCGCCCAGGACCAGGCAGGCGTCGCCGGCCTGAGGCCGGCTCCCCGCATGGAACGCATCATCCCTGACGCTCACTCGGGCCACCGCTCAGGAGACCCCGCCATCACCGCCTGCCTCCACGCCGCCCGACAGGCCCTGGGCGGCCCACACTGAGCAGACGGCCAGCGCGCCTCCGAACGGGCAGGCACCGCGAGCAGTAACTCCGCGTCGGCGATGGCCTTCGGGGATGGTCCGAAGCAGCAGCGGACGTCCTCCGGCCTCTTGTGCCGGGACTCGACCATTGCCATCAGCAGGCTCCCCCCGGTCTCGCCCGGACGAGTCAATGCGCTCTGCGGTTGTTCGGCTGCGATGCGGCCCTCCAGGGCGCGAGCGCGATGCGACGGTGGTCCTCCACCAGGATCTGCCTCGCCCTGCGGCGCGCCGCAGGGCAGCCGCACGCCGTCCTCGCTCTGCCGCATGACCTCGATCTCCCGCCGTTCCTGGCGGAGTTGCGGCGGCCGCGGATCGGCAGCGGCCCGATGGGCGACTCTGCGATCCATGGGTGGCACGGCGGTGCAACTCACCGTATCGACCACGCCGGTGGTTGCGTGTGCTGTGCGCGCCCCCGCTGGGTCTCGCACAGCTTCGTCGGCCATACTCCTCCCCGTGGATCAGGAACAGGCAGGCACAAACACAGGTACCAGCATCCGGCCGGTGTCGGCCGCCGGTCTCGATCCGGCGTACATTCCCGGACTTGTGTCCTCGCGTCCCGAGGTGTCGAGTCGGGCGGACGACGCGGCGCCGGAGGGGAGCGGCGCGGCCACGTCGGTCGATGCCGCCCCGGTCGAGGAGTCCTCCGGCGCGCAGACGCGGGTGGATCCGGTCGACGGTGACGACGACGGGCCCGCTTTCGAGGTGTCGGATCGGCGGGGCGCCATCGTCGCCGACCGCAGGGGTGTCACCTTCCGACTGGACGCAGAGGCGGCCGAGTTCGGCTGGGACGAGATCGGTGCGGTGGAGGTCGACACCCCGCGGTTCGGGCGGCGGTTCGGTGTCACGGTCTACGTTTCGGACCGGCGCTGGTTCCGGAACGATGTCGAAGCGCCGTCCCGAACGGTCCTCAAGGAATGGGCCGTGGAACTCGACACGGTTCTGGACTCCCGGTTCGACGACTCCGGAACGTAGAGTCCCGGCGGTTCGGCGAGGACCTGCAGAGGCAGCAGCCGTGTCGCTGTGCACGAGCGTGCGCTGGAGGAGGCGCGGGGCGGGCGTCGGCGTCGCCGGGTGCCCGTTGAGGCCGGGCCGGTCAGGGCGGCGGAGCCGAAGCGACGGTTGAGCGCGTCGATGGCCTGCTCGGTCTGTCGGGCTCCCTCTGCCAGGGGCCGCAGCCGTGCGCCCTGCTCGGCCCTGATGCTGGTGATCAGGTCTGGCTGAAACCCTACAAAGTCGGACATGCGAGTCCCGTGCTGCGGCGATTTCCTGCCCTGGTCCGGCCGCGGGCCGGCTGCGGCATCCCGCTCAGGTGGCACCGTTTGAATGATCAAAGTGGCGGCGGGTTAGCATGTGAGCGCCGCCTAGCTCGAAAGATAAACCTGTGACTGTCAATGACGACTCGTTCACCAATTGGAAGAACCGCGAGGAGATCGCGGAGTCGATGATCCCGATCATCGGGAAGCTGCACAGGGAGCGGGACGTCACGGTCCTGCTTCACAGCCGCTCCTTGGTGAACAAGTCGGTGGTCAGCATCCTCAAGACCCACCGATTCGCCCGGCAGATCGCCGGTGAGGAACTCTCGGTCACCGAGACGCTGCCGTTCCTGCAAGCACTCACCACGCTCGATCTCGGCCCTTCCCAGATCGACATCGGCATGCTCGCCGCCACGTACAAGGCCGACGACCGCGGTCTCTCGGTGGAGGAGTTCACCGCCGGGGCCGTCGCCGGCGCCACGGGTGCCAACAAGATCGAGTGCCGCGAGCCGCGCGACGTCGTCCTCTACGGGTTCGGCCGCATCGGCCGCCTCGTCGCCCGCCTGCTCATCGAGAAGGCCGGCTCCGGCAACGGCCTGCGCCTGCGCGCCATCGTCGTCCGCCGGGGCGGCGACCAGGACATCGTCAAGCGCGCCTCGCTTCTGCGCCGTGACTCCATACACGGCCAGTTCCAGGGCACGATCACCGTGGACGAGGCGAACGGCACGATCATCGCCAACGGCAACGAGATCAAGGTGATCTACGCCGGCGACCCGACGGAGATCGACTACACGGCGTACGGCATCAAGGACGCCATCCTCATCGACAACACCGGCAAGTGGCGCGACCGCGCGGGGCTGTCGAAGCACCTGCGCCCGGGCATCGACAAGGTCGTCCTGACCGCGCCGGGCAAGGGCGACGTCCCGAACATCGTCCACGGCGTCAACCACGACATGATCAAGCCGGACGAGCAGATCCTGTCCTGTGCCTCCTGCACCACCAACGCGATCGTCCCGCCGCTGAAGGCGATGGCGGACGAGTACGGCGTCCTGCGGGGCCACGTGGAGACCGTCCACTCGTTCACCAACGACCAGAACCTGCTGGACAACTACCACAGCTCCGACCGCCGCGGCCGTTCGGCGCCGCTCAACATGGTCATCACCGAGACCGGTGCCGCGTCCGCCGTCGCCAAGGCGCTGCCCGACCTCAAGGCGCCGATCACCGGCAGCTCGATCCGTGTCCCGGTGCCGGACGTCTCGATCGCGATCCTCAGCCTGCGGCTCGGGCGCGAGACCACCCGCGAGGAGGTCCTCGACCACCTCCGCAACGTGTCGCTGACCTCGCCGCTCAAGCGCCAGATCGACTTCACCACCGCCCCCGACGCGGTCTCGAGCGACTTCATCGGTTCGCGCCACGCCTCGATCGTCGACGCAGGCGCCACCAAGGTCGACGGCGACAACGCGATCCTCTACCTCTGGTACGACAACGAGTTCGGCTACTCCTGCCAGGTCATCCGCGTCGTCCAGCACGTCTCCGGGGTGGAGTACCCGACCTACCCGGCACCGCTGGTCTGATCTCGCTGCTCCGGTGCGTACCGAGAAGGGCGTCTGACGGGCATCAGCCCGGCTCAGGCGCCCTTCTCGGGTGTCCACCGGCGCCGCTGCCCGATGGTCGGGGTGCGTCCGGTGGTCTCGGTGAGGGAACCGTCGACCAGGTGGACGTCCATGTCTCCGCACTGCTGTATCGCCCGGCCGCCGGGCGTGACGTCGGCCGGGTCCTCGCCACCGGCGAAGCGTTCAACCGCCCCGCCCACCACAAGACGGCCACCACACCCAGGCGAACAGCCGACGTGAGTCGTGATCGAGGCCCTCATGGGCTGCTCGTGGTGCGGCTGGACCTGTACGTGGATCTACAACGGGGGCTACCCATGGGACACGGCGCTGAGCGAAAGAACGGCAACGGTTCGGCCTCTGAGGCGTACACGCGGGATATCCGTGCAGACCGCCAGTCTGTGCGCGAGGCACTCCGCTCAGATCTCCCCGCCGCCCACATCGGCCTGGGCGTGACGGTCATCGCCTTGGTCGTCGTTGCCGGCTTCGCCGGCGCTCGATGGACCTTGATCGTCGGTGGTGCGTTCCCGGCCTGGTTCGTTCTCGCCCTGGCAGTGATTCGCATCGGCAGTGGCCGCGGCTGGGACGCCGTCCGACGGGCCTACATCGCCACCTTCGGCTGGGGCAACTGGATCTGAGCACCCTCCGCCCTGCTGCCGGGCCCTTCAGCAGGGCGGACGTTGAACGAGAAGCTGAGGCACGCTCGCAGACGCGGCCCTGCGCCGTGCGGCCCGCCGCGCCGGACGGTGTCGGGACGAACTGCGGGTGCACGCCGACGCGATGCCCCACACCAGTGAGCAGTGCGTCGGCTGATCCCGGTTTCCTCTTGGACCCGCTCCGTGCTGGGAGGCTCGGCAGCTCGGGATCCCAGGGTTCATGACCTTTTCCGAGGCATTCCACCCTGGGTGTCGTCTGCTCGTAGTGCAGTGGCAGGCTCAGCAACATCTGTCAGTGCGTTTGCTGTCCCAGAGTGCGCAGAACCGGGCCGATGGGCCCCACCGCACGAAAAGAGACAGAACATCATGGTTAACCGTCTGACGGGCCGCACGATGGCCCGGGCAGCCACCGCACTGGCTGTCGGCTCCTGTGCCCTCGCCATGGTTGTGCCGATGGCGGCCGCCGACACCGCGCCCGCCGTGTCGGAGCAGAGCAAGGAGCACACTCACGGGCCGCGTGGTTTCGACCTGCAGGCCCACCGGGGAGGCCTGGGGCTGGTCGTCGAGAGCACCACGGCCGCTTTCGCCAACGGGCTGGAGACCGGCGTGAGTACGCTCGAGCTCGATGTCCAGATCACCCAGGACCACCAGGCCGTCGTCACCCACGACCGGAAGATTGCCGGCACGAAGTGCAAGGACACGGGTCCCGTCACGCCGGGCGATCCGGAGTACCCCTACGTCGGCAAGTACATCGTCAACCTCTCCCTGGCCCAGGTCCGCACCCTCGACTGCGGTTCCCAGACCCTGCCCCAGTTCCCCGGACAGCGTCCGAGCCCGGGTGCCCGGATGCCGCTGCTCACCGAGGTCTTCGACATCGTCAAGAAGTACAAGGCGAAGAAGGTCTGGATGAACATCGAGACCAAGGTCGAGGCCGGCGCCCCGCACGAGACCGCGCCCCGTGAGGAGTTCGTCCAGATCGTCGCCCGCCAGGTGCGTGAGTCGGGCCTCTCGAAGCAGGTGTCCGTCCAGAGCTTCGACTGGGGCGCGCTGATGCGCATGCGCCAGGTGGCCCCCGAGCTGCCGATCGTGGCACTGACCAACGGCCAGCAGTTCCTGCAGGTGGGTGTGCCCGGTGCCTCGCCCTGGCTCGGCGGCATCGACATCGACGACTTCGACGGCGACCTGGTCGCGGCAGTGAAGTCCTTCGACGCGGACGCGATCTCGCCGGTGCACGGCAACCCGCAGAACGGCACCGTGGACGACCCAACCTACGTCCCCTACACCACCGAGAAGCTGGTGGACGACGCCCACAAGGCCGGTCTGAAGGTCATCCCCTGGACGGTGGACGACAAGCCCACCATGAACAAGCTGATCGACGACGGCGTGGACGGCATCATCACCGACTACCCGGACCGGCTCCGTGAGGTCATGGCGGAGCGGGGCTTCAAGCTGCCCCAGCAGTACACCCTCAAGGGCCACCACTGAGTTGTCTGTGTTCCGGTTCCGGGGTTCCCGGAACCGGAACACGCCCGCGGTGGGCCGGCTCGGGTCAGCGGCACTCCCGGTGGACGAGGGAGCAGTTGCCACTGATCCAGCTCGACTACGACGTGGACACTGATGCGGCGGACACGGCGAAGCGCCGGAGCGATCTCACGATCACCGCGTTGTATATAGCAGTATTTGCATCATTTGTCCACATAGGTCGGCGCGGACGCCACGGTCGGCGCACCCAGCCGGACGCGCCCCGCTCGGCGCGGTTCGTCAGGCTGCGAGCCATGGCGGGCGACGCCCGCGGCAATAGCGCCGAGCGGCGCATCGTGCCGGCGTCCACCTCCGCCGAGCGCTACCCGGCCTGCTCGACGATCCTTCATCCGTTCCGGTGTGGGACATCGGAGCCTTGAGCCTGCGCCGCGGCGAACCTCACCGACCACGGAGAGGTGTCTCGATCGCCCGCACCGCTCGAGTTCATCGCCGCTCGAGTTCATCGCCGCTCGAGTTCATCACCGTACGAGACCTGAGTCGGGCGTCGGGTCGACGAGCGCCCTCGCCCGCGACGCCGCACTCGCGCAGGTTCCTCGGGGTTTCTGGGGCCGGCACCTGCCTCCCCGCAGGCCGCGGTCCGTTCGGGTGCGTTTACGTGTCGGGCGAGCGTGCACAGCGTGGCACGGAACGCCTCACGCGTCTCCTCGGGCAGGGCTTCGAGCGGCTTCTGCTCAACAAGCCGCACCGGGTTGTGCAGTTGGCCCCCGATCCATGCCGTGCTCGGTGGCAACCATGTGCCGGTTCATGCGATCCGCCGGTCCGTCCTGCGCTCCAGCGGGCCGACTCGTCCCAGGTCGTCCGGAAGGTGGGTCATGACCGTCCGGTCGACGCCCGGGCGTTCGGCGGGGGACCGCCGGCTGTCGTCCTCGCCCCGCACGGCGGCCGCGAGGACGAAATGGCCGCGGGATCAGCCGGGGATCTTGTCGGCAGTCGCTCGACCATCCTTGCCATGGGTGCGAAAGGCCGCGCCGGTGGCGATTTCGAAGCAGCCCTCCAGGCAGGAAGCCTCGGGCCTCGGTCGTGGTGCACCGCTCGTGCGCCGAGAAGTCACGACGAAGACTTTGCCGCTCTCTGTCGCGCGGGCGAGGAGGTGGTTGAGTCGACAGCTCTTGTGGTGCGTCGCGCCGAAAGGTGGGGCCCCTGTCTTGGCCTACTGCCCCTGCGTATGGCGCGTGACCTCTCCGGGATTCGATGGATGAGGCAACCATCACATCCCCTAAATGATTGAAGCTCATCAATCATCTGCTAGGTTCAATGTAAGTGCGATGGCGTGGAGTCGCGAACGGTGAACCAGCATCGCGAACGGAATGACTCCTCGCATGTCTACGAGAACACCGCGCCTTGTGGACGGACCTCACGTGCAGGTTCGTCGTTCGACGCCCAACGGTGGGCGTAGAAGGAGACACAGACATGAACAAGCTGATGCGACGCATGGCCACCTCCACCGCCTCGCTGGCGCTGGCCGGTATCGCCCTGGTCGGCGCCGCGGGCTCGGCGTCCGCGGAGTCGCTTCCCACCGCGCAGGAGCGGCGGGACGCCGGCACCCTCATCACGACCCGGGACGGCGGGCGCGACGTCCGGGACGGAAAGCGTTACGACCGGAACAGCGAGCGCCGCGACTGGGACGGCCGGTGGCGTTGGGACGGCGAGAAGGACGGCCGCGGCTACTGGTACAGCCACGACCGCCACCATCACCACCGCTACGACGGCCAACGCTTCGCCCGCTGGATCGACGGCAAGTGGGTCATCGTGCTGACGGACCGTCGGCACGACTTCGACGACGGGTACTTCGACCAGGCTCGGTAGGGCAGGAAGCACGACCGCCACAAGGCCTGAGCGGCGTCCTGACTGACGGGGGAGCTGAGGACCACGCCGGTGTCACGTCGACGGGCTTCCGTCCACGCGACACCGGCGCGAGCCCGAGGCGCATCCCGGCCGCCGCCAACGTGCAAGTCCCGGAGTGCACCATGCTCACGACCACCATCTTCATGACCATCCAAGGCCTGCAGACCACCGCCGAAGCCGCCGGCACCTGCCGCCACCGCGGCCGACGCGCCAAGGAGCGCCTCACATTCGTCAACCTGCCCGGACAGGGCCGACACCGCCGGATGTTGGACGACGACGTCGTCGTCGCCGTGGAGCGGGCGACGCGGAGTAGCGGCGGATGGGGCTGTACACGGTCAGCATGACCGTTCCCGGCAGGTTGCTGCTGGACTTCGGCTGGTCACGGCAGCGGGCCCTGCCGATGCCGCCGCTGTGGACCGCGCCGCGGGGGGCGGAAAGGCGCGGCGATGTCCTGCCGGAGCCCGGGGGACACAGCCGTTCCGCAACCGTTCCCGTGATGTCCGATGCGGCGCCCGTCGCCTGTGCGAGGGCCGGTTCCAGGCGCAGCCGCACTTGCCGCGGGCCGACGGGTCAGGGGCGGCGCTGAGTGCGGTGGCCCCGGGCTGCTGCGCCCCGCGTCGGCCCTGGCCCGGACGCGGAAGATCCCCTTGTGCGACGGGGACGCACAAGGGGATGCGGTCCGGATGTCCGGACGTCCTGGCGGATCAGGCGCTGCAGGAGGTGGTGCTGGTGGTGCTGGAGCAGGTCGAGGTCGACGAGCAGGACGTCGAACCGGCCAGGACGACCTCGGCGGCGTCGGAGTAGTCCGAGATCTCGAAGGTCTCCGACTCCAGCTCCAGGATCTCGTCGGCAAGGGTGGCGAGCTCGGGCTTCGTGGCCATGGCTTCTCCCTGGGTACCGGGGCCCACCGGCGGTTCCGGCAGGGCTCCCTCGTGGAGCCATTGCAGTCGCACGTCCTCTCACCTCACCTCGGCTTTCACTGACACCCCGCTGACATCTGCTGTCAGTCGGGCGCCGAAGGACTGTCGTACCCGCCGTGCAGGCCGGTGCGGTACCCCGATCCGGGCCGGGACCGCCTGACCGGCCTGCTTGCCCGTTCCTCCGTTTCCGTGCAGGAGGCGTACGGAATGCTGTCCGAGGCGCTGGTCCCGGCCCGGCCCCTGACGATGCCGTCGTTCTGGTCGCCCGCACGCGCCCGAGCAGTGGATCAATCGGGCTGTCACCAGGAAGTTCGTCACTCACGGAAGCCCGTTTCGCCGGTCTGTCCTGGAGTTGCCTGAATGAGGAGCAGGGCGATGTCGTCGTTGCACGGTGTCGGGCGGCCGCTGTAGTGGATGAGGGTGTCGGCGAGGTCGTCCATGGTCGGTTCTTCGGCGTGGGCGAGCTGTCGGGCGAGGGCGGCGGTGGCGTCGTCGATGTCGGCGCCGGGGGTTTCGACGAGGCCGTCGGTGTAAAGGGCGAGGACCGTGCCCGGGCGGAAAGGGATGTCGGTGGCGGGATAGGTGGCGTTCGCGTCAATGCCCAGCAGCAGGCCGGGCGGCAGGCGGAGGATCTCGGTGTGGCCGTCGGGGTGGCGCAGCAGTGGAGGGGGATGCCCGGCGGTGGCCAGGCAGGCGTGATGGTGGGCCAGGTCGAGTTGGGCGATCAGGCAGCTGGTGAACAGTCCTGGGTCGAGGTCGATCATGAGACGGTTTGTGCGGGCGAGAACTTCGCCGGGGGGTGTGCCGAGGGTGGCATGGGCGTGGACGGCGGTGCGGACCTGGCCCATGAGAGCGGCGGCCGTCACGTTGTGCCCTTGGACGTCGCCGATGGCTGCGGAAGCGGTGGCTGCATCGCATCGAATGAGGTCGTAGAAGTCGCCGCCGACATCCATGCCTTGGCGGGCGGGGAGATAGCGCGCAGCCACGTCGAGGCCTGGGACGCTGGGCAGGGCCTTGGGGAGCAGGCCGGTCTGGAGGGTGTGGGCAAGTTGGTGTGTGGCGTCGTAGAGACGTGCCCGGTCCATGGCCTGGGCGATGAGACCTGCCAGGGAGATCAGGACAGCGCGTTCGGCCGGTGGGAAGGGGCGGGGCTGGTCGTAGGAGAGCACGAGGGCTCCGACAGGGCGTCCGGAGGCGATCAGTGGCAGGAAGGCCCAGGCGTTCCTGGAGCCGTAGCGGACAGCGCCTGGGTAGGCACGCTGGAAGTCCTGGAAGCTGGTGAAGAAGCTTGGTAGGCCAGTGGTCAAGGCGTGGGTGGGCGGGGTGTCGGCGGTCAGGGGAGCGCCGTCGTATCGGCCCAGGAACTCGGAGCTGTAGCCGCTGTGGCCGACGAGCCGCAGTCGGCCTTCGTCGTTCATCATCAGGGCGAGTCCCTGGGGGCCGAAAGCGGGCACGAGCTGGTCGGCAACCAGATCGGCCACATCGTTGACACCGACGGCCTCGGTGAGGGTCGCCGCCAGGTGCATCAATGAGTGGTGTCCGGTGGAATCGCCTGGCTCCGTTGGGGAACGCCCGAGAGCGGCGGGTGTCTCCTGCCCAGCGGGACGGGCAGTGATGTGGAGGCTGATGCCGGAAGTGCCCGGATAGAGGTGGAAGGTCAGCCAATGATCCGGTGGGCGCAGTGCCGTGAAGGAGGTCGGTCGACGGCTGAGCACAGCGGCGCGGCAGCGCTCCTCGAAGACCGGGCCCTGTAGCCACATCAGGGTCTCCCACGGCCGGGTGCCTATCAGATCGGCGGCACCGGCGCCGACCAGATCGGCCGCGGCAGCGTTGTAGAAGGTGATCCGGCCGTCCAGGTCGACAGCACAGCAGCCCACGGGCAATCGTTCGACGAACGCCACCACCTCCGGGGTCTCGGCCCACCCCGTCGTGCGGGAGCGGGCCGGGTGCACGATCTGGGGTTCGGAGGCAGGCAACAGCGGATTGCCCTGGTCGGATGCCTGCTGCAGGAGGACGCCCGTGTCATGGCAGAAGGCGTCGATCGCCTCGTGCTCGCGCGGGCGCAACTGCGGCGGATGCCACATGGGCCACAGGAACACGACCCCGCCCGAGACGGTCGTACCACCCGTGAACGGAGCAGCGGCCAGCATGAAGTCGTACGGAAGCGCGAGCCTCATCTTGGGATAGCGACTTGCCATCTCGTCCTGGCTTCCCACCCACACCAGCCGGTGCTCGCGCATGGCGTCGGTCAGCGGCGTGGAGGCGTCCGTCGCGACCCGGGTCCAGGGCGCGGCGATACGCCAGGAGCCCCCGGAAACCATCGCCAGGCGCACCACGTGCCCGCCCGGGGGGAGGAGGTATATCGCGCCCACCGAGGCACCGACATCCTGCATCACACGCCGAAAAGGGCCCACGAGCCGCTCCAGCCCGTCGGCGACGGCAGCAGTGGGCTGCTCCATGAGGGTTCCCCCTCTCCTGTGCTCTCAGGTCGCTCGCGCGCGGGCGTCGACCCCCCTGCCTGCAGCACCTGACCGGCTCCGTCGGCGACGCAACCCCAAATTATCCATATATGGGAGAAAGTGCTCACCCGTATGCCGATGGTGGTGCCTGAGGCCGGACGGCCGGGCCCGGGCATGGATCCCGCGCGCAGGACATCGGCGAGCTGCTGACGGACCCTCCCGGGCCAGGGCGGTGGGGAAACGATCAGGGTGATCGTGGGAAGCGGTCGGCCCGGCGTTCCGTCACCCGGCAGACCGTATTCGCATCGTCACGGGCCGCGGCCGGACCGTCGGCGACACCCTGACGTCGCACCCCGACGTCGCCAAGGTCGGCTTCACCGGATCGACAGCGGTCGGACAGCAGATCATGCGGAACGCCGCCGACACCTTCAAGCGCCTGACACTCGAGTTCGGCGGCAAGAGTCCGAGCATCCTGCTCGACGACGCCGACATCCCCTCCGCCGTCTCCGCGTCGCTCGCCTCCGGATTCCTGAACAACGGCCAGACGTGCTTCGCCGGGACCCGGATCCTCGCGCCGGAGAGCAGGCTCGACGAGGTCGTCGAAGCCATCGAGTCCGCGATGCCCGCGTTCAAGGCCGGTGACCCGCAGGACCCGGCGACGGGCGTCGGCCCCGTGGTCAGCCAGACGCAGTTCGACCGCGTCCAGAGCTACATCCGGCTCGGCCGGGAGGAGGGCGCGCAGCTGGGTGATGCCCCACACGCAGGGACGAATGGTCACTCGGCCGGCAGAGATTGAGGCCCCAGCCCGAAGTCGGCCCGTGTCCCAGGGCTCCGACGGAGGGGCGGTCGGCCGTGGAGTCGATCGGCCGCAGGGCCGCAGGTGCCGGATGCGCCGGCGTCGGCGTTGTAGGGGCGGTATCCGCCATCCCTCGCCCTGTGGCGCTGGGGGGATACCGCCCCGGCGGACACGGTGACACTCCGCATCCGGTGACCGCTACCCCGTCCCTTGGGAGCGGCCCCCTGCACATCCATGCCCCTGACATGGTGCAGGTGTCTGCAGGCCTGGTCGGCGTGCATCGCAACATTGAATATAGACGATGATTTATGACTCTCAAGAATTTTCGAGATGTGATCGTCGTCTCGCTCGGATAGCCTCGGCAGCCGGTCGACCGGGGCGTCACGCCTCCAGCATGGCCAGGCACGCCTCCCACAGAAGGTCCGCGTCGTGAGGGCCTGCGCCGTGGAGCCCGGCCCTCTGCGCACCGACTTCCTCGATGGCTCGTCCCTGCACCGTGCCGGGTCCGTCATCGATGACTACGCGGACAGCTCCGGTGCCTCCAGGACCTGGGCCGACGCCTCCAACCACGCTCAGGCGGGCAACCCCGTCAAGGCGGCTCAGGCCGTGATCGCCGCAGTGGACGGCTCGTCCCTGCCCATTCGCCTGCCCCTCGGAGCGACCACCGTTCACGACATCGAGGCCAAGCTGTCCGCCACGGGGGACGTACTGGACACGTGTCGGGACGTTGCCCAGTCCATCGACGACCTGCCCGTCACTGCCTGACCCCCGGGACGCCCATCACCTTGGACAGAGTGTCCAACGAGTCTGGGCTCTCTTTTGCCGAGGGTGCCGGAGGGCGCGCCTGGCGTTCCGGCTCGATGCCGGAGCGAGCCTCCTGGGGCACCACGGCGCGCCCGTTCCGCCCGCCCGGCCTCGTCGGGCGGGAAACCGCCGGACGACGCCGTTGCGGAGCAACTCGCCGTCTGTACGGCCCTTCGGCCGACCGAGCGACTCACCCGGACGCCGTCGTGCGAGCGGCGAAGGAGACGGATTGATCGGCAACACACGTGAAGGGGATACTCAATGACCGACTATGGCCATGAGCTCTTGTTCGGCACGATCATCACGCCTATCGCGCACGACCCGACACATGCCGTGGCGCTGGCGGAGTTCACGGAAGCCGCCGGTCTGGATGTGGCCACGTTTCAGAACCATCCCTACAACTCTGACTTCCTCGACACGGTCTCCGCCGAGGTGGACGGCCAAGGCGGCGAGCAGCGAGACAGTGTCATGGGGCGGTGAGCGCCGCCCTCGCGTCGTCGCTCACAGCCGACCGGCCGTGTCGTCGGCCGCCGGCTCCAGCGCCTCTGCCGAAGGAGTCGCGCCGCCCGCTGACGGCGCCGTGGCGGCCTTGCCGCGGCGTCCGCTCAGGCGCAGGGCGATCGGTTCGGTGTAGCGGGCGGTGAGCGGACCGACGATCACCAGTACCAGGACGTAGGCGGTTGCCAGCGGACCGAGGGCGGGCTCGATGCCGGCGGTGACGGCGAGCCCGGCGATGACGATGGAGAACTCGCCCCGGGCCACGAGCGCGCCGCCGGCCCGCCATCGGCCCTTGGCGGAAATCCCGGCACGTTTCGCGGCCCAGTAGCCGGTGGCGATCTTCGTCAGCGCGGTGACCACCGCGAGCGCCAGGGCGGGCAGGATGACGGGCGGGATGGATGCGGGATCGGTGTGCAGGCCGAAGAAGACGAAGAACACCGCCGCGAAAAGGTCCCGTAGTGGGCTGAGCAGGTTGTGCGCGCCTTCGGCGACCTCCCCGGACAGGGCTATGCCCACCAGGAACGCGCCCACCGCGGCGGAGACTTGGAGCTGCTGCGCGATCCCTGCCACGAGGAGGGTCAGACCCAGGACGACCAGCAGCAGTTTCTCGGGGTCGTCGCTGGAGACGAAACGGGAGATCACCCGCCCGTAGCGCAGGGCGACGAACAGCACCGCCCCGGCGACCGCGAGAGCGACCGCCAGCGTGGCACTGCCCGCGGCGAGGCTGACGCCGGCCAGCAGGGCGTGACGATCGGCAGATAGACGGCCATCGCCAGGTCCTCGAGGACCAGGACGCTCAGGATCACCGGGGTCTCGCGATTGCCGAGCCGCCCCAGATCGCCGAGCACCTTGGCGATGACGCCGGAGGACGAGATCCAGGTGACGCCGGCCAGCACCACGACGGCCACCGGTCCCCACCCCAGCAGCAAGGCCATGGCGGCCCCGGGGAGGGCGTTGAGGGCGAAGTCGACCAGTCCGGCCGGGTACTGGGTCTTGAGGTTGGAGACCAGGTCGCTGGCGGTGTACTCCAGCCCCAGCATCAGCAGCAGCAGGATGACGCCGATCTCGGCGCCGATCGCCACGAACTCCTCGCTCGCCCCCAGCGGCAGCAGCCCGCCCTTGCCGAAGGCGAGACCGGCCAGCAGGTACAGCGGGATGGGCGAGAACCGGAAGCGTCCGGCGAAGCGACCCAGCAGGCCAAGACCGAGGATGATCGCACCGAACTCGATCAGGAAGACGGCGGAGTGCACGCGTTCAGTCCCGTCCGAGTATCGCAGCGGCGGCAGCGACGCCCTCGCGGGTGCCGATGACGATCAGCGTGTCCCCGCCGGCCAGCCGGAAGTCCGGAGTCGGCGACGGGATCGCGTCCGCCCGGCGCAGCACGGCGACGATGGACGCGCCGGTCTCCGTCCGTATGCGCGTCTCGCCCAGTACCCGGCCGTTCCAATGTGAGTGGACGGACAGTTCGATGCGCTCGGCGACCAGGCCCAGGTCGGTGGTGTGCAGCACGTTGGGGCTGTGGTGGGCCGGCATGAGCGCGTCGATGAGCGAGGCCGACTCCGGACCCGTGAGATGAAGCGAATGCGCGCAGGCATCAGGGTCGTCGCTGCGGTACACGTTCACGGTACGTGTGCCGTCCCGGTGTGCGATCACCGACAGATGACGGCGCTCTCGCGTGGTCAGGTCGTACTGGACACCGATGCCGGGCAGCGGTGTGGTGCTCATGCGCGGAGCAGGCACAGCCTGTCCCCTCCTGGTTCTCCGACGTTGTTCGACCGCGCGGCGGCGGACCGGGCAGGGATCGGCCGCGGGCACGACCATCCATGGTGCCACCTGTCGGTAGTGCCGGAAATGGGTGTTGTCACGGATGGACAGTGGACCGGGACAGCGGTCAGGCTGAGGCGGGGAGTTGGGTTCCGTCGCAGGTCAGGGCACGCATGTGGTCGGCTGAAGAGGCAGCGGCGATAGTGGTGGTGGGAGCCCACCGAGAAAGGCGAGTGCATGTCGCTGTACTGGCGGATCTTCCTCCTCAACGCCGCCGTGCTGGTGGTCGCGGTGCTGCTGCTGCTCGGCCCGGTCACGGTGTCCACCCCCGTGCTGCTCGGTGAAGCGCTGGTCCTGGGCGCCGGACTCGCGGCCATGCTGATCGCCAACGCGGTGCTGCTGAGGATCGGACTCGCACCACTGCAACGCCTGACCCGGGCCATGGCGACGGCGGATCTGCTCAGGCCGGGCAGCCGGCCGGCCGTCACAGGCCACGGCGAGATCGCTGCGCTGACGAAGACGTTCAATGCCATGCTCGACCGGCTCGAGGCCGAGCGGGCCACCAGCAGCGGCCGTGTGCTGTCCGCGCAGGAGGCGGAACGCCGGCGCATCGCGCAGGAGCTCCACGACGAGATCGGGCAGACCCTCACTGCGGTCCTCCTGCAGCTCAAGCATGCAGCCGACCACGCCCCTCAGCCGGTGCGCGAGGATCTCCGCCAGGTGCAGGAGACCACCCGTGCCAGCCTGGACGAGATCCGGCGCATCGCTCGCCGGCTGCGACCCGGCGTACTGGAGGAACTCGGCCTGCACAGCGCACTTCGTGCCCTGGCCGCGGAATTCACCACTCCCGGCCTCAGCGTGCACTGCTCCATCGGCCCGGGCCTGCCCCCGTTGGACCATGCGACCGAGCTCGTCTTCTACCGGGTGGCCCAGGAAGGACTGACCAACACCGCCCGCCACTCCGGTGCGAGCCAGGTGGAAATGGAGCTGCGTATCCTGTCCCGATGCGGCGTGGGACTGATCGTCCGCGACAACGGCAAAGGGCTGGGGCAGGCGGCCGAAGGCGCCGGTATTCGCGGCATGCGTGAACGCGCTCTCCTGATCGGAGCCGAGTTGTCCGTCGGCCCGGGCGGCGCCGGGGGCACGGAGGTACGTCTGGACGTCACCGACACGAAGGGGAACGCCCGATGACCGCACCGGCTCGCATCCTGCTTGCCGACGATCACGCCCTGGTGCGCCATGGGGTGAGGCTCATTCTCGACAACGAACCCGACCTCACCGTGGTGGCCGAGGCCGACGACGGCGCCGAAGCCGTCGCCCAGGCCCGCAGCACGGACATCGACCTGGCCATCCTCGACATCGCCATGCCCCGTCGGACCGGACTGCAGGCAGCCCGCGAGCTTTCGCGCCTCCGCCCGGACCTCCACATTCTGATCCTGACGATGTACGACAACGAGCAGTACTTCTTCGAGGCCCTCAAGGCAGGCGCGAGCGGCTACGTCCTCAAGTCCGTCGCCGACCGCGACCTCGTCGCAGCCTGCCGCGCCGCCGTCCGCGACGAACCCTTCATCTACCCCGGTGCCGAGAGCACCCTGATCCGCAAGTACCTCGACCTCGCCCGCAGCGGCGACCCCTTGCCCGCCCGCCCCGTCACCGAACGCGAGGAAGAGATCCTCAAACTGGTCGCCGAAGGCCACACCTCGAAGGAGACCGGCGACATCCTCGTCATCAGCGCCAAGACGGTCGAACGCCACCGCGCGAACCTGCTCCAGAAACTCGGGCTGCGCGACCGCCTCGAACTCACCCGCTACGCCATCCGCGTCGGACTGATCGAACCATGACGGCGAACCCACGCACCCGTGGACGGCTCAGATCCGGCCCTTGGGGAGAGTGACCGCCCCCTCACCGCCGTGGCATGGAGGCTCCGCCGCCCCAACTGTCGGTGCGGGCGGATAGCTTGCCCCCTGACGCGAACCGGCCATCCACCCCGGAGGCACTCCCTCGCAAGGGCAACGACCCTCCTGTAAGCGGGGACCCCGGCGTACACGACAGCTCCGGGGCGGACCACTGCTCTGGCCTGCCGACGAGCCCTGGCCGTACCGCGCCTGGCCCGGCCACTGGACGTACGGACCTGACTTCGGGGCGGATCGCACGCCGGAGGCGGTGCCCATGGTGCCGGTGCCGGGTGTCCACCTTGTCGCCCGGGATGTGCCCCCAGGCGGTTGGCTTCGCCAACGGCGCCGTTCACGCTCGGCGTTGCCTCCGGCGACCCCGACCACCACAGCGTCGTCCTCTGGACGCGACTCGCCCCCGACCCGCTCAACGCCGAGACCGGTGGCATGCCCGTGCGAAGAAGGCCCACCACGACGGCGAGTAAAGCCCGTCCCTCACACCGGGCCGACCCCCTTGCCGATGATCCTGGCAACGCCGGAGGCGAGGGGATTCCCCTTGTCAGCATTCGACGCGGCTGAGACGGTGCCTGGCCGAGCGGCCCTACGACCTGCGGCAGGCCGGGCGGCTTGTGGTTGCGCTCCGATGTGGGTCCGGCGAACCGGCCAGAGCATCCAGATCCTCCTCCGGCACCAGGCCAAGTTCCTCGACGGAATCCAGGACCACGCGAACCGCCTCATCAAGCAGTCCCTGCAGGAGTGGGACTGCGTCGGCAGGGGCGCGACGCCTTCATCTCGTACCTCCAGAAGAAGCCGAGCTTCTGCGGCGAGGCGCTCACCAGCAGATTCTTCGTCTGCTGGTGGTACGCGTGTGGCACGTCGCCGACCAGTGCAAATAGCGCCTCGCGACACTCGAAGTGGATCGCCGGCCCGGGAATGGGCCGGAACTGCTGAATCTCTTCGACCTCAACGATCTGCTGCGGCGACTGGTGGTCGGCGCGCGTCCTCCGCGACCGCGGACAAGTTGATTGCGGCCTCGGCACACTCCGCAGCCATGCCTTGATCCTGGAAGCTGTCTAGTGATCCATCCGCGTGGGCCGTCATTCGGTGAGGGCCCGAAGGGCCCGTGCATGGGCGGGCACGTATGCGAGTACGGCTCGATATGCCATCACCGCCCGGTCATGTTGTCCGGCGTGCTGGAGTGCGTGCCCCCAGTTGTAGAGGATGGCGGTCAGGGGGAGCGGAGAGGGGCTTGTGTATCTCCCGAGGGCTATGCCGAAAGCGTCCCGCGCGTGCTCGTCGTTTCCCATCGACACGTGCAGGCACGCGATGCGTGCCATCTGCTGCGGCTGGGTGTGGGCGCTGCCGTGTGCCAGGCGGAGCCTGAGGGCGGTCGGGCCGTGCCCGCACGCCTCGAGCACGTCGGCGCGTTCCTCGGCGACGGCCTCGGTCGCCGCGCCATGGTGCGTGGCCAGTGCGAGGGCCTGCACCGTCTCAGCGAAACGGTGGGTGGTCGTGGTCACGTGGGCGCGGGTGATCCAGGCAGTGGGGTCTGCGGGGGTGCGGCCGATGAGTTCGGTCGTGATGCGGTCGGCGGCGGTCAGATCGCGTACGTCGGAGGTGGTGCTGTGGCGTGCGAGCAGCGCGTTGGTGAGCCGTGCTCCCACATCCGTGCGGCCTGACTGCGCGTAGTGCTGGGCGAGGCCCACTATCTGGGCGTCCAGATTGGCGAGCGCGATCGTCGAGGACGTACACAGCGGCAGGCGCCATCCGTCGAAGTCTGGGCGTTCAGTCTGCGGGGTCAAGAATCGCTCCGGCATTCAATGCGGGTGGGTTGGGGTTGGCCTCGGCCAGGTAGGGGAAGGCGTGCGTCGCGGGGATGACGGCGGCGTCCACTCCGTCGTGGACCGGCCTGCCGTGCCAGCCGCCGACTATCACCGAATAGAGAATGTCGATGACGTCTTCGTTCAGCCAACGGCCGCCACAGGTTTTGTGGGCCTGACCGGTGAGGGCGCCGCGCTCGATGTCGAGGTATCCGTGTTCGCCGAAGGGCCTCGTGGTGTCCAGGACCAGGTGGTCGTGGAGAAGCGTCTCGGTGAGCGGGTGGTGGTGATCGTCGGTGAACGGCCAGGCGATGGCGTCATCCAGCTGATCGAACATGGCGAGATTCGCGTCGAGTCGGGCGCGGTAGAAGGCTGCGGATTCCGGTGGGACGTCGAAGGGGTCGTCCAGGTTGTACAGGTCGCGCAGATCGACGGTCGCGTTCACGGTGTCGTTTCCGTTGACCGACAGCAGCACGTTCTTCGCTTCGGGTCGGCCGATGCGCTCGAAACGTGCGGCCGGTCTTCCCTGGCTGAGGGACTCTCCGGTGGCGGCCCACAGCGCGGAGCGGTCGGCGCCGAGGACGGCGTCCGCGTCGAGTTCGAGGACGATGCTCAGCACGTTCTGTCCCTCGACGGCGTCCACGCCGGGAGAGGTGAAGGCGAGTCGGCGGGTGGCGCGTGTGCGGACCTCGCTCTTGACGTCCATGAAGAAAGGGTCTCGGCGCAGCCCGGCGAAAACGCTCACTTCGGGCCCGTATACGGCGCCCTGCTCCCCGGTGCGGAAAGCGACCGTGCGGTCGGTGCCGTAGCTGAGCACGCCACCCTGGTCACCAGTGTCTGGTTCGATGTCCGTGAAGGTGACGTCGAACGCGACGGCATCCTCACCGCGGGCCCGGACCACCGCGTCGGGGCCGATGTCTGCGGGCGCAAGCCGCATTCGGTAGAGGACGGCGTCGGAGAAGGCCGCTCCTGGCTGCGCCCCGGGGAACACGTTGAGTACCACGGCCAGCCGACCTGGCACCTCGGGCACGGGGAAGAAGTACAAGTCGGTCAGGTCGATGACCGGGTCCTGCACCGCGCGCAGGCTGGACAGGTGGTCGGACACGGCATGGCCTCCTTCGGGTACGGCACTTCCCGGCACGGTCTCCACCCGCAGCGCGTACTGCGAGAAACGGCAGTACGACCGAGGCGGACCGGCCGACTGTCTGCCTGACCGAGTACCGACAAGCTGCTGCGCGGTCTCGTCCACCCGATCACCGTCCCCACGGCGTCGATCACCGTTACCGCAGAGTCGGGCTTCCCGGGACGGTTCCGTGGTTTTACGACGGCCTGGAGAGTGCAGTTCACCGGGCTCACCTCAGCGGTCGGATCGTGAGTAGGCCGGAAGCGAGTCGGCAGGAGTCGCCTCCGGCGCGAGGGCGGTCGATCGGCTCGAGGCCGCCCGTGGCCGTCGCGCCGGTTCTGGATCCGTGTGTCGTGTTCATGGTCCGCTCCTTCCGGCCGGCGGGACCCCCGCCAGGTCTATGAGAACGACGCTAGGAGCGGAGAGCGGCATGGCCACTGGGCGCAGGACACCAAAATCGGGTGGATATTGGTATCAAAGGCCCAATCACTCGACAGTGCCGACGCGCCAGCCTCGAAGGAGGGCTGAGGCGCACGACGCCCGGCCCAGGCCCTCCATGCAGGGCTTCTTCTGAAGGAGGTAATTACCTTGTTCGATGAAAGCACCTACGACCCGATCTCGCCTCACGTCACTGCCGGGGACATCGGCCGGTACACGCAGGAGTCCCGGCGGCAGACCGAGGGGGCGGGCAACCGGGTCGGCAACCGAGCGGAATTCACGCTGGTCGCTCCGGTGATTCAGCCGACCGGTCCGTCCGTCTTCCGCGAACGGGCGAAAAAGGCGCAGATCGAGGCGCCCTATTGGGAGGGCCGGCTCGGTACTGTCCACGACCTGCGCGTCTGCTTGATCAACAACGATCAGCAGCTGCTCTTCGCTGCCACATACAGCGACGAGTTCATGCCGTACGTGCGGGATGTCATTCGCTTCGCGGGCCCGTGGATCGACTACATCTTCACTGACGTCGCGGAGGGCTACCCGGGTGTGAATTCGCCGGACGAGACGCTGCAGTACATCGCGAAATACCAGATCGAAGCAGACATCTGGTATGGCAGTCCGGACCCGGAGGCGACACCCCGCGACATCACGAAGAGCCTGCGGGTGACCAACGCCTTCAACCAGCTGCTCGACACGGTGCAGGAATGAACGACTCAGCCGGGCGCACAGTTCCCACCCTGGAATTCGACGACATCCAGGGCACGTTGCTGCGCCGACGACCCGACGACTACCGCGGCGTGTACCTGCTGTACCGGATCGATGACGCCGGTGCCGCCAAGCGGTCACTTCATGACATCCTGCCGGCGGCGACGAGTGCGGCGGATTGGGAGAGCCCTCGACCTTTCACCCTCAACATCGCAGTTACCTACAGTGGCCTCGAACGGCTGGGAGTTCCGGCGAAGTCGCTCGCTTCGTTCTCGCCGGAGTTTCGCGCGGGTATGGCTGCCCGCAAGAATGTGCTCGGCGACACCGGGGCGAACGACCCGAGCAACTGGGGTCCACCGCTGGGCAGTCGGCACGTCCACATCGGGGTGCTGATCCTCTCGCAGGACGCCGAGGCGCTGGACGAACCGCGCGACGAAGCCAGGCGCCTTGCCGGCGTGAGCCTGATCTATCAACTCGACGTAAGTGTCCCGCGTACCGGACGTGAGCACTTCGGCTTTCGTGACAGCATCGGTGGACCGCACATCCTGGGAAGTACGCACCCGCCACTGCCGGGCCATGACGAGATCCGGCCCGGAGAATTCATCCTCGGCTACCCGGACGAAACAGGAGAGCTGCCTGAGGCGCCGGTGCCCGACGTGCTGGGCCGTAACGGCTCCTATCTCGCGTTCCGGCAACTGCACTCCGACGTCGCGGCGTTCCGCCGATACCTGCGCGACCATGCCAAGTCGTCCGAGGACGAGGAACTGATCGGCGCAAAGATGATCGGCCGCTGGCGCAGCGGTGCGCCGCTCGCCCTGTCACCCGACAAGGACGATCCCGACCTCGCGGCCGACCCGATGCGCAACGACGACTTCCTCTACTACGACGACGATCCGCACGGACAGCGCGTGCCACACGGAGCCCACATCCGGCGCGTCAACCCTCGGGACAGCCTCAAGGACAGCGTGGTCGCGGTCAACAGGCATCGGCTGATCCGGCGCGGCGCCGCCTACGGACCGGTGCTCCCAGACGGCGTACTGGAGGACGACGGGGCGGAGCGCGGCATCATCTTCATCTTCTTGGGAGCGAGCCTTTCCCGGCAGTTCGAGTTCATCCAGCAGGTCTGGATGAACGACGGCGACTTCGTCGGCCTCGGCACCGAGAAGGACCCACTCACCGGCAACCACGACGGCACCGATACATACACCATTCCCGGCAAGCCGGTCCGCCGGCGACTCACCGGGTTGCCACGCTTCGTGACCGTCCGGGGCGGCGAGTACTTCTACCTGCCCAGCATGACCGCAATCGAATGGCTCTCCTCGCTGACCTAGTTCGGCGACACCGGAAGCCGGCGACTGTGAGTTGCGGGAGCGGCAAGGCCCAATGGGAGGCACGATGACCAGGTAGTAGACACAGCAGGTCGGGATCTGGCCACGGCTGCGTGTGGCGGACTGGGCCGAGACCCGAGACACACTGCACATGTGGACCCAGATCGTCGGCAAGATCCGGTTGGCCCACGCCTCCATGATCAACCACTGGTGGCAGGTCGCCTTCTACGTCACGCCGCGGGGTTGACCACTTCCGCGATCCCGTACCGGACTGGCGCATTCGACATCGAGTTCGACTTCGTCGACCACCGGCTACGCATTCGTGTCAGTGACGGAAGCCGGCGTGAGCTGGCGTTGGAGCCCAAACCGGTGGCCCAGTTCTACGCCGAGACCATGGGCGCGCTGGGAGAGCTGGGCATTGAGACGCGCATTCACCCGCGGCCGAACGAGGTGGACGCGGCGATCCCGTTCGCGGACGACTACCGGCACGCCTCCTACGACCCGCACGCCGCGCGGCTGTTCTGGGGCCAACTGCTGCAGGCGAGCCGGGTGTTCGGGGAGTTCCGCTCCCATTTCGTCGGCAAGGACAGCCCCGTGCATCTGTTCTGGGGGTCGATGGACCTGACCTGCACCCGCTTCTCCGGGCGTCCCGCGCCACCGCATCCCCCCGGCGGTGTCCCCAACGTGCCGGACTGGGTGACAAAGGAGGCGTACTCGGTTGAGTTGTTCAGCTGCGGGTTCTGGCCCGGAGGCGGTGAGGAGGGCGGGTTCTACGCATACGCCTATCCCGAACCAGCCGGCTTCGCCGACTGTCCGCCCTGCAGAGGCGTCATACCAGCGGGAAAGCGGTGAGTTCGTGCTGCCCTATGAGGCGGTTGTCGCCGCCGCCGATCCGGACCGGGTGCTGAGCGAATTTCTGCACAACACCTACGAGGCGACCGCCGAGTTGCGCGGCTGGGACAGGGCGGCGTTGGAGGCCGACCCACACCGCTGGGAACACCGCTAGGAACAGACATGGAGCGTGGTCGTGGGCAGCGGCTCCTCCTTCACCACTGCGGAGTGGGAGGTGCCCGAGGGCAGCCAACTGGTGCTCTACGGCCGTGCTCGCCGTGGGGCTGGTCGTCGCGGTCCTGCGGCGCACGGAACTCGACCTCGTGTCGCTCGATGAGGACACCCCGAGGCTCCTGGGGCTCGATCTGGCACGGGGACGCCTGGGCTTGCTCGTGCTGAGCGTCCTGCTCAGGGCCACCGCCGTCGCCGCCGCGGGCACGATCGGCTTCGTGGGACTCGTGGCACCGCACGCGGCCCGGGCCCTCGTGGGCCGGCAGCACGTCCGGGTGGTGCCGGTCGCGGTGCTCCTCGGTGCGGTCCTCATCTGCACCGCGGACCTGCTCGGCCGCACCGCGATCGCGCCGGCCTGATCGGAACGCCGTACTTCCTCCATCTGCTCGTGCGCAGCCGCCGGTAGGGGCCTCGGGGTCCACCCGCCGGGCGGCGGGTGGTGCGGCGCCCGCTCCGCACCACCGTCCTGGTTGACGGCGGAGATGTTGTCCGCGTCCTGAGGAGTTGAGGGTGATCGGCTTCGGTAATGACCACGTGGCCGCCGGCAACTGCCTCGCCCCATGGGCGGGCTGCCGTCGGGGAAAGGTCAAGATGCAGTGCGCAGGCCCGTCCGGTGTAGTGGAGGAACTGCGGCGGATCCGGACGGCCTGATGGTTTCAGGAGCGAGGGCGAGCCGAATGACCGTGGCGGGGATGCACGCCCGGTGGCTTCTCGGTCCGGCATCATGTTGGTCGCTGCCAGCCGATGATCGCAACGCGCAGGGTCGCCGCGGCCACCCGGACCTGGGCGTGCTATCGGGAAGTCAGGACACGGAACTCGTTGCCATCGGGATCGGCCAACACCACCCAGCTGACCTCGTCCTGGCCGATGTCGATTCGAGTCGCCCCCAGCGAGACGAGACGGTCGACCTCCGCTTGCTGATCACCGTCGACAGGTGGAGCGAGGTCGAAATGCAGGCGGTTCTTCCCTGTCTTCGGCATCAGTGGCGGACCGCCCCACGTGATCTTCGGACCGCCATGCGGCGAGCGGATCGCGGTCTCCTGGTCCTGGTCCCAGACCAACGGCCAGCCCAGCGCCTCGCTCCAGAAGTACCCGACCTCCTGCGAACCGTCGCACGCGAGCGCTCCGATGAATCCGCAGTCGGCAAGGAAGTTGTTGCCCGGCTCGATGATGCAGAACTCATTGCCCTCGGGGTCGGCGAGCACCACATGCCCCTCTTCCGGGCGTTGACCGATGTCGATGTGCCGGGCGCCGAGTCCGAGCGACGTCGCCACCGTCTGCTGCTGGCCCTCGAGGGACGTGCTCGTCAGATCGAAGTGCATCCGGTTCGGGCCGGCCTTCTGCGCCTGGGTAGGGAGAAACCGGATCCGGAACCCGGTGTCATCGCTCGGCAGGAGGGCGATGCCGTCTTGGCGGTCGTCGGCCAACTCCCAGTCCAGGACGCCGGCCCAGAAGCGCGCGAGAAGGAGCGGGTCGTTCGCATGGAAGCAGAGCGCGAGGAGGTGAGCAGTCATCTCGTTCCGCATCTCCGATCTGGTGACTTGTGGCCGCAGACAGGGCACGTCCTCCCTGCCTATGAGGAGCGCAACGCTAAGGCGCTTGTGCCCTGCGGCGCAACGCGAATGAATTCAGTGGGCGACGCTCTCGCGCGAGATCGTGTGCGAGAGCGTCGCCCACCGGTGACTCGGCATTGATCTGCCGCGCCGTCCCTTCGCTCACCTTGCCGGGATGGCGAATTCGACCCACACAGGGAAGTGGTCCGAGATGCGCCATGACAGCTCTGTCAGGGACTGCCCGTCCTGGAGCTGGGGCACGAAGTTGACCTGGCCACCGGCACCGGTCTCCAGGGTGAGAACCGGGCGGTGTTCCTGGCCCTTGGTGACCAGGCGATCTGGTCGTAGAAGTGCTCCGCACCGGGGTCGTCGAAGATGGTGCGGGGCAGTCCGGCCGGCTGAGGCGCGGGGACGAGGCCGGTGGAGGTGAACGCCTCGAAAAGCGGGTCCCCTGCGCGGTCGATGGTGAAGTCGCCCAGCGCGATGAGGTTATGGTTCCAGCCGAACTCCCGATCCGCCCACCCGGCCGGCCACTTGGCGATGGCGCGCAGCTCGGGCACCCGGTCGGTCGCGTCCTCGCCATGGAGGAGTACGAACCTTCCTACTTGTCGCGCTGTCGGCGCACCATCTCGGTGATCCAGATGGGCGCGAACGGAGACGTGCAGCCCGGGGAAGTCGGGTAGTCCTTGAGCACCTCCAGGCGCTCACCGATGTCGATTGCACGGGTGCGGTGCTCGGCGTGCTCGATCCCGATCTGAGCCAGGCAGTGGTTCATCGCCCACTGCAGGCGATCCGGGGCGTCCTTCATCTCCGCCTCGATGACATCGAGCAGTCCTGCGAGGTCGAGGCCCTCGGGCTTCTTCGCCACGCGTTCGGTGGTCAGCGCCCAGCCGGCACTCGCGACCTCTGGATCCGGATCGGCGGACCAGGCCAGACGCAGCTCTTCGGAGTGCGGGTTCTTCTTCACCACGTAGTTCACGAGCCAGTCGTGCACCTTGGGCGTGCGCGCCGCGCGCACCATGACGTCCAACTCGTCACGCTCGAACGCCTTCGGGCGGCAGATCAGGATCGCCAGCAGTCTCGCCGCGGTGTCATCCGTCTCCCAGAGCCGGCACGCGAGTTCCTGCTGCGTCTTCAGCCGCTTCGCGAGCGCGCGCAGCTTGCCGAGGTTCACACCGTGATCGTCACCGTGTTTCTCGTTCACCTCGCGTGTCTTCGGGTCCTCGAGCTCGGCCAGCTCGGCCATCACCTCGGCCACCGTCGTCTCGGTCAGCGTCGACTCGGCCACCTCAGCCTCCTGTCCATCACGTGCGAGATTCAGCCTACGACGGAGGTCGGCCTCCTGTCGTACACACCGGTTCGGCGGCAGCCACCGGCACGAAATCCCGCGTCTTCACAAATTTGCAGCAGTTCTCGGCACTGACCCTCGCCTTCACTCCGAGCAGCCATCCAACTCCTGGCCAACCCGGTGAGGAGAGTGATTGGCTCAGCCGCGCACCACCGGTTCGTCCGGGAGATTCGGGTATCGTTCGTGCGCCTTTTCTGCACGACACAGTCCATGACCTGTCCCAGGTCGGACACCGGCCCCTCAACCGGCGGCCCGACCGGCTCCCTCGGCCCGGGGCGCCCGGGGCCCTCCCGGCCCGCGGCGCACCAGGTCCTCAGTCGCGGTCGTACCTGTGGAACCCGCGGCCCGTCCTGCGGCCCAGCAGCCCCGCCTCCACCATCCGCTGGAGCAGCGGCGGGGGCGCGTACAGCGGTTCCTTGAACTCGTCGTACAGCGAATCGGCGATCGAGGTGACGGTGTCCAGGCCGATCAGGTCGGCCAGTTTCAGGGGGCCCAAGGGGTGGGCGCAGCCCTGTTCCATGCCGGCGTCGGGTCGGCCGCGGTGGCGAAGCCGGACTCGGCCATGCGGACCGCCGCGAGGGGGTAGGGGATGAGCAGGGCGTTGACGACGAAGCCCGCCCGGTCCGTCGAGCGGATCACGGTCTTCCGCAGGACCCTGGTGGCGAAGTCCTCGGCAGCGGCCACCGTCTCCGCCGCTGTGTGCAGGGAAGGCACGACCTCCACCAGCGGCAGTACGGGCACGGGGTGGAACTCCGGATCGCCCTCGGGGTCGGGCCCGGCCCTGGGCTCCAGGCGCTCCTGCTCGCCACTGCTGGCGCTCAAGACTCTCAAGCCTTCCACCATGCGGGCATGAGGTGACCAAACGGCACTTTTGGGCAGATTATGCCCGTTGATCCACGAGCGTCATTCGAGTCTCGACCACCACCAGATCCTCCGCAGGGGTGGGTCGTCGTGCTGCTGGGCTGCACTCTGTGTCACGTGCGGATATCCTGACGCTGTCCTCTTTATTTGCTTTGTCCACCCGTGGTGGCGGCATCGAACTGCTTCTCGGCCAGGACGTGCACTCGGCTGCACGCGGCACGACGCGAGCGGTATCGAGTTGTGCTCCACGACGCACTGACGCTCCTGACGTACACGGACGAGGCCGTGGTCGTCCTGGAAGCCTGACACCCTTCGCCGGGCCATCGAGGCGGTCCCCCATGAGCCCCATGAAGCACTGGTCGGTGATTTCCGCGGTCCCCCGACTCGCCGGTGCGGCGGTGCTCGGAGCGGTGACCGGCGCGGTCGTCGGTGTTCTGACCAGCACACCACTGGGAATCCTCGCCGGTTTCGCCACGGCGGAGACGATCTTCGTCGTGGCGGGGTGGATCGTCCTGTGGCCCATGGACGCCGCCACCACCCATCGCAACGTCCGACGCGAGGAGTTCCGGCCCCTCCTCGAGGAACTCGTCGTCGTCGGGACCGCCGTGTGCGGACTGCTCGGCATCGTGGTGCTGCTCATGGTCAGCGACACGGACCTGAGCCACGCCGCGGCCGCGACGGCGCTCTGCGGCGTGTTCATGGCCTGGGCGGCTCTCCACCTGATGTACGCCACCCGCTACGCACACATCTTCTACCTGCCGCCCAAGGGCGGGATCGACTTCAACACCGACGAAGCGCCGCAGTACAGCGACTTCCTCTACTTCAGTTACAACCTCGGAATGACCTATCAGGTCTCCGACACCGACGTCTCGAGTTCCACGATCCGTGCGGTCGCCCTCCGGCACTGCCTGCTGTCCTATGTCTTCGGCGTCAGCATCCTGGCCACCACGATCAACCTCGTCACCGGAATCGTCACGGGCTGATCCGCGGACGCTCCCACACAGGCATGCGAAGACCGGCCGTCCGCGGCCGGCTGCGCTCCACCTCGGCTCTGCACCAGGCCGACTCATACAGAGGCCCGCAGGGTCCGAAACCCCCGCGTGACGAGCGGCGCGCCGTACGGCGTCTCATGACCCCGACCCACGGCCGATCACGACAGCCGACCCAACCCCTCATCAGGCGCAACCGGGCCGGAGATGCGGCGGCAGGCCGGAACTGGTGCCTGGCCGTCTGCCCCGGGCCTCGATCGCCTTTCGCGCTGAGCCGCCGGGGGCTAGTGTTCATGTGCAGCGAGTGACCCACGAGGAGCTAAGACATGGTCGGTCGTCCGAGCGCGCGTTGGCGTTGTAGGCCGTGATCGGCCTGTCATCGCGTGCTGCCCTTGATGTTGCGGCACAGCGAGCCTTCCCCTGCCTGAATCGCAGGCGCACCTGGTGTGCGCCGGGTGATGGGCCTCGTCGTCGGCAATCCAAGGGATCTTCGTGCTGTCCACTTCCTCTGCTGTATCCGATTCCAGTCGATCTGTTCGGCCAGGTCTGTGGCGGGATCGCGACTTCCGCAGACTCTGGGCCGTGCAGGACGCGCCGCCGGCGGTCGCCCGTTCTGAAGCCCACGAGACGGCCGCCCGCGAGACCAGCAGCCGCCCTCCAGGTGACGTCGAAACTCGTTCACATTGATCACGGATACGGCCTTCACGTGACTCCCGAAGCCGCCACGAAACGATTTCCGCACAAGGTGACACAGCCAACAGGTCCGGGGCCGTCATTCGAAGACGGCTTGGGATCTGGCGAGGGGAACGACGACGGCTGAGCGTCGTGCGGCCTGCTCTCGAAGGGCTGCGTTCTCGGCCAGGAGGACCGCGATGGCGGTGGCGGAGGCGTCGACCTGGCCTTGAAGGCACCGACGTTCCTCTCGGCCCTCCTTGAGCTGGCGGCGGAGGAGCGTCACCTCCGCCGCCTGTTTCTGGTCGCGGAGGTTGGCGGGACTCGCATTGATCTTGGCGTTCCACTCGGCGAGCACGTCGGTGGCTCGGTTCATGGTGGCCCTGCTGACACTGGCCTCGCGCCAGAGATTGTTCTTGGTGAGCTTGCCGTCGGTGCATGCATGAGTGCCTGCGAAGAGCCGGGCCATGGCCTCTCGCAGGGCTTGTTGGGCCTTCGCCGAGACCCCGGGCTGCGGTGTGCTGGTCGTGATCAGTCCATCTTCTTGAGCCCGAGCTCGACGTCGCGGAGCTGTTCGTTGAGCTGTGCTCGGGGGTTCCGGGGGAGTCTCGGGTTGGACAGGAGCCGGGTCAGGGACGCGTGCTCGGCTTTCCAGAGCGGGATGTGAGTTGGGGCGAAGAAGCTGTTGCCGCTGCGTGAGGGGCGGCAGCGGTCCGGCAGCGGACCTCGGTGGCCCTCGGGGAGGATGGCGTCCTCGACGCACTTGGCGCCGACCGGGTGTCGTCGTCCATGGTGCAGTGGTTGAGCTTGCCGAACCGGGTCGTGGATTTCGAGCGTCTGAGCAGGTCGTATTGGACCCGGATGTCGCCCCTTTGAGCCTGTCCGGTGATACGGAGCTCTTCGGCTCGGTGTCTCACGGCGCGGAATGCCTCGCGCATGCGTTCGGCACCGGGCCCGAATCCGGCGTTCTCGCCTTGACTGTCGCGGTCGAAGGGTTCCTTGAGTCGTTCGAAGCGACGCTCGCTGACAGCGTCGTCGTGTTCCTGGGCCCAGGACGATTCCTTCTCCAGGTAGCCCTGGGTAGATCGGTTGGCCAAGGTCCGGGTGGCGACATGCTTGAGCTGCATTTCGACGGCGATCTCAGAGCCAGGGAAGTCTTTGGTCAGTATGGCCATCGTTCGACGGAACATGTGTGGGTCACGTGGCACTTGGGGATCTCCGCGAGGCCCGTGTGGTCTCGGTGACGGTTCACGTGCTTGGTGAAGTTCTCGACGGCCCGCTGGCTCTCGAACGCTGCCTCGGGGTCACGCTCGTTGACCGACCCGAAGACCAGCTCCTCGTGGAGGGACAGCTGCGAGGCGATGTCGATCGCTTTGGCAACCGGCTCGATGATCCACCAGTGCTTGACCGGAAGATCAGCAGCGTCGCCCGGGCGCTTGGTCGACTTCACTGCTGGGTTGCCGAAGTACTCGACCACGGAGCCCTTGACGACGACCCGGACTACTGGCGGGAGGGGGGTATTCCGACCATGCACTATTCCCCTCCGACCAGTAGTCCTCACGTCGGGACTCAGCAGCTTGTCAGGAGACCGTCGCCGGGGTGTCCCGCAGGGTGACGTTGGCGTGGCTCTCCTGGAAGCTCTGGTCTGAAACGAGGGTCAGCCTGGCCGTGGACTGGAACTCCGGCAGGGTAGTGGAGCCGCAGGAGACCATCGTGGTCTTGAGCTTGGCAATGGTCAGGGCGAGCCCTTCGTTGAGGTCGCCGGCGTAGGGGACGTAGCCGTCCACGCCTTCCTCGAAGACCAGCCCCTGGCCTCCCTGGCCGTAGCGCTGCCAGTTGCGGGCCCGGTTCGAGCCCTCACCCCAGTACTCCTTCACGAAGCCGTCGCGGGTGGGCAGCTTCGCGCCGGCTGCCTGGTCGAAGCGTGCGAAGTAACGCCCCATCATGACGAAGTCGGCCCCCATCGCCAGCGCCAGGGCCACGTGGTAGTCGTGTACCAGTCCACCATCGGAGCAGATCGGTACGTACTCGCCGGTGCGTTCGCGGAAGGGGTCCCGGGCCGCCGCGACGTCCAGCACAGCGCTGGCCTGGCCGCGGCCGATGCCCTTCTGGTCCCGCGTGATGCAGATGGAGCCGCCGCCCACCCCGACCTTGACGAAGTCCGCTCCCGCCTCGGCGAGAAAGGTGAACGCCTCGCCGTCGACCACGTTGCCGCCGCCGACCGGGATCTCCGGATAGTGCTTCTTCACCCAGGACAGAGCCTGCGCCTGCCAGTCGCTGTAGCCGTCGGACGAGTCGAAGCACAACGCGTCCACGCCTGCCTCCAGCAGGGCCGGGACGCGCTCCTGATAGTCGTGGGTGTTGATACCTGCGCCCACACGCAGACGCTTGGCAGCGTCCACGACCTGGTTCGGGAAGCGCTTGTTGTCCGCGTAGTCGGAACGGAACACCAGATGCTGCAGGTGGCCCTCGGTATCCAGCACCGGGAGGCAGTCCAGCCGTTCGTCCCACAGCCGCGCGTTGGCTTCGGAAAGCGTGATGTCGGGCCCGGCATGGGCCAGGTCGGCGACAGCGGTCATCCGGCCACGGACCGGTCCGTCCAGATCATGACGCTGGGGGTGGAAGTCCCGGGAGGTCACCAGGCCGAGCAGGCGGCCGGTGGCGGTCCCGTCGTGGGTGACCGCGGCGGTGCTGTGACCGGTGCGGCGCATGACATCGACCAGGAGGCTCAGGCTGTCGTCGGGGCGGACGTTGGTGTCGCTGGTGACGAACCCGGCCTTGAAATTCTTCACCTGGCGGACCGCTGCAGCCTGGTCCTGGATCGGCTGGTTGTGGTGCAGGAAGCTGAAACCACCGTTGCGCGCGAGCGCGATCGCGAGATCGGGTGTGCTGACGGCCTGCATGATCGCGGACGTGAACGGGGACTGCAGCTCGATCGCCGACGCCTCGCCCGCGATGTGCCGCACCAGGGGCGTGCGCAAGTCAACCGTCGCAGCCGAGCAGTCGGTCCGAGTCCGGTTCGGCAAGAGCAGAAACTCGTTGAACGTCCGTGAGACTTCGGCGATGATCTGTGCCACTCGTTCCTCCTGACCCGTCGGCCGGGGCCCGACTGCCCCGCCGTGAGGATCGCCCCCGTATCCCAGGGCCCGGGCAGGCAGAGATCGGCACGGCAGCCGTGGAGGTGCCACCAACTGCGGCAGAGCCCTGACCGGCCCGTGGATCGAACGGGGTGCGGTCGTGACCTGGCACCTTATCGATCAACTCAGCCGCTGCACGAATCGTGGCCGTCACCGGCAGCCGCCACCCCCGGGTGGTTGCTCAGGTCCTCGGCCCGGGCCGCGAGGTACTGGGCCCAGTCGCGTCTGGCGGAGGCGACCCAGCGGAGCGCCGTGTGGCGGTGCATCCCGGTCACGTCGGCGACGATCGGGCCGGGGAGACCAGCCGCGAGAGCGGGCGAGCGCCGTTCGGTGGACGGGCCGAACAGCAGGGTGATCGCGCGGCCGCCCGGACGTCCGTGGGCAGGGCATCGTCAGTCAGACAGCGCTGGAGGAGTGGCCATCGATCGTCCTCGTCGAGCAGGTTCTGGGGCTCCTGCCTCGGGATGGAGGGTTCGCCGCCCCGCAGGAAGCTGAACCGGACGTGGAGCGTAGGGACGCTGGCGAGGATCCCGGCTGTCCCGAGATCTCGCCCTCGGTCCGCGTGCCGTCGGCACGCAGGCCGAACACCCTCCCCGGTCCACGGCTGTCTCCTCGCCGGTCACCCACGGGCCGGTGTGTCAGCCGACGTGGACGCGGGGCCGGTTCGCCCGGTTGGGTTCGGCGACGCGCAGGACCTCGCGGGTGACGGGGGCGACCTCGCCCTGGCCGAAGAGGAAGAAGCGGAGGAAGTTGGCGAACGGGGTGCCCTCGGTCCATTCGAAGTACATGTGGGGGCGTTGGCCGGAGGCGTCGCGTACGTGGAGGAGCAGTGCGGCCAGGGCGTTGGGGACGGAGGAGCTCTCCAGGGTCAGGACGCGGTAGCGGCCGTGCAGCACCTCGCCGCGTACGTGCAGGCCGGCCTCGAACTCCGAGGGGTCGCCGACGGTGACCTCGACGAAGACGAAGTCGTCCTCGGGCGGGATGTCGTTGTCGGCCCGGATCTGGTGGATCTTGTTGCGGTACTCGGCGACGTCGCGCTGGTCGGGTTCGTTGGCGATGAACCGGATCGTGCGGTGGGAGATGTCGCGGACGAAGCGCTCGGCCATGTCGTCCAGCGTCACGCCCGTGACGCGCAGCTCGAAGGCGCGGGCCAGCCGGGATGCCAGGGACAGGATGATGATGCCGGCGATGAAGCAGGCACCGATCTTCACGCCGTCGGGCCGTTCGACGACGTTGAGGGCGGTGGTGTAGAGGAAGACCGCCGAGATGACGGCGAAGGCGATCGTCCAGCCCCGCTGCCCGGCGCGGCTCGCGGCGATCGTCACCGCGATCGACGCGGAGCAGATCAGGACGAGCACGCCGGTGGCGTACGCGCCGCCCTGGGCGTCGACGTCGGCGTCGAAGATCCAGGTGACGAGGAACGCGACCAGGGTGAAGACGATCACCATGGGGCGCACGGCGCGCGCCCAGTGGGGGGCCATGCCGTAGCGGGGGAGGTACTGGGGCATGAGGTTCAGCAGCCCGGCCATGGCGGAGGCACCGGCGAACCAGAGGATGGCGATGGTGGCGACGTCGTAGACGGTGCCGAAGGCGTCTCCGAGGTACTGGTGCGCGAGGTAGGCGAGGGCGCGTCCATTGGCTTCGCCGCCCGGCTCGAACTCCTTCGCCGGGATGAGCAGCGTGGTGATGAAGCTGGTCGAGATCAGGAACACGCTCATGATCAGCGCGGCGGTGGTGAGCAGCTTCTTGGTGCCGCGGATGCGCCCGGCGGGCTTCTCCTCGATGTCGCCCGGAGCGCCCTCGACATGTGGCATGACCGCCACGCCGGTCTCGAACCCGGACAGGCCCAGCGCCAGCTTGGGGAAGACGATCAGCGCCACACCGATCATGGCCAGAGCGTTTCCGTGCTCGGTGGTCAGGGCCGTGGACCAGTCGGTGACGACGTGCGCCTCGGTGGCGACGTGCCACAGGCCGACGGTCACGACGACCGCGTTCAGGGCCAGATATGCCCCGACGAGGGCGACGGCGACGCCGATCGCCTCCAGGAAGCCCTTGAGGAAGACCGCCCCGAGCAGCGCGATCAGCAGCAGGGTGACGAGCATCTGCTGTCCGTGCAGGAAGCCGGGCACGTGCGGGTTCTCCACCAGGTGGATGGAGGAGTCCGCCGCCGACAGCGTGATCGTGATGAGGAAGTCGGTGGCGGCGAAGCCGAGCAGGGTCAGGACGAACAGCTTGCCCTTCCAGAACGACAGCAGTCGCTCCAGCATGGCGATGGACCCCTGACCGTGCGGGCTCTCCTCGGCCACCCGCCGGTACACAGGCAGCGCGCCGGCCAGCGTGACGATCACCAGCACGATGGTGGCCACCGGCGACAGCAGTCCCGCCGCGAGCGCGGCGATGCCGGGCTGATAGCCCAGGGTGGAGAAGTAGTCGACGCCGGTCAGGCACATGACCCGCCACCACCGCTGCCCCTTGTGCGCGGGCTTCGGCTCGCCAGGTGCCCCCTTCTGGTGCCTGGCCATGTCGGACAGGCCCTCCAGCATCCACGCGCGCAGGCGGCTCGTACGGGCCTGGACGGGGGTGGCCATGTGTGCTCCTGACTACGGCGAACGATACGGCCATCATGGAGACGGCCCGATCAGCGTATGCAAGGAAACAGCCCGCAGGCCCAGAGGCACCCGCCCATGCCCCGAGACAGACGTGGATCATCGACCGGTTCGACCGGTTCGACCGGTTCGACCGGTTCGAGGAAGCGCCCGGACGACCCGTCAGTTCGAGCGTGGCGCGCGTATATCGTTCCATCGGTTGAACTGGTTCGCACATCTGGCGCAATCATGCCGAGGCTGCGTGGCAGGTCGGCCGGCTCGCTCCATTCCGTGCCGCCGCGGTCGTGGAGCACCGCCCTGGTGAATCGGCCGACCCGGGCGTGGATGTTGAGGTAGTCCAGGCCGATCGCGCCGGCGGCGGGCAGGAAGACGACGGCCGGGCCGCCGGCTCCCGAGCGGTGGAGGAACAGGCCCCGTCCGTCGATGTCGAAGAAGCGTCCCGGCGGGACCTGATGCGTGTGCGTGGTGGTGTTCATGGAGCCGATGGTCGAGCCCTACGCAGGGGCGTTCAGTGGCAAATCATGAGAAATCTTGCCGGGCGTGATCAGCCGGCGCAACTGCCGCTGCGTAGACATGACATCAAGAAGGCGGACTGGGATCGGCCACCGAGTACCGTCCAGCAGGGGGTTGTTGTCGTGCATGGCCTTCGCCGGCGGTCGTGGCGGCGGGCCGTCCGAACGCCCAATTCACCAGCAGCACCAGCTCTTGAGGTGGGGACATGAACGGGTACATCGTGGTGGCGTTCGTGCTTTTGGGGGTGCTTGTGGTGGTCGCCGCGATCACGACGGGTTGGCTGCCCAAGTGGTAGCGCAGGCATGTCCAGCGACCCCGCCTGTGGGGTGATGGGCAACTGCTGGTGGCCGCGTTCCTCGGTCTCCAGGTGCTCTTCGGCGTGTTCGCAGAGTCGGGGCTGCATTTCATCGGCGCCGGCATGGGCGCGGTGCTGATGTCTATTGCCGCAGGGCCGATGTGGGCTGCGCAGCGGTCGGCTCGGGCCGGGTGAGCCCTGGACCGAGTACCGGGGCTTGCTGACGCCGTCGCCCTTGCGTGCCGTGGTGGGCTCGCCGCGGCGCTCGGCGCCGGGGGCGCGGGCGGCCGGGTGGCCGGCGTGGGCGGAGGAGCTCAGTTGCCAGGTCACCGTCCCGGTCCTGCTCGTCCTCGGTGACCGTGACCTGCTGATGTACCCGCCGCCCGGCGACTGCCGGGCGGAATTGGAAAGGCGCCCGGCCCGCCTCTCCGGCGCCGCCACCGGATTTCCCTGCCCTTGTCTCCCTGCCCTTGACCTGAACAACGCTTGAGGTTCTACGGTTCTCTCATGAGCATGGAGACCACAGCCTGGATGCAGTTGCACAGCGTCATGAACGCACAGCGGGACAGTCGCCCCCTCGCCCGGGCCACCCTGCGCCGCATCGGTGCCTTCGCCCGACCTCACCGTCGTCGCATCGTCCAGTTCGTGCTGCTCGGCATCGTGGGCGCGGTGCTCGCCGTGGCGACGCCGATCCTCGCCGGACGCGTCGTCGACGCGATCGTGCACGGGTCCGACCCGGGCGTGGTCGTCCGGCTCGCGCTGCTGATCGCCCTGATCGCGCTCGGTGAGGCCGCACTCGGCCTGCTGAACCGCTGGCTGTCGGCGTCACTGGGGGAGGGGCTGATCCTGGACCTGAGGACCGCCGTCTTCGACCACGTCCAGCGCATGCCGGTCGCGTTCTTCACCCGCACCCGCACCGGCGCCCTCGTCAGCCGCCTCAACAACGACGTCATCGGCGCACAGCGCGCCTTCAGCAACACGCTCTCCGGAATTGTCGGCAATGTCGTGACGCTGCTGCTCACACTCGCCGTGATGCTGGCCCTGTCCTGGCAGATCACCCTGCTCGCCCTCGTCCTGCTGCCGGTGTTCGTCGTGCCGGCGCGCCGCATGGGCACCCGTATGGCGAGGCTCCAGCGCGAGGCCGCCGATCTCAACGCCGCGATGGGGACGCGGATGACCGAGCGCTTCTCGGCGCCGGGCGCCACGCTCGTGAAGCTGTTCGGGCGGCCCGACGAGGAGTCGGCGGAGTTCGAGGCCCGGGCCCGCCGGGTGCGCGACATCGGTGTACGGACGGCGATGGTGCAGTCGGCCTTCATCACCGCGCTCACGCTGGTCTCCGCGCTGGCCCTCGCCCTGGTGTACGGCCTCGGCGGCTGGTTCGCCCTGCGCGGCTCCCTCGAACCGGGCGCTGTCGTCGCCCTCGCCCTGCTCCTCACCCGTCTGTACGCGCCGCTGACCTCGCTCGCCGGCGCCCGAGTCGAAGTCATGAGCGCCCTCGTCTCCTTCGAGCGGGTCTTCGAGGTCCTGGATCTGAAGCCACTGATCGAGGAGAACGCCGACGCCCTGCCCGTGCCGAACGGACCCGTCTCCGTCGAGTTCGACGACGTCCGCTTCGGCTACCCGTCCGCCGACAAGGTCTCCCTCGCCTCCCTCGAAGAGGTCGCCGCACTCGACACGCGCGGCGGCGCCGAGGTCCTGCACGGCATCTCGTTCCGTGCCGAACCCGGCCAGACCGTCGCCCTCGTCGGCTCGTCCGGCGCCGGCAAGTCGACCATCGCCCAGCTGCTGCCCCGGCTGTACGACGCCGATGAGGGTGCCGTCCGCATCGGCGGCGTCGACGTACGCGACGTGACGGCCGAATCCCTGCGAGCCACATTCGGCATGGTCACCCAGGACGGGCATCTCTTCCACGACACCGTCCGCGCCAACATGCTCCTCGCCCGTCCGGACGCGACGGAGGACGAGCTGTGGGACGTCCTGGGGCGGGCCCGCCTCGACGACCTCGTGCGGGACCTGCCGGACGGGCTCGACACCGTCGTCGGCGAGCGCGGATACCGGCTCTCCGGAGGCGAGCGCCAGCGGATGACCATCGCCCGCCTGCTGCTGGCCCGGCAGCGCGTGGTCATCCTCGACGAGGCCACCGCGCACCTGGACAACACCTCCGAGGCCGCCGTGCAGGAAGCGCTCGCCGAGGCGCTGGAGGGCCGCACCGCCGTCGTGATCGCCCACCGGCTGTCCACGATCCGCGCCGCCGACCAGATCCTCGTCGTCGAGGCCGGCCGGATCGCCGAGCGCGGAACCCACGACGAACTGCTCGCTCTCGACGGGAGATACTCGGAGCTGTACCACACCCAGTTCACGAAGCGGGGGCACGGGCAGGACGTGCCGCAGAGCGCGGAGGAGTCGGTGGCCGTGGCCTACTGAGCGGGCGAGGACCGGCCGGCACCGGGGCGGGAGCAGCCACATGTCCTGATGCTCCCCTCACCTGTTCAAGCCCCCCTCAGTCCGCACTTGCCTCACCCGTCCACAACCTCCCGAGACGGAACTAGGCCGCGTGCCGCACCCGCAGGCCGTTCACCGCACGTCGCAGCTCGGCCGTGCGCTCGGCGAGCCCGGCCGCCTCGGTGCCCTCCGTGTTGCGCAGCTGCAGCTCGATCTGGGCGAGCTCTTCGGCGATCTCCGCCAGCCGTTCCTTCGGTCCCGCCGCCTCCACGGGCGTGCGGTCGGTCACCAGAAGCCGCCGCAACTGCTCGGCCTGCATCGCCAGTTGGCGGTTCTTGCGGTCCAGGTCGAGGAAGACGCTTACTTTGGTGCGCAGCACCCAGGGGTCGAACGGCTTGGTGAGGAAGTCGGCGGCGCCGATCGCGTACCCCCGGTAGGCGTAGTCCGTGTCGGCGTCGGTCCCGGTCAGCAGGATGATGGGCACGTCCTTGGTCTGGTCAAGGCGCTTGATGTTGGCGGCGGTCTCGAAGCCGTCCATGCCGGGCATCAGGACGTCCAGCAGTACGACGGCGAAGTCCTGCCGCAGCATCGCCTTCAGCGCGTCCTCCCCGGAGGAGGCACGTACCAGCTGCTGGTGCAGGGGGCCGAGCACGGCCTCCAGCGCGATGAGGTTCTCCTCCATGTCGTCGACGAGGAGGATGCTGCACTTGTCAGGGGCGGTGGTGGTCATGGCCTCTGCCTCGGGCGGTTCTCGCCGTCGCCGTCGCCATCGCCATCGCCATCGCCATCGCCGTCGCCGTCGCCGTCGCCGTCGCCGTCGCCGTCGCCGTCGCCGTCGCCGTCGCCGTCGGCTTCGGCTTCGGCTTCGGCTTCGGCGATCGTGGCCTGTGCCTCGGCGGTCTCCGGATGGGGATCCTGCACCTGCACCCGCTCAGGTTCCCGCTCCGGAATCGGCTTCGGCGCCGAGGACGCGCCCTGCGGGTCGAGCAGGTCGCAGATGACCGACAGCAGGTGGTCCACGTCCACGGGCTTGGGTACGTAGTCGGAGGCGCCGCTGTCGATCGCCTTGGCGCGGTCTCCCGGCATGGCCTTGGCGGTCAGCGCGATGATCGGCAGATGGGCGAGGCGGGGGGTGCCCCGGATGGCTCGTATCGTCTCGTAACCATCCATCTCGGGCATCATGATGTCCATCAGAACCAGCGACACATCGGGGAACCGCTGCAGAACCTCGAGGCCCTCGCGGCCGTTCTCCGCGTACTTCACCGTGATACCGACGCGGCCCAGCACATGCGTGAGCGCGAAGACATTACGGATGTCGTCGTCGACGATGAGGAGGAGACGACCGGCCAGCACCCGGCCGGGGCGTCCGCTCAGCCACTCCTTGAGCCGTGTCGTCTCCGGCCAGGCGTCCTCTCGGACCTCCGCGGGCGCCACGGTTCCCCAGCCGACCAGGCTGTCCGGACTGCCGGTCGCGGTGTTCGGCGCGTAGTCGGTGGCGTCCCGCACCGGCTCCGGCCGCAGGGGGAGCGCGGGCGGGGGAGGAACCGCGGCAGACGCGGGAGCCGGGGCAGGTTCGAGCTCGGAGGCCGTGGCAGGGGGGCCCGTGACCCGCAGTGCCGCCGCTTCCGGCGTGGCGGCGGCGCCGGGGTAGCGCGCCGGAATGTAGAGGGTGAACCGGGAGCCCACGCCCAGCTCGCTCTCGGCGACGATCCGGCCGCCGAGCATCCCGGCGATCTCCCGGCTGATGGACAGGCCGAGACCCGTACCGCCGTACTTGCGGCTGGTGGTGCCGTCGGACTGCTGGAACGCTTCGAAGACCACCGGCAGCTTCTCAGGCGGAATGCCGATCCCGGTGTCCTTGACCGAGAAGGCGACGACGGCCTCCGCCCTCTTCAGCGTCTCCTCATCGAAGCGCTCCCCGGACACCCGATCGACATGCAGCTTCACGCCACCGGAGGTGGTGAACTTCACCGCGTTGGACAGCAGATTGCGCAGGATCTGCTGGAGCCGCTGTTCGTCGGAGAACAACTCCCGTGGCACGTCGTCGGCCACCGCGATCTCGAAGCTCAGCCCGCGGTCCACGGTCAGCGGGTGGAACGTGGCGTGCACGTAGTCGAGCAGCTTGTTCAGCGGCAGCCGCTTCGGGTGCACGTCCATCCGGCCCGCCTCGATCTTCGACAGGTCGAGGATGTCGCTGATCAGCTGGAGCAGGTCGGAGCCCGCGCGGTGGATGGTGGCGGCGAACTGCACTTCCTGCTCGGACAGATGACTATCGGGGTTGTCGGCGAGGAGCCGCGCCAGGATCAGCAGCGAGTTGAGCGGAGTGCGCAGCTCGTGCGACATGTTCGCGAGGAACTCCGACTTGTACTGCGAGGCGGTCGCGAGCAGCGCCGCCTTCTCCTCCAGCTCGGCATTGGAGCGCTGCAGCTCATCGGAGCGCATCCGCAGCTCGGCGGTGAGCCGCTGTGACTCCGACAGCAGCGACTCCGTGCGGGAGTTGGCGATGATGGTGTTGATAGAAACACCGATGGTGTTGGCGAACTGGTCGATGAAGGCCAGGTGTACGTCGCTGAACCTGCTGAGCGAGGCCAGCTCGATCACTCCGAGTATCTGGTCCTCGAAGAGGATCGGCAGGATGACGACGCTGTGCGGGAGCGCCGAGCCGAGCCCGGAGTTGATGGTGATGTAGTCCGGCGGGGCGTCCGTGATGATGATGCGCTGCTTCTCCTGCGCGGCTTGGGCGATCAGGCCGCGGCCCGGGGTGCCGGTTCCGGGGAGCGGTCCGCGGCTGCCGGCCTGGTCGGTGCCGTACCCGGCGATGAATTCCAGGCCCGCGCCGGGCAGTGCACCGGCCTCGGACAGGAAGAACGCGCCGAACTGCGCGTTCACCAGCGGTGTCAGCTCGCGCAGGATCAGGTCGGCGACCTCCACCAGGTCGCGGTGGCCCTGCATCAGGGCGGCCATACGGGTGAGGTTGGACTCGAGCCAGTCCTTGGCGCGGGTGGTCTCGCGGAGGTTGGCCACCATGAGGTTGACGTTGTTCTTCAGCTCGGCGACCTCGCCCTGCGCCTCGACCGCGATGGAGCGGGACATGTCGCCCTGGGTGACCGCGCTGGCCACCTCGGCGATGGCGCGCACCTGGGTGGTCAGGTTGAGGGCCAGCTCGTTGACGTTCGTGGTCAGCCGCTTCCACGTCCCGTAGACACCCTCGACGCGGGCCTGGCCGCCCAGCTGCCCTTCGCTGCCGACCTCGCGGGCGACACGGGTGACCTCGGAGGCGAACGAGGAGAGCGTGTCCACCATCGTGTTGATGGTCGTCTTCAGCTCCAGGATCTCGCCGCGCGCGTCAACGTCGATCTTCTTCGACAGGTCGCCCTGGGCGACGGCGGTGGCGACCTGGGCGATGTTGCGTACCTGGGAGGTGAGGTTGTCGGCCATGAAGTTGACGTTGTCGGTGAGGTCCTTCCAGACGCCGGACACGCCGCGGACCTGGGCGCGGCCGCCGAGTCGGCCCTCGGTGCCGACCTCGCGGGCGACGCGGGTGACTTCGTCGGCGAACGCCCGCAGCTGGTCGACCATCGTGTTGATGGTGTCCTTGAGTTCCAGGATCTCGCCGCGTGCGTCGACCGTGATCTTCTTCGACAGGTCGCCGTCGGCGACGGCCGTGGTCACCTGGGCGATGTTGCGTACCTGGGAGGTCAGATTCAACGCCATGAAGTTGACGTTGTCCGTCAGCTCCTTCCAGACGCCCGAGACGCCGCGGACCTGCGCCTGACCGCCCAGGTTCCCCTCGGTGCCGACCTCGCGGGCGACGCGGGTGACTTCGTCGGCGAACGCGGACAACTGGTCGACCATCGTGTTGATCGTCGACTTCAGCTCCAGGATCTCGCCCTTCGCCTCCACGGTGATCGTCTTGCCGAGGTCGCCCTGGGCGACGGCGGTGGCGACCTGGGCGATGTTGCGTACCTGGGAGGTGAGGTTGTCGGCCATGAAGTTGACGTTGTCGGTGAGGTCCTTCCAGACGCCGGAGACGCCGCGGACCTGGGCGCGGCCGCCGAGTCGGCCTTCGGTGCCGACCTCGCGGGCGACGCGGGTGACTTCGTCGGCGAACGCGGACAACTGGTCGACCATCGTGTTCACGGTGCTCTTGAGTTCCAGGATCTCGCCGCGTGCGTCCACCGTGATCTTCTGGCTCAGATCGCCGTTGGCGACCGCCGTGGTCACCTGGGCGATGTTGCGTACCTGGGAGGTCAGGTTCGAGGCCATGAAGTTGACGTTGTCCGTGAGGTCCTTCCACACCCCGGAGACGCCCGGTACCTGGGCTCGGCCGCCCAGCTGCCCCTCCGTGCCGACCTCGCGGGACACCCGGGTCACCTCGTCGGCGAACGCCCGCAGCTGGTCGACCATCGTGTTGACGGTGAGCTTCAGCTCCAGCAGCTCGCCGGTCGCCTCGACCGTCACCTGCTGGGTCAGATCGCCGCGCGCCACCGCGGTGGTCACGACCGCGATGTCGCGGACCTGCGCCGTCAGCCGCGAGGCCATCGTGTTGACGGCCTCCGTCACGGAGCGCCAGTCGCCCGACAGGCCCTGGACCTTGGCGCGCCCGCCCAGTCGGCCCTCGGTGCCGACCTCGCGGGCGACCCGGGTCACCTCGCCGGTGAACAGCGACAGCTGGTCCACCATCCGGTTCACGCCCCGCCCCAGGCGCCGCAGGTCGCCGCGGAGCTGGCGGGTCTCGTGGTGCAGCTCGACCCGCTGTGTCAGATCGCCGTCCGCGACCGCGTCCAGCACGCGCGTGGCGTTCGCAACCGGCGTGACCAGCGCTTCGAGCAGTGAATTGGTGGCGTCCACGCTGGTGGTCCAGGCGCCCTGTCCGGGGCTCGCCGCGATCCGCTCGTCCAGCCGGCCCTGCCGAACCACCTCGCGGCGCACCCGCTGAAGCTCCGAGGCCAGATGCGCGTTCCGTGCGACGATCTGGTTGAAAGCTCCCGCCATCTCGGCGAGCAGGCCCTCGTGCGATCCCTCCACACGTACGGTGAAATCGCCGTCGCGCAGAGAATTCATGGCTGCGAGCAATGGGCGCAATTCGGCCGGGCGCAACCACTGCCCATCCGGGGCGGAGGTCGGTTGACCTGTGCGTTCAGGTGACTCGTCGAATTCCCCGGACGAGGTGGCGGGGAAAACGGAATCGGGTGCGGCCGGGTCGATCGCCATGGGCACCCCATTCTCAGAAATCAGAACATATGGGCATCTTGATCTCTTTATTAGGTTACATTGGGTGTTCTCAATGTCGAAGTGATCCAGGGGCCGCACGTGGGGCCGTCCTCCCTCTACCCACGAGAGTCCGTTTCGCGGATGAGGCTCCCAGCGAACGAGCTCGCAGCTTCCGCTGCTCGAAAATTCGTGCGCGCCGCACTCGCCGAATGGGGCTCGCCGACGCTCTCCGATGCACCCTCTGCGCCGCGGCCGCCGGTGATCACCGACCGGCTCGTAGACGACGCCGTGCTTCTCGTCAGCGAACTGGTCACCAACGCGATCATGTACGCCGGCACCGACGTCGAGGTCGCGTGCTGTCTCGGGTCCGGACCCGGCCCCCTCGTCCCGTCCGCGGCGGATGCGCCCGGGGCCTCGGACGTCGTCGTCGAGGTGGTGGACCACAATCCCTCCCGCGCGGTGCGTGGCGGGAGGGACGCATGGCGCGAGGGCCGCGGCTGTGGCTTCCAGCTCGTACGTGCACTGGCCGAATCGTGGGGGGTGATCTACCGGCACAGCGAGAAGTCCGTGTGGTTCCGGCTGGAGACCGCTCGCAGCACGCCGGCGCCCGACGGCTCTGTCAACGCCTCCACGGACAGCACCGCCGAGGACGCGCTCCAGCCGCCGCGGGCCGCTGAAATTCTCCCTCCCTCCCAGCCCCGCCCCCGTCGAGGCCGCACCGCCGAATGGGTCGAGCGCGGCGGGCCCACGTTCCTCGCCGAGGCCGGCGAACTCCTCGCCGGGCAGTTGGACGAGGACATGGTCGCCGCGATCGCGGGACAGCTCCTGGTACCCAGGCTCGCCGACTGGTGCGGCGTGTGGTTGACCACCGAGTCCGGCGCCATGCGGCTTTCCCGCGTCTGGCACACGGACGAGCGGTGCATCGGCGGACTGCGCCTGGCGCTCGAGAACGACCCGCCGCCCGCCCGGCTCCGCCCGACCGGCATTCCCTGGCCCTGGCCGCAGAACGCGGACGGCGTCGGCGCGGGCGGCTCTGCGCTGCTCTTCCCCCTCGTCGCGAGCGGCTGCTGCCACGGCGCGGTGTTGCTGGGGCGTAAGGGGGTGTCGCAGATGACCGACGGCCTCGCACGGCTCGCGGAGGACGTGGCGCGGCGCGTGGCCCACGCCGTCGCCACGGCCCGCCACTACACCAAGCAGGCCACCATCAGCCGGGCGCTCCAGCGCCGGCAGCTGCCCGAATGCCTCGCCGAAATCCCGGGCTTCGACACGGCGATCGTCTACGAGCCGCTGGGCGAGGGCCAGACGGTCGGCGGCGACTTCTACGACCTCTTCCCGATGGGAGACCTCCAAGACCGTCGCTGGTGCTTCCTGCTCGGCGATGTCATGGGCCACGATGTGGAGGCGATGTCCGTCACCGGCCTCGCCCGGCACCTGGTGCGCCTGCTGGCCCGCGAGGGACACGGCGTCGAATCACTTCTCGGCAGGTTGAACATCGCACTGGCGGAGGAGAGCGTGGAGGCCGTCGCACTCGGCGGCGAGCAGGCGGGGCCGCGCTTCCTGAGTCTGCTCTACGGGGAACTGGAACCCGACTTGGTGGAGGGCGGCGCGCGCTGCACGATCGCCAGCGCCGGGCACCCGCTGCCACTGCTGCTGTCGGCCGTCGGCGATGTGGCGCCTGCCGCGGACCCGCAGTTGTTGCTGGGGGTCTCCGAGAGCGCGGAGTTCCACGCCAACTCCTTCCACCTCGCCCCGGGCGAGACGCTGCTGTGCGTGACCGACGGCGTGACCGAACGCCGCCGGGGAAACCGTCAGCTGGACGATGCCGACGGGCTGGCCGAGGTGTTGCGGGGGTGCGTCGGAATGGGCGCGAAGGCCGTGGCGGAGCGGGTGCGGCGGGCCGCGCACGACTTCGACACCAGTCCGATCGACGACGACCTCGCTGTGATGGTGATCGAAGCGATACCGGTGCCTGTGCCGGGGGGCGGGCACGGAGAGGAGCCGGAGGCAGCCCGCCCCCGCCCCCGTACGCAAGCCGGCCCGTACGCAGCCGGGCCCACGACGTGACGCGCTCACGCGGCTCGGTACGGTCAAACGGTGCGACAGCGGGGGAGGTGCCCGGCGCAACCGGGACTCGTCATCGGCACAGCGTCCGGCGTCACCCGCAAGGTCTGATACATGATCGACTCCGCGGGTCAACCTCGCCGTTCCGCTTGGGCCGATGAGGCGTCGCTGATCGTCAGCGGTTCGGGTGGGCGGGTGGCTTCGGTGCTTTGGGCATGACGGAGTCCCGGCGCGGTGCTCGGGTTCTCCGGGCTCCATCTGGTCGCGGGCGGTCAAGAGGTTGTTGATGACCGGGCCGGCCCGTCCTGAGGCAAGGGCAGGTCGAGTCACGGGACTTCCGTCTCCGGCAGGAAACGCTGCGGGCTGATCCGCATCGCCGGGAGGCTCAGCATCGCGGCTGCGCCCGCTTGTTGCGCGGAGCCGACCTGGCCGAGGCCGCGCGCAGGACGGCGTCGGGCCCCGGCGGGCGCGACTTCATCCTGCTGAGCCGCCGCTCGAGGCGCGGTGTCCGCCTCAAGCAGGCCGCCATGTCCGACCGTTCGTCGCGTCAGGGATACCGCTCACCGCATACAGTCGACGCGCCGTCTTCTCAACTCCCTCGTTTCCTTCCTAGCGTTCAGGATCATGAGCCCTCCTGTCGCTCCCCCGGGATGGAGCCGCTGGCTGGTCCCGCCCGCCGCGCTCTCGGTCCACCTCGCCATCGGCCAGGCCTACGCGTGGAGCGTGTTCAAACCGCCGCTCGAATCGGCGCTCGGCCTCAGCGGCACGCAGAGCGCGCTGCCCTTCCAGCTCGGCATCGTCATGCTCGGTCTGTCGGCCGCGTTCGGCGGCACGCTCGTGGAGCGCAACGGGCCGCGCTGGGCGATGACCGTGGCCCTGGTCTGCTTCTCGTCCGGCTTCCTGATCTCCGCGCTGGGCGCCGCCACGGAGCAGTACTGGTTGATCGTCCTCGGCTACGGCGGCGTCGGTGGGATCGGCCTCGGCATCGGCTACATCTCGCCCGTATCGACGCTGATCAAGTGGTTTCCGGACCGGCCCGGCATGGCCACCGGTATCGCCATCATGGGCTTCGGCGGCGGTGCGCTGATCGCCTCGCCCTGGTCGGCGCAGATGCTGGAGTCGTTCGGATCCGACAACTCCGGGATCGCGCTCGCGTTCCTCGTGCACGGGCTGTCGTACGCCGTGTTCATGTCGCTGGGCGTGCTGCTGGTGCGGGTGCCGCGCAGCGAGAAGCCCGTCGCGAACACACAGAGCGCCTTCGAAGGCGTGCAGGTCTCCGCTCGCGACGCCGTGCGGACCCCGCAGTTCTGGTGTCTGTGGATCGTGCTCTGCATGAACGTGTCCGCCGGCATCGGCATCCTGGAGAAGGCCGTCCCGATGATCACGGACTTCTTCGCGGACACCTCGACCCCGATCTCGGTGACGGCGGCCGCCGGCTTCGTCGCCCTGCTGTCGGCGGCCAACATGGCGGGCCGGATCGGCTGGTCGTCCACGTCCGACCTGATCGGCCGCAAGAACATCTACCGCGTGTACCTGGGCGTCGGCGCCCTGATGTACGCGCTCATCGCGCTGTTCGGGGACTCGTCGAAACCCCTGTTCATCCTGTGTGCGCTGGTGATCCTCTCCTTCTACGGCGGGGGCTTCGCGACGATCCCCGCGTATCTGAAAGACCTCTTCGGGACCTACCAGGTCGGTGCGATCCACGGCCGGCTGCTCACCGCCTGGTCCACGGCCGGCGTCCTCGGGCCGCTGATCGTGAACTGGATCGCCGACCGGCAGGAGGAGGCCGGCAAGCACGGCTCGTCCCTGTACGGCCTGTCGTTCGTCATCATGATCGGGCTGCTCGTCGTCGGCTTCGTCGCCAACGAACTCGTCCGTCCCGTCAACGCCCGCCACCATCGCCCAACCCCGAGGGAGGAAACCGCCGATGTCGAACGACAGCCCTCAGAGTCCGCCTGACCGGCGCGGGCTGATCGCCTTCGCCTGGCTGTGGGTGGGGGTGCCGCTGACGTACGGACTGTATGAGCTCGTGCGGAAGGCGACGCAGTTGTTCACCGGGTGACGTTCAGGCGTCCGAGGGTCTGGCGGATGCCGACAACCCGGGCGTCCCATCCGTGGCTTCACCTACCGCCGCACGGCGCACCTCGGCGTCCGGGAGCAGGCGAACCGCCTCATCGAGCGGTTCATGCGGTAGTGGGACCGCGTCAGCCGGGGCGCGGTGCCCGCGGGGCGATCCGGGACTTGGACCGGAAAGAGACCGGAAGCGCCGGTCAGGAGCGGGACAGCTGCGGAAGGAACTGAGGTACGACGTGAACCGGGCCCTGCTGTGAGCAGGGCGGGACAAAGGCGTGCCTGACGGGCGAAAGCCCAGGTCAGGCACCTTTTCACGGGCCTCTGGAAGAGGCCGGGCTTCTGCGGCGAGTACGACACCAGCAGGTTCTTCGTCTGCTGGCTGTACCGGCTTTCATGTCGTTGACCTGCTGGAACAGCGGATGTCGAGATCGGCGGCGAGTCGCTGGCCGCATATGGTCCGGCTCTTGGTTCCAGATGCCGCCGTCTCCGCCAGGGGTGACCAGGCCCGACCGCGGGCGTGGCCGTGGTCGGCAGGGTGGGAGCCCCATCGCGGCGTCCACTCCTCGTGCCTCTCGCGGCTGGTCAGGGCAAGGCGTCCTCTGTTGTCAGCAGTACGTTCAGGACCACATCGGCTCAGGTCGGCTCCAGCACACGCCGGAAGTGCGGCGCGGGCGCGGCCACGCGCACGGTGATGCTCGAGGAAGGGGAGACAGCGTTCACGTCGCAGGCGCGCCCGGGGCGACGATGATCAAGGCCCGTCCCGCTCGTGGACGGACGGGCCGCTGGGGCCGCCTGGGTCCAGGCTACAAGTGGCGGGGTGTGATGCGCGGGCGTGGAATGGAGGGGCGGGGGCGGAAACGTGGAGGCGCCGTGGGTGTGACACCGCTGACCGAGATCCTCTCCGGGCCCTTCAACGATCGCTACGCCGTACCGGCCATCAACGTGTTCAACGACCTCACGCTGGAGGCCGTGCTGGCGGCCGCGGTGGAGAACGCGTCGCCGCTGATCGTGCAGACCTCCGTGAAGACGGTCAAGTCCATCGGCAGCGACGTGCTCTACGCCATGTGGACCGCGATGACCGACGGCATCGAGGTGCCTGTCGCCCTGCACCTGGATCACTGTCCGGAACGCGAGGTCATCACCGAGTGCCTGCGGCGGGGGTGGAACTCGGTGCTCTTCGACGCCTCCAGGCTCCCGGTCGAGGAGAACATGCGGCAGACCGTCGAGGTCGTCGCGGAGGCTCGTGCGTACGGGGCCGCGGTCGAGGGCGAGATCGAATCGATCACTGGTGTGGAGGACGGCATCGGCAGCGACGTCGCCGCCGAGCGGCAGGACCTCGCGGTCGCGCTGGAGTTCCTGCGGACCACGCAGGTCGATGTCTTCGCACCGGCGATCGGGAACGCCCACGGGTCCTACAAGCAGGCGCCGGTGCTCGATGCCCAGCGCGTGTCCGACCTCGTGGCGGCCTATCCGGTACCGATCGCGCTGCACGGCGGCAGCGGACTGTCCGACGAGCAGTTCCGTGACCTGATCTCCCGGGGGTGCGCGAAGGTCAACATCTCGACCGCCCTCAAGGAGACGTTCATGAAGTCGAATCTGGCCTTCCTCGAAACGGCGGCGGAGCGGCAGAAGTGGGATCCGCCGTCGCTCTTCCGGGCCGTCCGCCAGGATGTCGTCGAGTTGGCCGGTTCCCTGATGAGGCTCTTCGGCAGCGCCGGGCGGGCGGGCTGACACCGTGCCCGCGCTCATCTTCGACTGCGACGGCGTCCTCGCCGACACCGAACGCGACGGACACCTGCCCGCGTTCAACGAGACGTTCGAGGAATTCGGCCTGCCCGTGCGGTGGAGCGACGAGGAGTACGCGGAGAAGCTGAAGGTCGGCGGCGGCAAGGAGCGGATGCGGACACTGCTGACCCCCGACTTCGTCGCTGCCGCCGGGCTGCCTGCCGACCCGGCCGCACTCGAGGAGCAACTCGCCGGCTGGCACCGGCGCAAGACCGAGATCTACACCGGCATCATCCGCAGCGGAGCCATTCCGTCGAGGCCCGGCGTGCGGCGGGTCGCCGAGGAGGCGCACGAGGCCGGGTGGACGCTCGCGGTCGCCTCCACCTCGGCGGAGGCGTCCGTCCGCAGCGTGCTCGACCTCGCCATGGGTCCCGAACTGGCCGCACACTTCGGTTTGTTCGCCGGCGACGTGGTCCAGCGGAAGAAGCCCGCCCCGGACATCTATGCTTTCGCCGTGCACCGGCTGGGCCTCGATCCGGCGGGCGTCGTCGCGATCGAGGACAGCCGCAACGGGATGCTGGCCGCGCTCGGCGCCGGGCTGGCCTGCGCCGTCACGACCAGCGCCTACACCGAGGAGGAGGACTTCACAGGCGCCTCCCTGGTGGTCACCTCGCTCGGCGATCCGCCGCCGGAGGAGACCGTCACCAGGGTGCTGAGCGATCCGCTCGGCGCCCACCCGGGGCCATGGGTGGTGCTCGCGGACCTGGCCGCCCTGCTCACCGCCGGCGGCGACCCCGACGCCACCGCATCCGGTCCGTCCGCAGCTGGGCCGCTCGACTCCGTGCCGCCTGGTCCGGGTCCTCGTTCGCACTGACGTCGCGGCAGTCAGGAGAGTCATGTCATCGCCATCGACACCCGTCGGCGACCTCGCCTTCGTCGTCCGGACCATGGCCCGGACGGCGGTCGACAACGAAAAGGCATTCGGTGACCTCGACGCCGTGGCCGGTGACGGGGACTTCGGGTACTCGCTCGCTCGCGGCTTCGAGATCGTGCTCGCCGACTGGGACACCCTCGCATCAGGCCCACCGGCCGAATTCCTGAAGAAGGTCGCTCTGGTGATCTCCAAGCGAGTCGGCGGCACGTCGGGGCCGCTCTGGGGCACAGCCTTCCTGCGGGCGTCCGGGGCCGTGAAGGACCGGCAGGAGCTGAACGCCGCGGACGCGGTGGCCATGCTGCGGGCCGCGGCCGAGGGGATCAAGGCGCGGGGCAAGTCCGACCTCGGCGACAAGACGCTGCTGGACGCGCTGATACCGATGACCGATGCCCTGGAGCAGCGGCTGGCCGACGGCGGACCGGGCGCCGGCGCGGCGGAACTCGCCCGGGTGGCCGCCGCGACGGCCCGTACCGCGGCAGATGCGACGACACCCATGCAGGCCCGGCGCGGCCGCCAGAGCTACACCGGTGAGCGGAGCATCGGCTCGCCGGACCCGGGCGCGGTGGCGGTCGCGGTCATGGCGGAGCGCGTCGCCGCCGAGTGGGACGCACGCGAGTGACGGCAGGCAGCGGGCCCGGCTCCGGACCGCCTCCCGGCGGCCGGGACCGGCACCACGAAGGAGTTGCGGGATGAAGAAGTTCGTCAACGACCCGAAGGACTACGTTGCGGAGATGCTGGAGGGGCTCGCCCTGGCCAACCCCGACACGCTGAAGTACGTCCCCGAGTACAACCTGATCATGCGCGCCGACGCCCCGCAGGAGAACAAGGTCTCCATCGTGCAGGGCTCCGGATCCGGTCACGAGCCGGCGCATGTGATGACCGTCGGCAAGGGGATGCTCGACGCGGCCTGTCCGGGCGACGTGTTCGCCGCACCGCCGGCCGACTTTGTCTACGAGACCGTCAAGCTTGTCGCCTCCCCGAAGGGCGTTCTGCTGCTGGTCAACAACTACACCGGGGACCGGATGGCCTTCGAGATGGCCGAGGAGCTGTCCCAGGCCGACGGGGTGACCGTACGTACTCTCTTCATCGATGACGACGTGGCCGTACAGGACTCGACGTACACCGTCGGCCGGCGCGGGGTGGCCGGCAACTTCTTCGTGATGAAGGCCGTCGGTGCGGCCGCCGAGCGGGGTGCGGACCTCGACGAGGTGCACCGGATCGGAGAGAAGGTCAACTCCGTCACCCGAACCATGGGCATGGCGCTCACCGCCTGCACGCCGCCCGCGAAGGGCTCGCCGCTGTTCGACCTGCCCGAAGACGCGGTGGAGATGGGCGTGGGCATCCACGGCGAGCCGGGCCGCAAGCGGGAGCAGCTCCAGCCGGCGGACGCGATGGTGCGCGAACTCGTCACCGCGGTCGTGGACGACCTGCCGTACTCCTCCGGTGACCGCGTCGCACTGATGGTCAACGGCCTCGGCGGCACACCGATCGGCGAGCTCTACCTGGTCTACGGACGGGCCCACAAGCAGCTGACCGATCGAGGCATCGAGATCGGGCGCAGCTATGTGGGGGAGTACTGCACCTCGCTCGACATGGCCGGCGCCTCCGTCACACTGGTGCGACTGGACGACGAGATCTCCGATCTGCTCGCCGACCCCGCCGAGATCCCGATCCGCGTGTTCTGACCGGCCGACGACACTCCTCGCCCGGAGAATCGGGCACCGCGAAGACCCCGATCCGGCAGTTTCTCCGTACGGCCGGCCGTGCCGGAGTGCTGCCGCAGCACATCCGCACGTCCGGGCTCGCTGAGAGCAGGCGCGCGAAGCTGATGACGGCGGCGCGCGAGGGCGAGTCTTTCGACGAGCGCACAGGTCTGCCGGCGTCCGAGCTGCGCCGGCACTACGCCAAGTCCCTGGACGGCGTCCGGGAACAGGCCAACCGCGACATCGAGCGGTCCATGCGGGAGTGGGACCGTGTCAGCCGGGCGCGCCGCCCGCGGCGTGATCGGGGACTTGGACCGGGAAGAGACCAGAAGCACTGGTCAGGAGCGGGGACACCTGTGGAGGGAACGGGGAGGTGCGACGTGAATCGGGCCCTGCTGTGAGCAGGGCGAGTCAAAGGCGCCTGACGGGTGAAAGCCCGTCAGGCGCCTTTTCCGTGCCTCTGGAAGAAGCCCAGCTTCTGCGGCGAGTACGACACCAGGAGGTTCTTCGTCTGCTGGTGGTACAGGCGTCACGCGTCGCTGTCCTGCGTAAAACGTGGCCATGTATGGCTCGGTGGAGCCGTCGGCCCGGGAATGGTCCGGATCTTGTCCTCAGCGAGCCGGGCCTGGTCATCTGTCGACGCCGCATCCCTCGGCTCGTGGACTGCTCCAAGCGGATGTGTCGGCCCGCCCAGTGCTACGGCGAGGTGGGCAGGTGCGGGGAGCGGAGCACGAGCAGGGTGATCTCGCTGGGGGCGAAGACGCGGAACGGCGGGCCCCAGAAGCCGGTGCCGCGGCTGGTGTAGAGGAGGGTGCGGGGGCCGTGGTGGCTAAGGCCGGCGAGGGCGGGCTGGTCGATACGGACCAGGTGGTGGAAGGGCCAGATCTGGCCGCCGTGGGTGTGGCCGGAGAGTTGGAGGTCGATGCCGGCGGCTGCTGCCCGGTCGATGAACTTGGGCTGGTGTGCCAAGAGCAGGACGGGTAGGTCGGGGTCGGCGCCGTTCAAGGCTCCGGCGAGGTGGGCGCGGTGGCCTGCCAGGCCGGAGGACTCGGCGGTGACGTCATCCACGCCGGCGACCACGAGGGTGTCGCCTCCGCGTTCGAGCAGCAGATGGCGGTTGCGCAGCGGCTCCCAGCCCAGCTCGTCCATCAGGTCGACCCAGCCCTGGGCCTCGCTGTAGTACTCGTGGTTGCCGGTGACGTATACACGGGCCCGGGTGGCCCGCACGGTTCCGAGTGGGGCGGCCTGGGCGCGGCGGCGTTCGGCCGTGCCGTCCGCGATGTCGCCGGTGTGGCAGACCAGGTCGGCTTCCAGGGTGTTCACCGTCTCGCATACCCGTGCCGACCAGCGAGCGCGATCGAGTGGGCCGTAGTGGGTGTCGGTGATGAGGACGACGCGGATGCCGTCCAACCCGGCACCCAGCCGTGGGAGTTGCACGTCGAGTCGGCGCACGCGTGGCACGCGGCGGGCTTCGGCGTACCCCCAGGCGAGCAGTACGGCGGTTATGCCGAGGACGGCCCAAGTGACGATTCGGGCCCGGTCCTGACTCTCGTCGACGCCGGCCACGGTCAGGGCGAGCCGCAAGAAGACGCCGAGCAGAATGGACCAGGTGAACAGGACCCAGCTGGTGCCCAGCAGGGTGTCACCGACGATCGCCGCCCGGTCCTGCTGGCGCCGGCCGTGGCCGCGCACCATCGCGAGCGGCATACCAACGAGGCCGAGGGCGAACAGGGCGGTGCCGACCAGCGTGACGGGCAGCGGCCAGTGCTGGCCGGTGTGCAGGAGCACCCAGCAGGGCACGGCCCACAGCAGGACGGGGGCGATCAGGGGGATGTAGCGCATCAGGCGGTGCAGTCGACTCTGCCGCGGAGCTTGCGCTTCGCTGTCGGCGGGTCGGGTGTTGCTGGTGTCGGTCACGCTTCCCCTCTCTGACCAGCTGCCGTCTCGCGCACTGTATCCGGTCGCCCTCGGGCCGGCCGGACCGGCGTTCATGGGCGCGGGCCCCTTGGGGCGAAGGGCTCTCTGCGGGATGGCAAGACTCCGCCGCAGACACCTCCCTTGGCATGAACCGCGATCAGGGCGCTACTGCCCCGGCTTGGTACTGCCGCCAGTGGAGCGCGCGCTGGCGGGACGATGGCCTGAGTCGATGATGGCGAGTGCCGGCCTCACTGAAGCCGGTCAATGCACTCCCGCAACAGGGCGTGTATGTAGCCCGAGTTGGGGAGGTCGTGCTTGGTGATGACGCCACGGCTGGTGCGAATCTGTCGGTGCATCACGTCATCCGCCTGCACCTTGAACTCCAGGAGCCGTTGCACGTACTTCTTGTCCGTATTGGTCCACTTGTAGCTGCTGGCGGCCTGCTCGAACGACTGGCACCCCAAGATGGGCGGCACGTGGTCGATGATGGCCCGCACCAGGGCGTGACAGGCGTCCGCGCTCGGGGTCGGCCGCAGCTGACCCCGTGCCGGCGCCGTGCCTTACAGCCGGCGTCGACATCGACCCTGACAAGGGACCTTCCGAGAGTCACGTTCCAGTGGCCGGCCCGGCTGAGCCGGCTGCGATCAGGGGCGGTACGTCGATCCGCCAGAGAGCGGCTCCGGTGATCCGAGCACCCGGACCGTCCTGGCTCTATGGCATCTGGCGCGACAACGGCGACCGTTCGGCCGCGAATGGCGCGGCCTCGTCCAACCAGGCGCTGACCCCACCGCCATTCCCGCCGGGAAGGGGCTGCTCGGTCCAGATGGTCTTGCCGTTGCCGGTGTACCGCGTCCCCCAGCGTTCGGTTAGCTGGGCGACCAGCATGAGGCCGCGTCCGCCCTCGTCGAAGATGCGGGCGCGGCGCAGGTGCGGTGAGGTGCTGCTGGCGTCGGAGACCTCGCAGATCAGCGTCCTTTCCTTGATCAGCCGCAGCTGAATGGGCGCGCCGCCGTAGCGGATGGCGTTGGTCACCAGCTCGCTGACCACGAGTTCGGTGACGTAGGCCAGTTCGTCCAGCTCCCAGGCGTGGAGTTGGGCGGTCGCCTGAGAGCGGGCGCCTGCGACGACAGCCGGATCGCTGGGGAGGTCCCAGACGGCGATGTGCCCGCTGTCCAGAGCACGTGTACGGGCGATGAGCAAAGCGGCGTCGTCGGTGGGCCGCTCGTCGAGCAGCGCCTTGAGGACCTTGTCGCAGGTGGTCTCCAAGGACGAAGCAGCGGCGTCGGCGAGGGCGCCGCGCAGGGCATGCAGGCCGGCGTCGACATCGCGATGGCGTGCCTCGACCAGCCCGTCGGTGTACAGAGCGAGGAGACTGCCTTCGGGAACTTCGTGGTCGACGCACTCGAACGGCATCCCGCCCACGCCGAGCGGCGGGCCGGTGGGCAGTTCGAGGAAGTCCACTCCGCCGTCAGGGCGCACCAGTGCGGGCCAGAGGTGACCTGCACTGGCGAGCGAGCACGTGCGGGAAATGGGGTCGTAGACCGCGTACAGGCAAGTTGATCCGAGTTCTCCAGACGGCGCCTGTGCACCGGAGTCCTGCCCCGAGCTGAGCCGGACGACGAGGTCGTCGAGGTGGGCGAGGAGCTCGTCCGGGGCCAGATCGACGTCGGCGAGGGTACGCACGGCCGTTCGAAGGCGCCCCATGGCGGCCGAGGCGGCGATGCCATGGCCGGCCACATCGCCGACGACGAGGGCGACGCGGGCGCCGGAAAGCGGGATGACGTCGAACCAGTCGCCGCCGACGCCGATGTGCGAGTCCGCGGGGAGGTAGCGGCCGGCGACGTCCACGGCTGCCTGCTCGACAGTCCCCTGTGGCAGAAGGCTGTGCTGGAGAGCCAGCGCCGTCCTGTGCTCGCGTGTGTAACGGCGGGCGTTGTCGATACAGACCGCGGCGCGCGCCGCCAGCTCCTCGGCGATCTGCAGGTCGTCGGGTCCGTACGCTGCGACGGAGGGAGCCAGGCGGGTGAAGAGGGCGACGCCGAGGTTGGTGCCGCGGGCGCGGAGCGGCACCGTGATCAGCGACTGCGCGCGATGCCGAACCACCCAGGCAGCCCGGTCGGGGTCGCGGGCCAGCCAGCGGGTGATCTCGGGCTCCCCGATCTGGTGCACGGTACCGTGACCGGTGGCCAGGCAGCGGGTGGGCGGTGAGAACTCCGGGTAGCGGGCCAGCTCGCCGACTGCGACGGCATGCTTCACACGGGAGCGGATGGCTGCGCGCCGCAGCAGCAGAGGACCGTCGACGGGGATCAGCGGGGGCTCGTCACCGCGCAGCACGGTGTCGAGGAGATCGACGGAGACGAAGTCCGCCAGGGCAGGCACGGCTACGTCGGCCAGCTCCTGGGCGGTGCGGGCCACGTCCAGGCTGCTTCCGATACTCCTGCTGGCCTCGTCGAGCAGCGCCAAACGCTCGCGGGCCACGTACTGCTCGGAGAAGTCCAGGGCGGCCAGCTGCACGCCGTGCACCAGTCCATGGGAGTCCTTGAGCGGGGTGAAGTGGACGATCCAGGCATGCGCGTGGGGCTCCCCCGGGACCTTTACGTAGTTCTCGATGTGCTCGGGCTCACCGGTCCGCAGCACGCGATCGAGGGATCGCTCGGGAGCCTGGAAGGCCGGATCGGGCATGTGCTCGGAGATCCGGAGCCCCCGAAGCTCCCGCTCGGAGGCGGCGAGCTGCCTGGTCATGGGCTCGTTGACCCGCAGGAATCGACCCTCGGAATCGTAGATCGCCAGGGAGAACGGGGACTGGTCGAACGACCAGCGGATGAGTGGATCCGTGTCGCACTCCATCTCCTCCCGCACCGGTACGCCCTCCAGCAGCCAACCGGCTCGCCCGTCACCCGTGGGCAGCGGGCACGCGCGCAACCGGCACTCCACCGCGCTGCCGTCCCGGCGGCGGAGTGCCACCTGCCCGGTCCAACCCTCCTGTCGGCCGAACCGCTCACGAGCAGCCGCAGGGAGGGCCGATGAGAGTAGCTCTGCCGAGGGCAGGCCGACTGCCTCAGCGGCGGAATACCCGAGCAATTGCTCCGCACCGGCGCTCCAGCAGGTCAGCACACCATCCGGATCCGCCACTGCCAGAGCCCCCGCAGCAGGAAGCACGTCACCAGGGCTGCGTTCCGGTGGGTCCATAGTCGATCATCTCGCTTTCGAGTCCCAGCTGATTCAAGGATCTCTCGGTCGTGGCGCCGGTTCCCGTCAAGCGATCGCACGCGCTGGGTGGCGTTGCTGCGCGGTCGGCCCAAGGGGCCTCATGGCCTGCGTGTGGACACACAGACGTGGACGACCTCGAAGCTGCGGAAGTCGGCGATGGCGGCTTCTGCGATGCGAATGATCCAGGTCACCGAGCAGGACGCAAATCAGGTTGCGGCCGCCGGTGATAGCCAGATCGGCCATGGCCCACAGGCCCAGGATCGCTCCGGCGTGACGCGCTGCACCTCGGTGGCGGCTGCTGCTGGTCTCCGCGGCGGGCGCGGGTGAGCTCGGCGGCTGCCTGCGTTGGCTGGTGTTCGCGGTCCCCCTGACTGGTCGCTGGTGAGGGGGTCAGTCTTGCTGCCACGGCCCGGGCATGAGGCCGCGTTCCGTAAGTTGTGGCACGGTCGTGGAGCCTGCGTGGCTGTCCGCCACGTCTGCCGCCGCTTTCCCTGGTCAGCTGGATGGCGCGCGATCAGGCCGCCAGGTACCTGTCAATCTCGGCGTTCTACGTGCCTTACCCGCCGCATCCATGTAAGAGGCTTCGACGGCGTTCTTGGCCAGCGCTGCCACGCCTCTTGCTCGAGGTCCGTGCGGCGATCGCCGTTGATGGTCACCAACAGGCCCGCCTCGGCCATCCGGCGGACGGGGTGCTCGTCCAGCGTCGCGACCGCGCCGGTGGCGATGTTCGACGTCGGGCAGACCCCCAGCGTGATGCCGTGTGCGCCCAAGTGGTCGAGAAGATCGGCTGGCACCTTTAAGGTGCCCTCGTGCCGTGCCGCGAGGTCGGCACGACCTGTGGCGGAGCGGAGCCGATGTGGCGGACGTGCAACTCGGCCTTGGGTATCCCCGCAATGAGCGTCCAACCCGGTAGTACTACCTCCAGTGGGTGGTACCGGAGGCGTCGACAGGTCCGCAGGGCGGGGGCGGCGCTGTGGTGTGGTGACAGTGCGGTGTCGGCCTCGATCGTGTTCATGGCCGCCTCGGGCTGTACCCGGCGGCAGGTGCCGCCGGTCTTCGGTTGCCTGGTGGTAGACCGTGCGCCGGCGCCACATCGACTGGGCGGCACCTCGGGTGTGGGGCAGGTGGCACCGCTCGTGTCCGGTCGAAGTCGATGACGGCGGTGGCGTCGAAGAGGCCGTCGGTGACCGGGTTGAGCTTGAGGGCCACCACCCGGTTGTTCGCGTACAGCTCGTACAGCACGTCCAGGATCGGGATCGAGGTGATGTTCCCCGCGCCGAGCGCGACGCCCACGCCTTTTGGTCTCGGCAGGGCGGAGAAGAGCGAGGCCCGCGCGGCTGCGCACCGTCTCCTTCGTGACGCCGGGCGGCATCCACACCTCGGCACTGAAATCGTTCAGGAGCAGCTGGTCCCAGACGCTGTGCGGCAGGACCCGGACCGTGACGCGCCTGCTGGGCGCCCGGCCGAAGGTGAACCCGTCGACGGGGCTGCGGCTCTCCTCCAGGGCTTCGACGGTCGCGGCGAGCGCGCCCAGGGAGGTCAGCACCGGGTACGGGCCGGTGATCCACTCCTCCCCGACCAGCGGGCTGTCGTCCGGCAGCTGCTTGTAGGCGACGGCCGCGCGGACCCACGCCTCCGCCTGCACGGCGGTGGCCGCGTGCATCTGCTCCAGGAGTTCGCGTCGCTTCGCACGGTCGCAGGCGGCCCAGGCCGCCTCGCCGCGGACCAGGTCGTCGACGGCCCGGTCGATCTCCCAGACCTGCTCGGTGGTCGGCGGGGACCTCGTCATCACACGGCTCCCTTGACGAGGCCGGCGGCCTTGATGAGGTCGGCCGCCTTCTCCGCGGCCGTGATCGTGGGCGCGTTGGTGTTGCCGCGCGGCACCGTCGGGAACACGGACGCGTCGACGACCCGCAGGCCCGCCACGTCGTACACGCGAAGGGGGCGTCATCGTCGGTTGCGAAAGCGGCGGCCCGCAGCGCGGCCGCGAGGCGGGTGACGGCCGTGGCTGGCGGCTGGGGTAGTCGGGCCAGGAGCAGGCGCCGCAGTTCCTGCGGGCCGCCGCGCACCGGCAGGACGCGGACGCCGGGCGGTGCGGCCGAGGCCAACGCGGCGGGCACGGTGGTATGCCCGCAGCCCGCGGCCACGAGGTGCAGTTTCGCCAGCCAGTCCCGGGCCGTGTGCAGGATCTCGGGCCGTTCGTCCAGCCCGGCCACACCCTCATGAGCCGGTCCTCGCCGGACGGGGGCCTGCGATCCACTGCTGTCCGCGCAGGTCGGCGACGTCGACGTAGTCTCCGCGGGCGAAGACCACGAAGCAGATGTGGGACGGGCCGGTGGAGTGGTGGAGCGCCGGTGCGCTGATGAGCGCCCAGCTCGGCGAGGAGTTGGCGCGCAAGCCGGGCTCGGTCGAGAGCGGGCTCAGCGAAGGGCGCCTGACGGGTGAAAACCCAAGTCAGGCGCCTTTTCGCATGCGTCTAGAAGAAGCCCAGCTTCTTCGGCGAGTACGACACCAGCAGGTTCTTCGTCTGCTGGTAGTGGTCCAGCATCATCTTGTGGGTCTCGCGGCCGATACCCGACTGCTTGTAGCCGCCGAAGGCCGCGTGCGCCGGGTAGGCGTGGTAGCAGTTCGTCCAGACCCGGCCGGCCTGGATGGCCCGGCCGGCGCGGTACGCCTGGTTGACGTCCCGGGTCCACACGCCCGCGCCCAGGCCGTACAGCGTGTCGTTGGCCGTCTTGATCGCGTCGTCGAAGTCCGAGAACGACGTCACCGCGACGACCGGCCCGAAGATCTCCTCCTGGAAGATCCGCATCCGGTTGTCGCCCTCGAAGATCGTGGGCTGCACGTAGTAGCCGCCCGCCAGTTCGCCGTCGTACTCGATCCGCTGGCCACCGGTCAGGATCTTGGCGCCCTCCTGCTGTCCGATGTCCAGGTAGGAAAGGATCTTCTGGAGCTGGTCGTTGGAGGCCTGTGCGCCGATCATCGTGTCCGTGTCCAGCGGGTGCCCGGGCACGATCGCCTCGGTGCGGGCGATGCCCGCGTCCAGGAACTCGCTGTAGTGCCCGCGCTGGATCAGGGCACGCGACGGACACGTGCACACCTCACCCTGGTTCAGGGCGAACATGGTGAAGCCCTCCAGGGCCTTGTCGCGCAGCTCGTCGTCGGCGGACCAGATGTCGTCGAAGAAGATGTTCGGCGACTTGCCGCCCAGCTCCAGCGTCACCGGCTTGATGTTCTCGGAGGCGTACTGCATGATCAGCCGCCCCGTCGTGGTCTCGCCTGTGAACGCGACCTTCGCCACGCGCGGGCTGGACGCCAGCGGCTTGCCCGCCTCGACGCCGAAGCCGTTGACGATGTTCACGACGCCCGGCGGCAGGAGGTCGGCGACCAGGCTCATCCAGAAGTGGACGGATGCCGGGGTCTGCTCGGCGGGTTTGAGCACGACCGCGTTGCCCGCAGCCAGTGCCGGCGCCAGCTTCCAGACCGCCATCAGGATCGGGAAGTTCCAGGGGATGATCTGCGCCACGACACCGAGCGGCTCGTGGAAGTGGTACGCGACCGTGCTGTCGTCGAGCTCGCTGAGCGAACCCTCCTGGGCGCGCAGCACGCCCGCGAAGTAGCGGAAGTGGTCGATGGCCAGGGGGATGTCGGCGGCCAGGGTCTCCCGTACCGGCTTGCCGTTCTCCCAGCTCTCCGCGACCGCGAGCTCCTCCAGATGCGCCTCCATCCGGTCGGCGATCTTCAGCAGGATGTTCGCCCGGGCCTCGGGAGCGGTACGGCCCCAGGCCGGCGCCGCGGCCTGCGCGGCGTCCAGGGCCCGCTCGACGTCCTCGGCGGTGCCGCGGGCGATCTCGGTGAACGGCCGGCCGTTGACCGGGCTCGGGTTCTCGAAGTACTGGCCACGCGCCGGCGGGACGTACTCGCCGCCGATCCAGTGGTCGTAGCGGGATGCGTACGTGACGATCGCGCCGTCCGTGCCAGGCGCTGCGTATCGAGTCATGAGGCCTCCCGGGGTCGTCGCCGTCCGCCGTTGGACGGCGTCCGACGCCGAACCTAGGGAGCCGGACGTTGCAACCACGTTGCGGCCGCGTACTCTCCGTCCAGCGCCCGCGCCCGGGCCTCCGCGGCCGCCCGCTGCCCCTTCGGCAGTCCGGAGGCGAGTGCCTGCCACACCGGTAGGTCGTCCTCGCCCCACGGGCTGTGGGCCCAGTCCGACAGCAGGCCCGGATCGCCGCGCGAGATGAGGGCTGCACGCAGTTGGTCGGCAAGGCGGCGCCGCAGCGCCACGACACCGGGCGCATCCGAGCCCGGGAGCAGCGGCCCGGCGTACCCGCTGAGCGCCGCCGTGACCGCACCCGAGGCGAGCCGGCGGGCCACCACGTCGAAGTCCGCGTCGACCGGCACGGCCAGCCGGTACGGCCGGGACTGCAGCAGCCGCGGCCCCAGCAGGCCGCGCAGCCGGGACAGTTCAGCCCGGAGCGTGACCGGGGTGACGTGCTCGTCCTCGTACAGGTCCAGCAGCAGCTCGTCGCCGCTCAGCCCCTCCGGGTGGCGGGCCAGTACGACGAGGATCTCGCTGTGACGGCGGCTCAGTCGGAGCTTGCGGCCCTCCGCGACCAGCAGTGCCTCGTCCCTGCCGAGGGCCGTCAGCTGGACCGCTCCCTCCGCGGGGTGCGGCGCGAGCAGGGCGAGCTGCGACTCGGCGGCCCGCGCCACCGCCCCCACGAACGCCAGGCTGTGCGGATGGGCAAGCCGGTCCCCGCCGGTGATGTCCACGGCGCCCAACAGCCGCCCGGTGTGCGGATCGTGGACCGGAGCCGCCGCACACGTCCACTCGTGGACCGGCCGCCGGAAGTGCTCGGCCGCGAACACCTGCACCGGACGGTCCACCGCGATCGCCGTCCCCGGCGCGTTCGTCCCCGCCACCGACTCGGCCCAGCGCGCGCCCTCCACGAAGTTCATCCGCCGCGCCCTCCGCCGGGCCTCCGGATGACCCTCGACCCACAGCAGCCGCGCCTGCGCGTCGCACACCGCGACGAGATGTTCGCCGTCGACCGCGTACACGCCCATGAGCTCCCTGATGACCGGCATCACGCGCGACAGCGGATGGCCCTCGCGGTACACCCCGAGCTCGTCGTCGCCGAGCTCGACGCTCGCCGCGCCCTCCGTGGTGACGTGTGCGCGGGCGCAGCGCCGCCAGGATTCGGCCACGACGGGCCGTACGGTTCGCTCCACACGGCCCGCCGTGGCGAACCGTTCGTACGCCAGGCGCAGCTCGCTGCCGCGCTCCACCGGATCGTTCCCGGCCTCCAGCGCCACCCATGCGTCGGTCAACTCGGCCTCCCGGACGGTGCCTTCCCTCGCGGGCCCATCGTCGTCCCGTAGCGGGAACCCGACAAGCGTCACGGACGCGTCATCCGGGGCGGCCGGGCGGCCCCGGGCGCGTCGGGATCCGCTCCTGTCCCGCCTGCCCCGGGCGCCTCCCCGGCCACCTCGCTAGTCCACAGACGAACTCACGGCATACGACCCCGGATCGTCGAGCACCGCACGCACCACCGAATGCGCCGCCCCCAGCAGCGGCCCGTCGGAGCCGAGCCGCGACACCGTCAGCACCGGCCGCGCCGGATCGGTGGTACGGCGCGTCAACTCCCGCTCCACGGAAGGCAGCAGCCACGGCGACAGCCGAGACAGCGCGCCGCCCAGGACCACCGCGCGGGGGTCCAGCAGATTCACCGCACCGGCCAGCGCGATGCCGAGTGCGGATCCCGCGCCGCGCAGTGCCCGGCGGACATCGCGGTCACCGGCCGCAGCCCGTTCGGCGAGCACTTCGATCGGCCGGCCCGTGGTGCTGAGCCCGGCGGCCCGCAGCACGGCCTCCTCACCGGCGTACTGCTCCAGACAGCCGCGACCACCGCAGGCGCACACGGGGCCCTCGGGACGTACGGGTACATGGCCCAGCTCGCCCGCGTACCCGTGCGCGCCGCGCAGCAGCCTGCCGTCGACGACCACGGCCGCGCCGATGCCGATCTCGGCCGAGACATGGACGAAGTCCCGCGGCGCCGGATCCCCGCCGATCCACAGCTCGGCCAACGCGCCGAGATTGGCCTCGTTGTCGACGGTCAGCTGGGGCCCGTACGGCAGGCAGACGCCCAGGTCGACGTCCCACCAGCCCAGGTTGGGGGCGCGGACGACGGTGTGGGTGTCGCGTGCCACCAGACCCGGCACCGCCACGGCGACACCGGCGGGCCGCAGGCCCTCGACGCGCACGGCATCGGTGACCTCGCGGACAAGAGCGGCCAGTTCCTTGAGCACCGGCTCGGGAGGGCGGCCCCGGTTGTCGGCCCCGGCCGACGCCCGCGCCCGTACCTTTCCCCGCAGATCCACCGCGACGACGGACAGGTGGTCGACCCCGACCTCGGCACCGAGGCCGACCGGGCCGCGGTTGCCGATGCCGATCGCGCTGCCGGGCCGGCCGACGGCGCCGGACTGCTCGCGGCCGAGCTCCACCAGAAGCCCGGCGCGCGTCAGTTCGTCGACGAGCGAGGAGACCGCGGCCCGGGTCAGCCCGATCCTGCCCGCCACGGCCGCGCGCGACAGCGGTCCTTCGGCGGCCACGGCGTGCAGCACGAGCGAGAGGTTCCGGCGGCGCATGCCCTGTTGAGTGTTGGGCAGCGTCACGGCCGGTGCTCCGAACGCAGCAGTGCGCCGCCGTCGGCGAGGACGGAGCCGATCCGGTCCAGCGCGGCACGGTCCACGGGCACGGGATCGTACGACGGGCCGTCCGCCGTTCCCCAGCGCCGGGCGATCGCTGCCGGGTCCTCACCGGTGAGCACGCCGGCGGCCTGCGCGGCGGCGCCGAGCGCCACCAGTTCGCGGGCGACAGGCACCGTGACGGCGCGCCCGGACAGCCGGCGGACCGTCTCACGCCAGGCCGCGCCCCGCGCCCCGCCGCCGATGAGCAGCAGGGGAGCGTCCTGCTCCGGCGTTTCCGCCAGCACCTTCTCCAGCGCTTCGAGCAGCGCGTACACGGCTCCGTCGTACGCGGCCTGGAGCAGCCTCCCCGGCGTCGTGTCGTGGCGCAGCCCGTACAACAAGCCGGATGAGTGGGGGAGTTGGGGGGTGCGCTCGCCGTCGAGGAACGGCAGGAGTACCTCACGGCCGCCGGATTCCACGGCATCCCGGTCACGGCCGAGCAGCACGGCGATCCGGTCGAGGGCCTGTGTGCAGTTCAGTGTGCAGGCGAGCGGCAGCCATTGGCCGCGGGCGTCGGCGAAGCCGGCCACCGTGCCGGCCGGATCGGCCGTCGGGTGCGGGGACGTCGTGTACACCGTGCCGGAGGTGCCCAGACTCAGCACGGGCTGTCCGGCAGTGAGCCCGAGTCCGAGCGCTGCGGCAGCGTTGTCCCCGGTCCCGGGTGCCACCAGCGCGCCCGCCGGAAGCGGCAGACCGGGCAGATCGCGAACCGTCCCGGCCGCTTCGAACGGGTCCGCGACCTCCGGGAGCAGCGCGGGGGAGAGGCCCGCGAGGCCGAGGATCTCGACGTCGTACGCCCCTGTCGCGGGCGTCCACCAGCCCGTGCCCGATGCGTCGCTCCGGTCCGTGACGGCTCGTCCGGTCAGCCGTTCGGTGAGGTAGTCGTGCGGGAGACGTACCGCGCGGGTGGCCGCGGCGGCCTCCGGCTCGCGCTCGCGCAACCACGCCCACTTGGTGACGGTGAACGCGGGGCCGGGGACGCTGCCGGTGCGCTCGGCCCACGCCTTCGCGCCGCCGAGGTGCTCGACGAGCCGCTCGCCCTGCGCCGCCGACCGCACGTCGTTCCACAGCATCGCCGGACGCACCGGCCGGCCCTGCGCGTCCAGCGTGACGAGGCCGTGCTGCTGCCCGGCGACGGACACGGCGGCGGCCCGACGGGCCGGTGCTCCGCACTGACCGAGCGCGTCCCCGAGCGCCGTCCACCAGTCCTCGGGGTCGCTCTCGCGGGCGCCGTTCCGGCCCGTGACGGTGTGCGGAGCCTGGCCGCTCGCCACGACCCGGCCCGTGGCGACATCGACGACCAGCGCCTTCGTCGACTGGGTGGAGCTGTCCACTCCGACGACGAGGGGCCCTGCGGGTACGGCCATGGGACTCTCCGTTCTGCACCTTCGTTGCAGTGCGCCTTCCCCGTGCTGGCCCGGATACTAATTTGTCAAGGGCCATGACGAAATAGGTGCGACGAAGGTGGTCGACGGGAGCGAGGTATGGCACCGGCCGTCGCGTCGTCCTACGACTCGGCGCCTCGGGCAGCAGGGGCCGCGGACCGGTCGGCGGAGCGCTCGGCCCGTGAGGCGTCCGAGCCGTCCACGAGCCCCGTGCGGATCAGGCTCTCCGCGGTCTCGACGATGGTCGTCACCGGGTCGCGCGGTTCCCAGCCGAGAACCGAGCGGGCCTTCTCGGTGCGCAGGACCGGAACCCTGCCCAGTCGGCTGAGCGATTCCCGCAGCGCGGGGTTCGAGCGGGCCGCTTCGCGTACCTGAGCGTCGGTCAGCTCCTGGCCCGGCACCCTGGCGGCGGACTCTCCCAGGTGCTCGGCGAGGATGTGCGCCATCTGCAGGAAGCTGATCGCGTCGCCGCTGCTGGCGAGGAAGCGCTCGCCTGCGGCAGCGGGATGGGTCACGGCCCGCAGGTGGAGGTCGGCGACGTCGCGCACGTCTCCGACACTTCAAGCGCTTCAAGTCAAGCGACCGGCGCGAACGATTTTCCGAGGGCACCGACGGTGTCCGGGCAGCCACAGTCCGGACACGCGGCGCTGACCGACCAGCCGCGACACGTGCAGGGCGACGGGAACGACACATGCCCCTGCCCGCACCGGGCAGCGGCACATCGGCCGGCATCTGTGAGCGCTGTGAGCGGCATCGGCCCACAGGCTGCGCGTCAGGCGGCCAGGCGCTCGCCGAAGAAGTCGGAGAGCTTGGCGACCGCCGGGGTGACGTACTCGTCCTTGTCGTCAAGGTCGACATGGGTGGCGCCGTCGACGACGAACAGTTCCTTGGGCTCGTTCGCCTTCTCGACGGCCTCACGGCTGAAGTAGCCGGTGTCCGCCCTGGAGCCGGTGATCATCAGCAGCGGGCGGGGCGAGATGAACTCGATCATCGCGTACGAGTCGTACTGCGCGAGCCGATCGATGCTCCGCAGCACCCATCCCGTGTTCGAGCGGGGGTGCCGGCCGCGCGGGGTGCAGTAGGACTCGGATCCCTCGCGCCACAGGGTGCCCTCTTCGAGGCCGTCGTGCGACTCGGGCACCCAGGTCTGCATCGTCGGGGCCTCGCCGCGGGCTTCCGCGGTGCGCAGGGCACCGGCCCGGTCGAGCATGGCCTGCAGGACCTCCGGGCCCTGCGTGCGTCCGAGCCCGCACGGCTCCACCTCCCTGCGGTACGTCAGTGGCCGGGTCAGCCCTCGGCCATCGCCAGCGCCGCGGCGGGATCCGGCGCCGCAGGCCCGGCAGGGGCCCAAGTGCTCCCGGACCTGGCGTACGGCCACCAGCGCCCGTCGGGACCCACCCGGAGTTGCGCGTCCGCACCCACGACGGTCCACCGCCCCGCGCCCGCCGCCCGCAGCCGTGGACGCTCACCCTCGTCCCAGGCCGCGGCCAGCCGCGCCTCCGCCCGGTTGAGCGTTTCCGCGTCCGGCACCCAGTCGTCCTCCAGGACCGCGAGCGCCGCCGCCCCGCCGAACCGCCAGGCGCGGACCGCGAGGTCGAGGCCGGAGCGCCCGCGGCCGGAACCCGCCGCGAGCCGTGCCGCGATCACGGCCGGGACGTGCGCCCCGCCCGCATGCGCCGCAGCCAGCCGCACCGCGTCCTGGCCCTCCGTCAGCTGCGGCTCCACAGGCCGTCGTTCATGACCCGCGTCCAGTGCCTCCACCAGCATCCGGTGCGCCCGCGCCGCCGCGTCCGCCGCGAGGAACTCCAGCGCGTCCGCGTCGATCCCCGGCACCGGAGCCGTCTCCGTGTCCAGGGACGGAGGCACGCCGGGCTCCGGTGGCAGCGGCGGCGAATCCGGCAGCGTGGGCAGGATGTCCGCCGCCGCGAATGCCTCCCGCGCCCCCACCGCCGCGGGCACGGGCACGCCCGCCGGCCGCTCCTCGTGTTCCGCCCGCGCCGCACTCCGTACCTGCAGCTCGTCGAGGAGCCGGCGCTCCCCACGGCCCCGCAACAGCAGCAGCACGAACGGATCCTGGTCCAGCAGCCGCGCCACCTGGTAGCAGAGCGCCGCCGTGTGCGGACACAGGTCCCACGCCTCGCAGCTGCACGCGGGCTCCAGGTCCCCGATGCCCGGCAGGAGCTCGACTCCGGTGCCCGCCGCGTCCTCCACCAGGTGCGGCGGCATCTCCCGGTCCAGCAGGGCGGCGATGTGTCCGGCCCGGTCCACCGCCATGTCCAGCAGGCGGTCCCACGCGTCGTCGGTCAGCTCCTGCAGCAGTACGTCGCTGCGGTACGCGGTACCGTCCCGGTCCCTCACCACCGCGGTGATCCGCCCGGGCCGTACGGACACGGCCCCCACCGCCCCGTCGCGTGCCTGCTTGCGGCCCTTCTTCAGCTGCTCGGAGTCCAGCGCCGTGTCCTCCAGCGCCTGCAGCCAGGCCCGGCCCCACCACGTCTGCGCGAAACCCCGGCCGTGAGCGGGTGGCAGCGCCGCGAACGTCCGCTCGTCCTCGCCCTCGTATCCTCTCCCGTTCCCGTTCCCGTTCCCGTTCCCGTTTCCCGTGCTCGCCGTGCTTCCCGTCATCGCGCGCCCCCTCGCAGCTGCACCAGGTCCGCCAGTTCGGCGTCGGTCAGTTCGGTCAGTGCCGCCTCGCCGGAGCCGAGCACCGCGTCCGCGAGCTCCTGCTTGCGCTCCAGCATGGCCGCGATGCGGTCCTCGATCGTGCCCTCGGCGATCAGCCGGTGGACCTGCACGGGCTGGGTCTGGCCGATGCGGTACGCGCGGTCCGTGGCCTGCGCCTCGACGGCCGGGTTCCACCAGCGGTCGTAGTGGACGACGTGACCGGCCCTGGTCAGGTTCAGCCCGGTGCCCGCCGCCTTCAACGACAGCAGGAACACCGGCATCTCGCCGTCCTGGAAGCGTTGCACCATCCTTTCCCGCTCGGCGACCGGAGTGCCGCCGTGCAGGAATTGCGTCCGCACCCCGCGCGCCGCGAGATGGCGCTCCAGCAGCCGCGCCATCTGCACGTACTGCGTGAAGACGAGGACACTCGCATCCTCGGCGAGGATCGTGTCCAGCAGCTCGTCCAGCAGCTCCAGTTTCCCGGACCGGTCAGGGATCCTCGGCTGCTCCTCCTTCAGATACTGCGCCGGGTGGTTGCAGATCTGCTTCAGCGCGGTCAGCAGCTTCACCACCAGTCCGCGTCGCTCCATGCCGTCGGCCGCCGAGATCGCGGCCAGCGTCTCGCGCACCACCGCCTCGTACAGACCGGCCTGTTCGGCGGTCAACGAGACGGCGCGATCGGTCTCGGTCTTCGGCGGCAGCTCGGGCGCGATGCCCGGGTCTGACTTGCGGCGGCGCAGCAGGAACGGCCGTACGAGCGCGGCCAGCCGCTCGGCGGCAGCGGGGTCCGCGCCGCCCTCCACGGCCTGCGCGTACCGCGCCCGGAACGTACCGAGCCGGCCGAGCAGCCCCGGCGTCGTCCAGTCGAGGACGGCCCACAGCTCGGACAGGTTGTTCTCGACGGGCGTGCCGGTGAGCGCGACCCGGGCCTTCGCGCCGATCGTGCGCAGCTGCTTCGCCGTCTCCGAGTACGGGTTCTTGACGTGCTGTGCCTCGTCGGCGACGACCATGCCCCACGGGACGTCGGCGAGCTGTGGCGCGTCGAGCCGCATCGTCCCGTACGTGGTGAGGACGAACTCCCCGTCCGTCAGGGCCTCGAGGCTGCGCGTCGCGCCGTGGAAACGGCGCACCGGTGTGCCGGGCGCGAACCTTTCGATCTCCCGCTGCCAGTTGCCCATCAGGGACGTCGGGCAGACGACGAGTGTCGGGCCGGCGGCGGATGCGTCGGTCTGGCGGTGCAGATGCAGGGCGATGAGCGTGATGGTCTTGCCGAGTCCCATGTCGTCGGCCAGGCAGCCGCCGAGCCCGAGCGAGGTCATCCGGTGCAGCCAGTTCAGTCCGCGCAGCTGGTAGTCGCGCAGGGTGGCGGCGAGCGTCGCGGGCTGGGCGACCGACTGCTCGCCGCCCTCCGGATCGGCGAGCCGGTCGCGCAGCCGCTCCAGCCGGCCCGACGCCTGGACCTCGACGCGCCGTCCGTCGACCTCGGTGGAGCCGGTCAGTACGGCGCCGAGTGCGTCGACCGGGGTGAGCTTGCGGTCCTGGTGCGCGCGGGCGCGGCGGGCCTCCTCGGGGTCGATGAGCACCCACTGGTCGCGCAGCCGCACCACGGGCCTGCGCGCCTCCGCGAGCTGGTCCAGCTCCTCGCGCGTCAGCCGCTGGTCGCCGAGCGCGAACCGCCAGTTGAAGGCCAGCAGAGCGTCCGCCGACAGGAACGACGGCATCCCGGAGCCGGTCGCGTCCGTGCCGGAGTCGGAGCCGGTCGCATCCTGGTCGGAGCCGGTCACGTCCGTGCCGGATCCGGATCCGGCGCTGGTGCCCTCCTCGGGCGGGCCGATGACGGCACGCGCGGTGAGCTTGCGGGCGAGCTCCCTGGGCCAGTGCACCTGCACGCCGATTGCGGCCAGCGCCGACGACGCCCTGCCGAGCAGGTCGGTGACGTCTTCGTCGGCGAGCTCGATCGTGTCGGGAACGGCCGCCGACAGGAGCGGGGTGAGCGGCGCCCAGGCACGTGCCGCGCGGCGCAGTGCGAGCAGGGCGTCCATCCGGGCGCGCGGTCCGAAGGCGGCGTCCTGCCCGCCCGCCCAGATCGCCGCGGCGTCAGCGACACGGGCCGGGTCGCTGACGCTGTGCATCTGCAGCACGGCCCGGAAGGCGGGCTCCTGGGTCCCTGTGCTCTCGGACAGGCCCGGAATCTCCACGCGCAGCGACAGCCTGACGCCAGCGTCGTGGCCCGCCGCGACATCCTGCGCCCAGGCGCGCGCCCGAGGCAGCCGCTGCGGCTCATCGGCCGCGAACGCGCCGGAGCCGGTGGCGAGCGGTGCGGCGGGCGTGCGCGGCAGTACGTCGGCGACCGCGTCCAGGAAGGCCCGCAGCAGCCGCTCCGGCTCGGGCAGCAGCAGCGGTTCCGCGGAGGCGTCGAGCGGGACGGCGTGTGCGGTGGGCGGCATGGAGGCGGCGAGCGTACGGATGCGGTTCAGGTCTTCCGCGGTGAGCGGTCCGGCCCGCCAGGAGTCGTGGTCGCTCGGGGTGAGTCCGGGCAACAGCAGTCCTCGCGCGACGAGTTGAAGGGCGAGCACGGCCGCGGCGCCCCAGAAGGCCGCGGCGGGTGAGGCGTCTGCGGACATCCGTGCCCGGGTGAGGACCGGCAGCGCGTCTCGTACGGGCAGGAGCCGGGCCGGTACGGCATGCGTGGACACCCCGTCGGGGCCGCCCGCTGCCACCGTCAGGTCCTCGACCGCGCCGCCGGATCCGGTGGGCGGCGCGCTGCCGTCGGCGTGCCAGAAGGCGAATTGGCCCGTGCGGGCCGGATCCGCGGGGAGGAAGACCGCGGCGCAGCGGGAGAGTTCGGAGATCGCTGAGGTCTCCGAGAACTGTGAGGCCTCTGGGCCCTCTGAGGTATAGGGGATGCCGGAGGGCGTTGCCGCGGGGAGCATGTGCACAGCGATGACGCATTCCTCAAATTTGACTACTGCGGGCCGGAGCGGCCGAGGGTACCCGACGGGATGCCTGCCGCGGGAGCGCGATCGTCGTGACCCACGTCACTTTCCCGCGTAGGGGTGCTGCCAGCACCACCGTGCGGTGCGGGTGATCCCCCTACTGTTTCCGGGTGGTGGCGCCATGGTCGCGAAGGTCCGCTGATTCGTACGTTTCTTCGGGTCAGAGCAGTTTCAGGAGTCGAGCGCGCCGGCCGGCGCGACGGCCGAGAGACCGGAGACCGTCATGTCCCAGGCGACCGCCACTGCCACCGCGCTCGACGGCGAGCCCGCACTGCCCCCGGGGGAACGCGCAGCCCCGCCCGGAAGCCGGACCGGAGGCAGGACCCGCGGCAGCGATTTCGCACCGCTGCTGCGCACGGCCAGGGATCAGGGACTCCTGGAGCGCCGCACCGGCTGGTACGCCCGCGTCATCGCCGTCAATCTGCTCGCCCTGGCCGCCGTCGTCGCCGGCATCGTGCTCATCGGCCCGTCCTGGTGGGTGCTTCCGCTGGCCGTGCCGCTGGCCGTGTTCTCCGCGCGTACGGCCTTCATCGCTCATGACGCGGGTCACGCACAGATCACCTCCGACCGCCGGGTCGGCAGGATCATCCAGCTCATCCACGGCAACCTGCTGTTGGGCATGAGCCAGGACTGGTGGAACGACAAGCACAACCGCCACCACGCCAACCCCAACCACGTCGACAAGGACCCGGACGTCGCCCCGGACGTCCTGGTCTTCACCAAGGACCACGCCAAGGGCCGCACCGGGCTTCGCCGATGGCTGACCCGGCATCAGGCCTGGTTGTTCTTCCCGCTGACCACCCTCGAAGGTGTGGCCCTCAAGGTCCACGGCTTCCAGCACGTCTTTTCAGGGGCCCAGGAAGGCAGGGCCGCGGACGGCGGGCCACAGGAACGCAAGGCCGCGGCAGGCGCGCGGGTGATCGAGGGCGGACTGCTCATCGCCCATGCCGTCGCCTACCTCGCGCTGCTGCTGAGCGTTCTCACGCCGCTCCAGGCCCTCGTCTTCGTCCTGCTCCACCAGATGCTTCTCGGGCTCCATCTCGGTATGGCGTTCGCGCCGAACCACAAGGGCATGGAGATGCCCGACCCGGAGAGCGACGAGCGCTGGGGTCATCTCCAGCGGCAGGTGCTGACCTCCCGCAACATACGGGGCGGCGCTCTCACCGACTGGTTCCTCGGCGGCCTCAACTACCAGATCGAGCACCACCTCTTCCCGAGCATGCCCCGCCCCCACCTGCGGCTGGCCCAGCCGCTGGTCCGTGCCCACTGCCGCAGGCTCGCCGTGCCCTACACGGAGACCGGACTGATCGACTCGTACCGGCAGGCCCTCGGCCATATGCACGAGGTCGGCGGTGAGCTGCGCGGCGACGCGGGGGGCGACGACCGGCGTGCGGCGGAAACCGTCGCCCACGAGGTCGCTGGGTAGGGAACCGGCGGGCCCACGGGCGCGTTCTCACAACAGGAGCGGCGGCCGGAGGCCGGTGGCCGCGAAGGAGGCGTCGAAGATGTCGACAGGTGCGAAGATCGCCATTGGGGGAGTGGCCTTGGGCCTCATCCTCTGGCCATTCATCGGATTCTGGATGTCGCTGCTGGTGATCGTCGGAGTGCCCGCCGTGGCCTACTTCGCGCTCGACCCCTCGCAGCGCCGCCGGCTCCGCCGGATCAACAACCGCAAGCAGATCGGCCGCTGACCTGGCCGGTTCGCTGTGCCCCGCGGTGGGCTACGGTCGTCCGGGACGATCACCGACACGGGAGAGGGAGCCCCGCACGATGAGCATCGGCGGACGGGTCACCACGGTCAGCAGCAACGGCGCGTACTCATTCACGAAGCCGAACAGGGACGGCATCACCCTCCTCGCCGGGCTCGGCGTCGAGGGTGATGTGCACGCGGGCGTGACCGTCAAGCACCGCTCGCGCGTCGCGCAGGACCCCACCCAGCCCAATCTCCGTCAGGTGCACCTCATCCACGAGGAGCTCTTCGACGAGGTACGGGAAGCGGGCTTCGAGGTCCGTCCCGGCGACCTCGGGGAGAACGTCACGACGCGCGGCATCGACCTGCTCGGCCTCCCGACCGGCACGGTGCTGCGCCTCGGCGACGAGGCCGTGGTCGAGGTCACCGGACTGCGTAACCCCTGTGTGCAGATCGACCACTTCCAGGACGGGCTGCTCAAGCAGGTCGTCGGCCGGGACGACGAGGGCAACATCGTGCACAAGGCGGGGGTCATGTCCGTCGTGAGGACGGGTGGTGTGGTGCGGCCCGGCGACACGATCACGGTGGAGCTGCCGGTCGGGCCGCACCGGCCCCTGGAGCGCGTCTGAAGCCGGCCCTCAGTTCAGCGGACAGGAGTTGACCACGTCACCGCCCACGGGCCTGCCGATCGTTCGGTCCGAGGGCGGTGCGACGCCGTCCTCCACCCACGCGGTCAGCGCCGCGAACGCCGATCGGTGACAGGGCAGGATCGGGCGCAGCAGGTCCGGGTACGTGTCGTACAGGCCGTCGGTGTGCGTGCCGTCCTCGACCGTGTAGTAGCGGTGCAGTGCCGAGCGGCCACGGCCGTCGATCATGCGGGAGTACACATCGGAGTCCTGACGGATCGGCAGCAGCGTGTCCAGATCGCCGTGGAGGGTGATCAGCGGCTTCCCGATCCGGCCCGTCAGCGCCACCTCCGCCAGCGCCCGCCGCACGGACGCGGGGCGTGAGGCGAGGTCGTACGCCGCGTCCGACGCGCAGACCGCGAAGATCTGCTCCGGCGTGGAGCCCGCCGAAGCTCCCGGGCAGGCCGGGTCGTACGAGGGGTCGAACTCGGCGCGGAAGATCTTCTGGGTGAGCCCCCAGTAGACCTTCTCGTGGTACGGCCACAGGAACTGCGAGCCGGGTGCGAAACCGGCCGCCAGGAGGTCCTCGTCATCGGCCCGGCCGAGGGTTCTGGCCACGGTGACGGGCAGGCTCGTCAGCGGGTTCGGCCCGCGCGAGGTCCACAGGACGCCTTCCCAGTCGACGCCTCCGTCGTACAGCTCCGCGTGGTTCTCCAGCTGCCATCGCGTGAGATAGCCGCCGTTCGAGATGCCCGTCATGTACGTCCTGGCGGGCCCGTGCCCGTAGCGCTGACTGACCGCGCGCTTCGCGGCCCGGGTCAGCTCGGCGACACGGCGGTTCCACTCGGCGACCGCGTCACCGGGCCGCCGGCCGTCCGTGAAGAAGTCGGCTCCCGTGTTGCCCTTGTCGGTGGCGGCGTACGCGTACCCCTGCGCGAGGACGTGGTCGGAGATGAGAGCGTCCGTCGCGTACTGCCTCCGTGTGCCGGGTGCCCCTGTGACGACCAGCCCGCCGTTCCAGCGGTCCGGGAGCCGGATCACGAACTGGGCGTCGTGTCGCCAGCCGTGAGTGGCGTTGAGGCGGGAATCGTCGGGGAAGTAGCCGTCGATCTGTATGCCGGGCACTCCGGACGGATTCCTGGTGCCGGAGGCCGCCAGGCCGGCCTGGTCGGCCATGTCGGTGTACGGCGTACCGGCCAGCGCGGCGGTCGTCAGATCCCCGAGGCAGGCAGACTCCTGATGGTCCGCGCCGACGATCCGGAGCCGGTCCTGACGGGCGCAGTGGCCATGTGCCGGCCCGGCCCCGGCCTCTGCCGGGCGGGCGTCCGCGAGGGATGTCCCGGTCAGGGCGAGCAGCACCGCGGCGAGGACCGGAGTCCTCCGCGGTGAATGGAGCAATCGTGATGGGCGGGACAAGCGATGCGGGCGGGACAGGCGCATGACGGCAGGCCTCCGGATGGACGGCGAACAGGTGGGTGCGCCGCCACATCGTGCTGGGGCCCTGCTCGTACGGCCATGGGCCCGGCCCACACCTCGCGCCCGCCGCCCATGTGCTCAGGAGGGGCGTCCAGCCACTGCGCAGGAGGACTGCTCAGGAGGGGCGTACGGCCATCTTGTCCAGAGCCTCCAGCAGGCCCGGCAGCTCGGGCCCGCGCCCCACCGGCAGCACCTCGCCCGGCTCGTCGTCGAGCAGGACGAAGGCGATGTCGTCGGTCCTGGCCACCAGGGACCAGCCGGGCCCGTCGGCGCGCAGCATCCGCGCCCCGTCCGGGGCGAAGCTGGACCGCACCCGCCCGGGCGGCGGCGCCTCGACCTCCACGTAACCGTGCAGGTCCTTGAGCACCCGCTGCACCCCTTCGTGCGGCTTCGCCGGCTCCTCGCCGTCCTCCGTCCGCTCACCGGGCTGGACGAACGTCACCTGGTCGCCCACCTGCTCGCGCCAGATCGCCCACTGCAGGGCGATCTCGTCCGCGCCCATCCGCCGCTGAGCGGGCCCCCAGGTGTCCGTGTCGGGCGGGGAGAGTCGTGGTCCGTCACCGCCGTCGTCCTCGGGATCACGGGGCGCGGGCACACCTGGAGCGACGGTTGCGACCTCCAGCGGCCAGCCGGGCAGTGCGGCGACCACGGTCCGGTCGCTGGGCGACAGGTCGTACTCCATCCCGCAGTCCCACGACGCGATCGCGACCGCGACGAGCGAGACATCGTCGACCACGACCGTCCACCGGCCGCCGGTGCTGTCCTGGCCGAGGACCAGGCCGTACCCTTCGGCGTACGGCTCGAGCCCCAGCGAGGCGCACGCCGCCGGGAAGTCGTCGCCGAGGACGCTCGGGAACTGCGCCGGTGTGAGCAGCAAGGCGGTCAACACATAGAGCGTGTCGTCGTCGGCGACCTCGTCCGTCCCGGCCACAGCACCTTCTCCCCATCCGATCGTTCGTCGGCGCACCCTAACCAGTGGGTAACCCCGACGTCGAGAGCCTGCGGCAGTAAATGTGAACCGTGCGCCCACCCCGGGCTCGCGAGCCGCCCACGCGTCAGGCCACGGGCAGCCCCAGCAGGCTGCGCGCCACCGACTGCGGGGACTCGTCGCGCTCGCGCGCGAGGGCGATCACCGCCCGGCAGGCCAGCTCGTTCACCCCGAAGGACAGCGCCTCCGGCGACACCCAGCTCGACGCCTCCTCGATCCCCTGCTCGTCGTCCTCGGCGCATGCGGACACATACGTCGCCGCTGCCTCGAAGATGTTGTGCTGCCGCCCCCGCGCGGCCGGGACCGCAGCCGTGCTCGCCTCACCGCCGGGCCCGGGCCCGAAGAGCTTGCGGATTCTTGCGATCAATCTGTCGAACACAGTGGCCCCCATGCCTGGTCGTTCACCCGTTCGGAGTACTCCGCCGGTGCGACAAGTCTTCCCGCAACATGGCCCGCAACCACGCCAGTTCCGCTTCGCTTGTCGCCCGGGCGATCGTGAGTACGCCGCGCCGGTACGGGTCGTCGAGCTCCTCCGCCCGCAGCGGCCGGTCGCCCTCGTAGAAGAAACTGGCGGGCTGCTCCAAGAACTCCAGCCGCCGCCGCAGCACCGCGGCACGCGCCGCGGCTTCCGGGTGGTGCCGGAGGAAGGCGAGAAGCGTGAACCAGCGGTTCTCGTCGGTGATGTCCTGCTGTACGGGCTCGGCGAGCCGGTGCAGCAGCGCCTGCCGTCCCGCGTCGGTGAGGCTGAGGACATGGCGGGGTGCAGCGGCCTGGCCGGGTTGGCTCTTGCGGACCAGCAGGCCGCCTTTCTCCAGTCGCTTGATGGCGGGGTACAGGGTGCTCTCGGCCACCGGGCGCACGTGCCCGGTGAGCGCGGTGATGCGTTTGCGCAGCTCGTAGCCGTGCAGCGGGGTGTCGTACAGGAATCCGAGGATGGCCAGCTCCAGCATGCTTGCATTCTGTCGCACTCGCGGGGTACATCGTTGACGTAGTACTACGTGACCGAGGTATAGTCCGGGATTCGAGAGGGCGCCGGAAGAGACGTGGAGTGATACGGATGCGACAGGCCAGGTTCGACGCACGGGGCAGCCTCATCCGCTGGACGGAGTCGGCGGGGGAGGGGCCGGCGCGGGTGTACGTGCACGGCCTCGGCGCCGCCTCCACCGTCTATCACGCGCACATCGCCGCCCATCCCCTCCTGGCGGGCCGCCGGTCGCTCTTCGTCGACCTGCCCGGGCACGGCATCAGTGACCGGCCCGCCGACTTCGGCTACACGCTGGAGGGCCACGCGGACGCACTGGCCGCCGCGCTCGACGAGGCGGGTCCGGGTGCGGATCCGGGTGTGGGTGTGGTCGGCGACGGTGCGGAGATCGTCGCGCACAGCATGGGCGGCGCGGTGGCGATCGTCCTCGCCCACCGCCGGCCCGAGCTCGTGTCACGCCTGGTGCTCGTCGAGGCCGACCTCGACCCGCACCCGCCCGTGACCGTGGGCAGCAGCGGCATCGCCGACCTGCCGGAGGAGGAGTTCGTGCACGGCGACGGGTTCGCACGCGTACTGCAGCGGATCGGACCCACGTGGGCCGCCACCATGCGGCTCGCCGACCCGCTGGCGCTCCATCGGAGCGCGACCTCGCTCGTGCGCGGAACGAGGCCGACGATGCGGCGGATGCTGATGGACTGCCCGGTCCCGCGCACGTATCTGCAGGGCGGGCTCAGCGGCGAACTTTCCGGCGAGGACGCACTCGTGGCTGCCGGCGTGCAGGTCGTGACCGTCCCCGACGCCGGGCACAACGTCATGTTCGACGCCCCCGAGGCGTTCGTCCGCGCGGTCGCCGCGGCAAGGCCCGGCCGCCACGGAGCAGGCGCGACACGTGCACTTCGGTCCTGACGCGCCTCGGTCCTGACGCGCCGCAGCCCTGACGTGGCCTCAGTCCTGACGTGACTCAGTCCTGGCACATCTCAGTCCTCACGTACCGCCAGCACCAGGAACAGCGCGTCCTCGTCGGTGTACGCCACCATCCGCCAGCCCGAAGCACCCAGCAGCGGACCGAGATTGGCCTCGGCGCGCAGATCGTCGTCGGTGGTCTGCCGGCCCTGGCGCGCGGCGAGCGCGGCCCGCCCGATCGGATGAAAGAGCGCGAGGCGCCCGCCAGGGCGCACCACTCGGGCCAACTCGCGCAGATTTGCCTCCGGTTCCGACAGATGGGCGACAAGCCCGGCGGCGAACACCGCGTCGAGCACCTCCGAGCGCAACGGCAGCCTCGCCACATCGGTGAGCAGCAGCCTGCCGTCCCTGTCCCGGCCCGCACGGACGGCGGCGTCGAGCATCTGCGGCGTCAGATCGGCCCCGATGACCGTTCCGCCCGGCCCCACGGCGCTCCGCAGCGCGGGCAGCGCACGCCCGGTGCCGCAGCCCGCGTCCAGTACGGAATCGCCCGGACGCAGTCCGAGCGCCGCGGCACCGGCGGCATAGGCGGGACCGTCACCGGGGAAGCGCGCGTCCCAGCCGGCCGCACGGGCGCCGAAGAACTCCTGCACGAGTGTGTGGTTGGCGGTCATACGGACATGATTCCGCACGCGCGCACAGTTGACCCGTAGTCAATCCCCAACGCCTTCTGCGGACGCACTCACTCAGACGTTTGGTGCACATGTTCGAGCTCGGCACGATCGTTCTGGAACGTCTCTCTGTCATATTCCATCAGGTTTCGAAATGCGCCCCTGTCACACGCACTTGGCAGGACTAGCGTCCCGGAGCCATGGGACATCTGGACCACGCCACCTTCGGCTGGCTGACCCCCGTGCTGTCGTACGCGATGGCCTGCATCGGCGCCGCCCTCGGTCTCCGCTGCACCGTACGCGCGCTCGAAGCCACCGGGACCTCACGCCGCAACTGGCTCATCACCGCCGCATCCGCCATCGGCACCGGCATCTGGACGATGCACTTCGTCGCCATGCTCGGCTTCGGCGTCACCGGCAGCGACATCCGCTACAACGTGCCGCTGACCATCCTCAGCCTCCTCGTCGCCATGCTCGTCGTCGGCGCCGGCGTCTTCGCCGTCGGCTACAGCCGCGACCGCGTCCGGGCCCTGCTGCTCGGCGGCCTCACCACCGGACTCGGCGTCGCCAGCATGCACTACCTCGGCATGGCGGCCCTGCGCCTCCACGGCGAAGTGCGTTACGACCCGCTGCTCGTCGGACTCTCCGTCGTCATCGCCGTCGTCGCAGCCACCGCGGCCCTCTGGGCCGCACTCAACATCAAGTCACCCGTCGCAGTCGCCATCGCGTCGCTCGTCATGGGCGCGGCGGTCAGCAGCATGCACTACACCGGCATGCTCGCGGTCGGCGTGCACGTCGAGCCCTCGGATGGGGCACTGCCCGGGGCCACGGCCATGCAGTTCATCTTCCCCCTCGCCGTCGGCCTCGGGTCGTACCTCTTCCTCACCTCCGCCTTCGTCGCCCTCTCCCCGACGGCGAGGGAACGCGCCGCCTACGCCTCGGCCGAGCGGATCACCGAACCGGCGGCCGAACCGGCCACCGCATCGACGGCCGCAGCGACCACCCCGTAAGGCCGCCCGCCGCACCCACCACCCCGTACCCGGAACGAGGAGGCCATGCGCAAACCCCGCAGCACCCCCGGCGCCGACACGCCATCACCGCACGGCCCCAGTCCGACCGCCTCCGCTCGACCGGCAAGGCGCGGTCGGCGCGCCCACGCCGGACCGCCCGCGGACGAGGAGCTCGCACCGGGAACGGACCTCGGCCCGACCGCGGCACACTCCGTAAAGGGCCGCCCCCGTGAACGCCTGGGGCTGCGTCCCCGAACCGTACGCGCCAAGATCGTCTCGCTGCTGATGGTGCCCGTCGTCTCCCTCCTCGCCCTGTGGGGCTTCGCCACCGTCACCACCGCACAGGACGTCGCACGGCTGCGTCAGCTCCGCGACGTCGAGGACCGCGTCCGCGAGCCCGTCGCCGAAGCCGTCAACGCACTGCAGGCCGAACGCCGCGCGGCCCTCCGCCAGCTGACCACCCCAGGCCCCGAGCGCGCCGCCGACCTCCAGCAGGAGGCCGAACTCACCGACGCCGCCCTCGCGAAGCTCGCCCTCGACGACACCCACACCGTCGCCGACGCCGGCGACCTCCCCTCGGCTGTCGCCGGCCGCCTCAAGGGATTCGTCACAGCGACCGCCGCACTACCCGCCCTGCGCACCGATGTCCTCGCCCGCAAGGCCGAATGGAACCGCACGTACGAGAAGTACACCGCGGCCATCACCTCGGCGTTCGGCGTCAACGGCGCCCTCACGGGCGTCCAGGACACCGCCCCCGGCTCCGACGCCCGTGTCCTCCTCGAGTTCGGCCGCGCCGCCGAAATGCTCTCCCGTGAGGACGCCCTGCTCACCTCCGCCCAGGCCGCCGGGACCTTCAGCAGCGAGCGTCTGCGGCTGTTCACCGGCGCCGTCGAGACCCGACGCGTCCTCACCGAATCCGCGGTCGCCGACCTGCGCGCCCCCGAGCGCGCCGCCTGGCGCTCACTCACCGCTCAAGGGGCCTACCAGGCACTCGAGTCCGCCGAGGACAGGACCCTCACCGCCCCTGCCGGCCGACGCGCCGCCGAGGCCGTACCCGCCACCACCTGGGAGGCCGCCCACAGCAGCGTCCACACGGCGATGCGCGACATCGAGACCGGCGCCCGGCAGAGCGCCGCCGACCGCGCCGACCCCTTCGCCCAGGGCCTCGTCACCGCCTCGGGCGCCGCCGTACTCCTCGGACTCGCCGCCGTCGCCGCCTCGCTCGTCATCTCCGTACGCATCGGACGCGTCCTCGTCGTCGAACTCGTCAGCCTCCGCAACACCGCCCTGGGGATCGCCCGGCACAAACTGCCCCACGCCATGCGCCGCCTCCGCTCCGGCGAAGAACTCGACGTACAGGCCGAAGCTCCGCCGGGACCACACCCGCAGGACGAGATCGCCGAGGTCGGCGAGGCTCTCTCGACCGTCCACCGCGCCGCGCTCAGCGCCGCCGTCGAACGCGCGGAACTCAGCCGCGGCATCTCCGGGGTCTTCGTCAACCTCGCCCGCCGCAGCCAGGTCCTCGTCCACCGGCAGCTCAATCTGCTCGACAGCATGGAGCGCCGCGCCGAGGACCCGAACGAGCTCGGAGACCTGTTCCGCCTCGACCATCTCACCACCCGCATGCGACGCCACGCGGAGAGCCTGATCATCCTCTCCGGCGCCGCCCCCGGCCGCGCCTGGCGCATGCCCGTACCGCTCACCAACGTCGTGCGCGCAGCCGTCTCCGAAGTCGAGGACTACGCGCGCGTCGAGGTACGGCAGCTCCCGGAGAGCGCCGTCGTCGGCGCCGCCGTCGCCGACCTCACCCACCTCCTCGCCGAACTCGTCGAGAACGCGGCTCAGTTCTCCCCGCCCCACACCAAGGTCCGCGTCAGCGGTGAACCCGTCGGCAACGGCTACGCGCTCGAGATCGAGGACCGCGGCCTCGGCATGGGCAAGGAAGCCCTCGCCGAAGCCAACCGCCGCATCGAGGAGTCGGAGGCGCTCGACCTCTTCGACAGCGACCGGCTCGGCCTCTTCGTCGTCAGCAGACTCTCCGCCCGTCACGACATCAAGGTGCGGCTGCGGACCTCGCCGTACGGCGGCACGACCGCGGTCGTCCTGATCCCTACGCCACTGCTCCAGAGCGCACTCCCGCCAGGAGCAGGAGCGGGCGCCGGAACGGGCGCGGGCACGGGCCTACCGGCGTCCACGCGCCATACGGGCGGAACGGCTCCGTCCGACGCCCACTCCGTCGTGCACGGCGACCAGTCAGCCCCGCGGCCTTCCGGCTCCGTGACAGGCCGCCGCTTCCTCGAAGTGCAGCCGGACAACGCACCGCCCCCGCCGCCAGGCGTCATCGCGCTCCGGCTGCGTGGCCGCCCCCAGTCCGTCCCGCAGCCGGAGCCCCACCAGCAGCCGCACTTGCACGCGCACTACGAGCCCGAGACCCGCCCCCAGGACGACGCGGGCGGCCTCCCACGCCGGGTCAGGCAGGCCAGCCTCGTCCCCCAACTGCGCGAAGCACCCGGCCCCGAAGAGCCGGAGGCGGCCGACCGCACCGCGAACGACACCCCGGAACGCACCCCGGAACAGGCCAGGGACCGCATGGCCGCCTACCGAGCCGGCTGGACCCGCGGCGGCGGCGCCGCCCCCGGCCGGACCACCCACAGCAGCGCTCACGGCAATGCCCACGGCAACCCACCCAGCAGCGCCCACCGCAGCGAAGGAGACGACGCATGATCGACCACGAGAGGATCACCCCGTACCAGCGTTCCGGAGAGCTCGACTGGCTGCTCGACGACATGGTGCTGCGGGTGACCGAGGTCCGGCATGCCGTCGTCCTCTCCAACGACGGCCTCGCCGTCGGCGCCTCCAACGGCCTGACCCGCGAGGACGCCGAACACCTCGCCGCCGTCGCCTCCGGATTCCACAGCCTCGCCAAGGGCGCGGGCCGCCACTTCCACGCCGGTTCCGTACGCCAGACGATGGTCGAGATGGACGACGGCTTCCTCTTCGTGGCCGCCGCGGGCGACGGCTCCTGCCTCGCCGTCCTCAGCGCCGTGACCGCCGACATCGGCCTCATCGCGTACGAGATGGCCCGCCTGGTCAAGCGCGTCGGCGAACACCTGCACACGCCGCCGCGCATGTCCACCACCCCGCCCGCCGCCGGCTGACCGGAGGGAGACGCCACACCATGAACGAAGCCGGCGACGGCGACCGGGAACTTCAGGGCAGCCGCTGGTACGACGCCGAAGCGGGCCCTCTCGTCCGCCCGTACGCCATGACCGGAGGGCGTACGCAGCCGGGCCCCGGCACCGTGCGCTTCGACGTCATCGCACTCGTCGACGCCGCCCCCGACGCGGCCGGCCGGGCCGGTGAATCGCTCCTCGGCCCCGAACACCGGGCCCTGCTCACGCTGTGCAGCGCGGAGACCCAGTCCGTCGCGGAACTCGCCGCCGACGCCGACCTGCCCATCGGCGTCGTACGCGTCCTCCTCGGCGACCTGCTCGAGGCCGGCCTCGTCACCGTCAGCCGGCCCGTACCGCCCGCGCAACTGCCCGACGAGAGGATCCTCCGGGAGGTGATCGAAGGACTCAGAGCGCTCTAGCGGCAGGTATCCGGGCCGACTCAGGGGCACACTGGTGAGGCACGACCGGGAACCACAGCCGGACCGGACCCGGGCCGGACGACACATGCAGCCGGACCATAGCCGGACCGGAGGCGGACCCGGGCCGGAAGCGGAGCGGACGACGACGCCGAGGAGCACCGTGCCTGTCCCGATCATCATCGACTGCGATCCCGGGCACGACGACGCCGTCGCGATCCTGCTCGCGGCCGGGGATCCCGCGATCGACCTGCTCGCGATCACGACGGTCGCCGGCAACCAGGTGGTCGAGAAGACCACGCTCAACGCCCGCCGGATCTGCACCGCCGCCGGAATCACCGACGTCCCCATCGCGGCCGGCTGCGCGCAGCCGCTCGTCCAGCCGCTGTACGTGGCGGCCGACGTCCACGGCGACTCGGGCATGGACGGTCCACGCTTCGGCGAACCCACCGTGGACGCGGTCCCCGAGCACGCCGTGGACCTGATGTACCGGATCCTGACCGGGCATCCGGAACCCGTCACTCTCGTCCCGACCGCCCCGCTGACCAATATCGCCCTGCTCCTGACCCGGTATCCCGACGCGGCTGCGCACATCCGCGAGATCGTGCTCATGGGCGGCTCCACGGAGCGCGGAAACCGCACCCCGGCGGCCGAGTTCAACATCTACGTCGACCCCGAAGCCGCCGACATCGTCTTCCGAAGCGGCGTACCCGTCACGATGTGCGGGCTCAACGTCACCCACCAGGCACTCGCCACGCCCGACGTCCTCGCCCGCCTCGATGGACTGGGCACCGAACTCGGGCGGATCTGCGTCGAGCTGATGACGTTCTTCGCCGCCACCTACCGGCGGCTGTGGGGCTTCGAGGCGCCGCCGCTGCACGACCCCGTCGCGGTGGCGCGCGTCATCGACCCCTCGATCGTGCGCTGCGTCGAGGCGAGCGTGGCCGTCGAACTGCACGGCCGGCACACGCGGGGGGCGACGGTCGTGGACCTGCACCAGTACCTGGACCGGCCCGTCAATGCGCAGGTGGCGGTGGACCTGGACGGCGAGAAGTTCTGGGACCGGGTGGTCGCGGCCGTCGACACACTTGGGAAACGGGAGGGCTGAACCGCGGCACGGCTCGCCCGTCCGCGCATCGGTCATGCTGCCCCGGGCCCGTTCCAAGGCTCCTGACCTGGGAGACTGGACCCGACGGCCGTACTCGACCAGGAATGAGGAACAGCCCTCGTGCCCGAAACACGTCAGGATCCCGCCACGCGCCACGACGCGGCACCCGCCGCGGAGCGGTCCGGCCTGCGGGGCGACTGCGGGAACTGTTTCGGGTTGTGCTGCGTCGCCCTGCCCTTCTCCGCGTCGGCCGACTTCGCGTTCGACAAGCCCGCAGGTCAGCCGTGCACCAACCTCCGTGACGACTTCCGCTGCGGCATCCACACCCGGCTCAGGGAGAGCGGATTCTCAGGCTGCACGGTCTACGACTGCTTCGGTGCGGGCCAGAAGGTCTCCCAGGTGACCTTCGGCGGGCAGAGCTGGCGCGAGGCTCCGGACACGGCACGTGAGATGCTCGACGTCTTCCCCGTGATGCGGCAACTCCACGAACTGCTCTGGTACCTGGCGGAGGCACTGACCCTGCCCGCCGCCCGCCCGCTCCACGCGGACATCCGCCGTCTGACCGACGAGACCGAAGCCCTGACCGGCCGCGATTCCGGCGCCCTGCTCGCCACCGATGTCCCCGCCCACCGCGCGCAGGTCGGCGAACTGCTGCTCCGCACCAGTGAACTCGTACGCGCCGAGGCCAAGCCGGGCCGCAGGAAGAACCGCCGCGGGGCCGACCTCCTCGGCGCCCGGCTCAAGGGCGCCGACCTGCATGGCGCCGACCTGCGCGGCGCGTGCCTCATCGCCGCCGACCTCACCGGCGCCGACCTGCGTCTGTCCGACCTCCTCGGCGCCGACCTGCGCGACGCGAACCTCGGAGGAGCCGATCTCACCGGCAGCATCTTCCTCACCCAGCCGCAGCTCCAGCAGGCCCGGGGCGATGCCCGGACGAAGCTGCCGCGGGCGCTGTCCCGCCCCGCGCACTGGTCGTCGTAGACGTAGCGTGGTAGTGGGTGTCACAGGGTCGTGCGGCGCCAGTGGCACAGGGCGACGCCGCTGCGGGGCATGGGTCTGCGATACGGGGGTACGCGCCAGCCGAGTCCCCTACGTCCCGCATTTACGCTCCGGCCACCCGCCGGACCGGCGCCGCGAAGCCGGAGGCGCAGCGAACCGGGGGCGCAGCGAACCGGGGGCGCAGCGAACCGGGGAAAGGAGCGCTGACCACCATGAACATCGCCTTCCTGATGGCGCCGGAGGGCGTCGAACAGATCGAGCTCACCGAACCCTGGCGGGCCGTCGCCGCCGCCGACGACACACCCCTGCTGCTCTCCACGAGGCCCGGTCGGATCCAGGCCTTCCACCACCTCGACAAGGGCGACAGCTTCCCCGTCGACCTGGTCGTCCCGAGCGGCGCAGCGACGGACTACGGAGCTCTCGTACTGCCCGGAGGCGTCGCCAACCCGGACGCACTGCGGATGGACGAGAAGGCCGTGGCGTTCGTACGGGCGTTCTTCGAGGCGGGCAAGCCGGTTGCGGCGATCTGCCACGCCCCCTGGATCCTCGTGGAAGCCGACGTGGTGCGCGGCAGGACGCTGACCTCCTGGCCCAGCCTGCGCACCGACATCCGCAACGCGGGCGGCATCTGGGTCGACGAGCAGGTGAAGGTATGCCACGAGGGGCCGAACACGCTGATCACCAGCCGTAAGCCGGCCGATCTCAAGGCCTTCTGCGCGGCCTTCACCGCCGAGTTCGCCAAGCAGTCCGCCGGGGCGGGCGCGGGACGCTGAGCCGGGGCGTTGGGAGCAGGGTCATGCGACTCGCACATCTCGCACCCCTCTACGAGAGACCCGGCCCCTGGGCAAGCATCTGCGTCGCCACGCCCGGCGGCGCCGACGATGCGACGCCGGGCGTGCGGGAGCTCGCCATCCGGGACGTCTGCCGGGAACTGGGCCGTCAGGGCGCCGACGAGACCACCGGACGGGCCGTCCATGAAGCGCTGACCGAGTGGCCGGGACCCGTGGGCGCGGCCGGCCGGGCCATCTACGCCGCGCATGGCGAGGTCGTCCTCGACCCGCCGCTCACGGTCGCGCCACCGGCACCCGAGATCCATTGGTCCGCCCTGCCGCGGGTCGCCCCCTTGCTGGACCTCGCCGTTCAAGAACCGGTCTGCCTCATCGCGTACATCAACCGCAAGGGGGCCGACCTCGAGATCCGGGGCCCGCTCGGCAGCCGCCCCGCGGGCCGGATGGAGGGGAAGGACTGGCCCCTGCAAGGCACCGCCACTGCGGACTGGTCCGAGCGCCACTTCCGGATGAGCATCGAGAACCCCTGGGAGCAGGTACAGGAACAGGAGCCCCCGGCCCAGGACACCTGGGACCACGGCGGCCGGGATGCACCGTCCAGGGACGACATGACCTGGGACGAAGCGACCTGGGACGAGAACGCCCGCGACGTCGCCGCAGCCCTGGCCCTCTGCCAGGAAGAGGCCCGCGCGGATCTGATCATTCTCGTCGGCGGTGACCGCGAACGCCGAACCGTCGTCGAGCGGCTGCCGCAGGCGCTGCGTCCGCTCACCGTCGGCACGGAGTACGGCGGCCACGTCCGCGGTGCGGGCGCCCGACTGCTCGACGAGGACGTCGAACGCTCCCGCCAGGAGCATCTGCGCCGTATCGAGGCCACTGATCTCGACCGATTCCGGGCCCCCGGCACGGCCAGGGCCGAAGGGATCCCCGCCCTTGTCGAGGCGGCCCGCGAGCACCGCATCGCCGAACTGCTCATCCGTCCCGAAGGACCCGACGCCCACCGCGAGGTATGGGTCGGCACCGAACCCGACCAGATCGCGGTGCACCGTGGCGACGCGGGCCATCTCGGCACACGCCATCCCGAGCCCGCCCGCGCCGACGACGCCCTGCTGCGGTCGGCGGCGGTGAACGGCGCCGATGTCCTGCGCGTACATCCGGGCGGCAACAGACTGGCCGACGGGCGTGGCATCCCCGCCGGGGGTCTCGGCGCGCTGCTTCGGCAACCGTGAGCGGCGGCCGCGGTCGGTCCGTGGCAGCCGCACACCGTCGGCGGCGCGCTGCCGCGTCCCGTACTGCTTCGACCCGGCCGGACGAACAGTCGTGACCCGGCCGGACGAACAGTCGTGCCCACACGAATTGCGATTTCTTTCGAGCACCTTTTGCGACCGGAACAGTCACATCCCGCAAAAAGCGATCGCACCACCCGACCCAAGGCCCTGATTGTCATACTGCTCAGGCCACGAAGAACAGTTGTACTGGTGCCGGCCTCTCGCTCAGCCCGCCGTCCTCGAGGCGGCTCCGGCGGCTTTGACCTGGGGTTCCACCTGGCGGCCCACACCCGACGAGAGAAGTGATCGATGGCCCCCGAGCTCTCTGGCAGCACCGGCGGAGAATCCGCCGCTCTCGCGCTGAAAATACTGGTCGCCGGCGGTTTCGGCGTCGGCAAGACGACGCTCGTCGGAGCGGTCAGCGAAATCCGCCCTTTGCGGACCGAGGAGCAGCTCAGTGAAGCCGGCCAGACCGTCGACGACACCGGGGGAGTCGACCAGAAGACCACCACCACCGTGGCCATGGACTTCGGGCGCATCACCATCCGCTCAGGACTGTCCCTGTATCTTTTCGGCACCCCCGGACAGGACCGCTTCTGGTTTCTGTGGGACGAACTCTCCCAGGGCGCGCTCGGAGCTGTCGTCCTCGCCGACACCCGCCGCCTCGAGGACAGCTTCCCCGCCGTCGACTTCTTCGAGCACCGCAGCATCCCCTTCGTCGTCGCCGTCAACTGCTTCCCAGGAGCGCGCACCTACGGCGCACACGAAGTCTCACGCGCCCTCGACCTCGAGCGCGGAACCCCCGTCGTGCTGTGCGACGCACGCGACCGCGACTCCGGCAAGGAAGTGCTGATCCGCCTCGTCGAGTACGCCGGGCGCATGCACACCGCCCGGCTGCTCAACTCGGTCGGCTGACCACTCACCGGATCAGTCGGCCACACCGGCCACGCCCCGCACCTGCTCGACGCGCACTCGCACCACCAGCTCACCCGGCACGCCGTTGCGCGCACCGAACTCCTCCGCACGCTCCTCACCCATGTACCGCGCGCCGATCCGGGTCGCCCAGTGACGCAACTCGCCCGGATCCTCGCTGAGTTCCGCCCAGCCGCGGATCAACACGAACGAGTACGGCGGCCGGTCCTCGTCCACGCAGAGCGCCACGCGTCCGTCCCGCGCCAGATTCCGCCCCTTGACGGTCTGCTTCCCGGTGTTCAGGACGACGTCGTCACCGTCCAGCACGAACCAGACCGGTGCGACGTGGGGACTTCCGTCCGCGCGCACGGTCGACAGTTTCCCGGTGCGCGTCCCCTCCGAGACGAACGCCCGCCATTCCTCCTGCGTCATCTGCTTCGACATGTGCCCCATCCTGAACCCGGATGCGGACTGCCGCACGGGGAAGCCACCTCTTCGCAGCACCCGCTGCCGTGCGCCCGGAATGACTCCTTGCCCGGACGCGGGCAGTGAGGAAGGCTTGCGCGCAGCACGGCGCGACGGGGAACACATGAACGGGGAGGAACAACAAATGGCGTTGGACAAGGGACTCGACTGGCTCCTGGACGACCTGACCAAGCGGGTCGAGTACATACGGCACGCACTCGTGCTCTCCAACGACGGCTTGGTCACCGGGGCCAGCACGGGCCTCGCACGGGAGGACGCGGAGCATCTGGCTGCCGTCTCCTCCGGCCTGCACAGTCTTGCCAGGGGCTCGGGCCGGCACTTCCAGGCGGGCAAGGCTCGTCAGACGATGGTCGAATTCGACGACGCGATGCTCTTCGTCACGGCGGCGGGCGACGGCAGCTGCCTGTGCGTCCTCAGCGCGGCGGAGGCCGATGTCGGCCAGATCGCCTATGAGATGACCCTGATGGTGAACCGCGTGGGCGAGCACCTCGCCGTGGGCGCACGACAGCCGGGACGTGTGACGCTCTCCGACCTCTGAGGTGCCCGCCGACTTCCCTCACGCCGCCTGACCTGCGGCGCCGAGGCCTGGCCGGGCCGGGGCCGATACCGGGCCTCGGCCCGACCGGAGCCGTCGTGTGCCCGGAGCGTGCCGGGTCGGACACGGGGCCGGGCCCGCGGATCGTCCCGACGATCAGGGTTGTCCACAGGCCCGGCGAGAAGCCGTCCGGCCGGGTTACGGTCGTCACTGAGAGTATTCGTCACCTACGGGGGAGACCGACATGACCGACACGAACACCGGCATGCCCGAAACCGTGGCCTTCGGGCGGGCCGCGACGGCTCTGGAGCTGAAGCGCGGCGAGTTCGACCTCGCGGCGCAGCTCGGCTACATCGTCGTGGCACAGGGCAAACCGCCAGGAAGGGGCCGAGTGTCCCGGGCGGAGATCGAGCGGCTGCGCGCGACCGACGGCTTTCCCGACGCGCTGCGCGAGCGCGTCCGCACCGTCGGCACGGCCGAGGCGGCCGCGCTCATCTCCACCACTCCCAGCCGCTTCACCAGGCTGGCCCGCTCGGGCCACGTCACGCCCGTCCGGTTCTATCTGAACCGCTACCGCGCGGTTGTCTGGCTCTATCTGGCGCCGGAAGTCGAGGAGTTCGCGGCGCGGAACGCGGATCTGCTCGACGGGAAGTTCCCTCCGGCACTGCGGGCGAGACTCGACGAGGGTGAGGACTGGCGCGCCCGCAACTGGCGGGGCCGGCGCCTCGGCATTCTGCTGCCCCAGTGCGACGGCCCCTGGGAGCGTACGGCGGCGATCGCGTCGTTCCTGGACCCGGTCCAGGTGGCGGAGGTGGTCGACGACCCGTACGAGCGAGCGCATCTGGAGCGCCTGCGTCCCGAACCGCCCCACGGGCGCACGGAGTCGCCGACGGTCCGCGAGGCCACGGTTCGCCTGCTGCTGGCGGAGGACCCGGACGAGATCCTGTGGCACCGGATGAGCCTGGCCCTCTCGCTGGACGAAGCCCGCGCCTCGGGCCCGGCACCTCGCCCGGACGGCGAGCGGCTGCGGCTGCCGCATCCCGGCGCGCCGGGGGTTGCGCCCCGGAGCCGAACCACCCCAGGTTCGCAGGCCGGCACCGGTCCAGGCCCAAGCTCCGGTCCGGGCGCTGATACGGCCCTCGCCGCCGCAGTCGGCGGCAACGCGGCACCGGCCGTACCGGCGCCCCGCCAGGGCAGCGACTGGAGCCTTCCGGGGCGGCCGGGCCGGGACGGGAGTGCCAGGCACCGGGCGTCGACCAGGCGCATGTCCAAGGGGCTGCTTGCGCGGCTGCGCCTGCGCAAGCCGTTGCCTTCCGCCACCGGCTGACCCGCCGCCGTCACCGGCGCCAACAGGATCTGGAGTCCTGCCCTCCCGCCGTCCACCGCTGCCCCGAGTGGCCGCCGCTTCCCCGGGCCCTCGTGCACGACGGCGCCCGAGGACCTGCCGTTCGGCACCGACGCCTGAGCCGCTTCGCTCCGCTCCGCCCGGACCTCTGCTCTGCACCCCACACGCGGGCCGGGGGCCGCTCCCACCGCCTCCGCACCCACCAATTCCGCATCCACCGGCTCCGCGCCGCCGCGTGCGCAGGGCGGCAAGGGCGGGCACGATGGCGGCATGTTGCTGGCCCGCCTCGCCGACGTGTCACGACAGGTTGCCGCCGAGCCGTCCCGTACGAGCAAGATCGCGGCCCTGGCGTCGCTGTTCGCGGATGCCCGTCCGCAGGAAGTCGCCCTGGTGATCTCCTACCTCGCCGGTCGGCTCCCGCAGGGGCGGCTGGGCGTCGGCTGGAGCGTCCTCAAGGTCCGGCCCCGGCCCGCCGACGAGCCGAGCGTGACCGTCGGTGGCGCCGACGCCGTGTTCACCGCACTCGCCCAGGTCGCGGGAGCGGGCGCCCAGGCGGAACGCAAGCGCCTGGTCGGGGAGCTGATGGGCGCGGCGACCGAGTCCGAGCAGGAGTTCCTCCTGCGGCTGCTGACCGGTGAGGTGCGCCAGGGTGCCCTGGACGCCATCGCGACGGAGGCCGTCGCCAAAGCGGCAGGCGCCCCGGCCGGCGACGTGCGGCGCGCCGTGATGCTCGAGGGCTCCCTGCCCCGCGTGGCCGCTGCCCTGCTCGCCGAGGGCCCTGGCGTCCTCGCCTCCTTCCGGCTGCAGGTGGGCCGCCCCGTACAGCCGATGCTCGCCCACACCGCCGCGTCGGTCGCCGACGCCGTCCGGGCGCTCGGAGCCTGCTGCGTGGAGGAGAAGCTGGACGGCATCCGCATCCAGGTCCACCGCTTCGGCGACGACGTCCGCATCCACACCCGCTCCCTCGACGACATCACCGGACGACTGCCCGATGTCGTCGCCTCCGTACGGGAACTGCAGGGCGACGAGTTCATCCTGGACGGCGAGGTGATCGCCCTCGACCCGTCCGGCAGGCCCCTGCCCTTCCAGGACATCGCCTCCCGCGTGGGCTCGCGCACGGACGTGGCCGCCGCGACGGCCGCAGTGCCTTTGTCACCCGTCTACTTCGACATCCTCGCCGCCCACGGCACCGACCTGCTCGATCTCCCCGGCCGTGAGCGGCATGCGGAGCTGGCCCGTCTGATCCCCGAACCCATGCGTGTCCGTCGCCTCGTCGTCGACGACCCGGGATCCCCGGCACAGCTCCGCACAGCCGAGGACTTCCTCGCCGTCACGCTCGAGCGCGGCCACGAGGGCGTCATGGTCAAGGCGCTGGACGCGCCCTACGTCGCCGGCCGCCGCGGCCGTTCCTGGCTCAAGGTGAAACCCGTCCACACCCTCGACCTGGTCGTCCTCGCCGCCGAATGGGGCCACGGCCGCCGCACCGGGATGCTCTCCAATCTCCATCTCGGCGCCCGGGCCGCCGACGGCACGTTCGTCATGCTCGGCAAGACCTTCAAAGGGCTCACGGACGCGATGCTGCGCTGGCAGACGTACCACCTGCGCGAGCTGGCGGTCTCAGACGACGGTTTCGTCGTACGTGTACGGCCCGAGCTCGTCGTCGAGATCGCGTACGACGGCCTGCAGCGCTCCACGCGCTATCCGGCGGGATTGGCCCTGCGGTTCGCGCGGGTCATCCGACACCGCCCCGACAAGAGCGCCGCGCAAGCGGACACGATCGAACATGTCCTGGCCTTCGCGGAAGGCCGGGGTGCGTCGTCCTGACGAGGAAGGCCCCGGCCGGTCGGGGGAGGCCGGCCGGGGCAGCTCAGGGAGGGATGCGGGTACCTGCGCCAGCGCAATGGTCCGTGTTTTCGCACCCACGTCTAGATGAACGATAAACCATTCGGAGGCGTGCCTCGAACCCGCCCGCCGGGCTTCCTCGCGTCTCGTCTTCGTATTTCGAATGATGAAATACGCCTTCCATGTAGCGAGATCGCGCGCCACCCGGAGGGAACGGAGGCAGAAGTCCGCCTGGACCGTCTCGTCGAGGCGCGCCACGGACTCCTGCCCGTACAGCTTTCGGTACGCCGTACGGATCTCCTCGATGCTGCGGTCGCGGCCGGTGCTCCGGCTCGCCGGGTGGAGGACCAATCGGCATATCGCCAAGGCCATGGAGGCCGGCGGCGGCAGCGCGCACCTCTGAGGCGTGGCTGCGGCATGCCACGGCCGGACCGATCGACCGTGGCACGCCGCGCGGTGGGGGGTGACGGCCGCGCCCCGCGTGGGGCGCGCCCGATCGCCGGTCAGCGCTGGTGGTGGCCGCGGTCGTTGTCGCGGTCGCCGTTGCGGTCGTTGTCATAGCCACGGTCGCGGTTGCGGTCGTTGCCGTAGCCGCGGTCGCGGTCGCGGTCATAGCCACGGTCGCGGTCGCGGTCGCGGTCGTGTCCGCGACCCCAGGAGAGGGTGTCGACGACGCGGCCGCGGCCATCGCGCAGGGTGGCGCTGTCGCGCTTGTTCCACACCTGGTTGCGGCTGTCCTGGTAGACGTCGTGGCGGGTGTCGCGGCCGAAGCCGGTGTGGACCCTGACGCTGGACCGGCCGTCCAGATGGAACCGCTTGAAGCGGTAGCGGTTGCCGTCGTTGTCGGTGAGCGTCCAGCCCTGCAGGTTCACCGCGCGTCGACCGTTGTTCTTCACCTCGACCCACTCCGCGTTGAGGTTGCGGTGGGAGTGGTTGCCGCGACCGTTGTTGTCGTAGCGGACCTCGCCGATGGCGACGGCGGAACGCTGCCCGTGATGGCGGTCGTTGCCGTCCTGCGCCGTGGCCGGCACGGCGAAGGCCCCGACGACAGCGCCGGACGCCAGGGCGCTCGCGATGAGGCGGCGGACATTACGGGAAACAGGCATGAGCATGCCCCTTCACGCAAAGGCACGAGGGCCCGGTCAGGGCCGCAGGTGCGGATCGGGTTCCCGGCGGGTGCCGAGTGCCGCCACCCTGCCGCGGCGATGCCGATGCACGCGGGGGAAACGATTCGCGTTACTAAACACGGACATGTCCGTAACGCTCCCCTGTAGCGGGCACGCATCGCCGACGCACCCGCGCCGGGTGCCGCTGCCCCATGCATCGACCCCTTCAAAGATCAACGACAAGCGGTTGCCACCCACCCGCGCCACCCCGGACGGCACCCGTCCCGCGTCCTCCGGACGGCCCAAAGGAGTCGGTAACAGAGGTCGAAGCATGCGCCTCGCACAAAAGCCCGGGGCGCCGCTCGGAATTTCGACCTCGGGGGCGACGCCGGAGCGTTCAGGCGGCGGCCCGACGGCCCATCAGCGCACCGCCGATGATCCTGGCCGGCGGGCACAGGGTCTGGCCATGGGCAGCGAAGAGAGCGTCCCGCGACGAGAATCGTCCGAGATCCTCCCGCACCACCGCCGAGAGGTCGAACGACGAGCAGCTGTCCGCGTCACAGGTGGAGCCGTCCCAGTCCACGGCCGTTGACGAAAGGGCCTCGAAGAGCGTCTGCGGTCCGCTGTTGGTGAAACCTCGCGGGTTTGCCGCGACGAGCGTGCCGAGGGGCGCGTACAGCTCGGACACGCTCACCCACTCCGGTCCGATCCGGAACTCCGGCCATGCGAGTACGACGGTGTCGGGCACCAGACGCCGCAGCCGCGGGAACCGCGGGTACCAGAACGAGCCGTCCACCAGAAGACCACGCACCCTGGTCGGCACCCCCGCAGCGCGGGCGACCGCTTCGAGGACCGCGAGGCGCTGGCTGCACGACCCACGACCCCGCGCCAGAGTCCGCGAGGCGGACTGGGCGTCGTCGAGCGCGTAGACCGGCCGGACTCGCTCACTGATGAGACGGTGCGCGGCCTGCAGCGGGAGCCGCTCGTCGGCCTCGTCGGCCTCGTCGGCTTCAGCGGGGGCGGCGGAGCGGGCGTCCGCGAGCAGGCGCTGCACCTCCGCGGTCCGCCAGTCGAGGATCCGGGTCGGATCGACGGATCCCGGAACCTCTTGCGTGGCGGGGGGCATGGGGCGCCTGTGCCGCCACCACGGAGTCAGCGCGGCGCTCGTCATGAACGGATGCTACGAGGCGCCGCCACCGCCACCGCCACCGCCACCGCCACCGCCGTCGGCACCGGCCCCGTGCCCGGAAGCCCGGGAGCTCGTCATGTGCCGTTGCGGATGGCCGAGATCAGGCGCGCACAGCGTGCGCTCATGTCGTGCGCCGACTGGTCGGGGCGGGAGACCCACCAGGCCACGAGAGCGCTGACCGTGCCCGTCCAGACATGCTTGAGGGCGTCCGCGTCGAGAGGGTCCTCGTTGCCGTGGTCGTGCAGCAGCGCGGCGGTGCCGGAGGCCGCGAGTTCGTCGATCACCTCGCGGTGGCGCTGGGCCGCCAGGCGCAGTTCGGAGCCGGGCGGCAGCGTCCTGTCGTACAGGACGAACCAGGCGTGCCGCCGGCCCTCCAGGGCTTCGAAAACCGCGGCGAGGACCGCCTGGGGAAGTCGGTCGTCGGCAGGTCCGTGGGCCACGGCGGAGTCGATGGCCTCGATGAGGCGGGTGGCGATGTGCTCGAGGCAGGTCAGGTAGAGCCCGTCCTTCGAGCCGAAGTAGGTGTAGAGCATCGGCTTGGTCACCCCCACGCGCCGGGCGATCGAGGCCATCGACCCGGCGGCGTGGCCGCGCCGGCCGAACTCCTCCATGGCGGCGGCAATGATCTGCTCCTCGCGCCGGGCGCGCGGAACGCCCTTGGTTCCGGCGCCGCGGCCCGCGCCCGTGCCGCCCTGGTCCGGTGTTGCGGGACCGGGCGGAGGCGGTGCGTCGTCCGAGGCCCTTGCGGTGGTCATGGCGAGGACTATACGTTGCGGTAATTTACCAACCGGTAAATTACTGAGAGGTCAGATCACGTGGTCGACAGCACTCAGCCCTCGCCCCCGCCCGCTACATCCTCGAACGCACCTCAGCAGCGCCGCTCCTGGTGGGGCTGGGGCACCGAGGACAAGGCACTGCCCGACGCCGAATGCACCGCCCTCGGCGCGCTGCTCCCGGGCGCTGCGCCCACTCCGCTGCCCGTGCCCCGAATCGCCGCCCTCACCCTGCCCGAGGTGCGCGTCACGCCGCCCTCGGCGCTCGCCCACCTCATGTCGGCCGCTCCGCGGGACCGGGCCGCCCACACCTACGGCAAGGCGTACCGCGACGTCGTCCGGGCACTGCACGGAGACCTCGCCGCAGCGCCCGACCAGGTCGCCTTTCCCGCGACCGAGCAGGACGTCGTCGATGTCCTCGACTGGGCGGCGGGCGCGGACGTCGCCGTCGTACCGTACGGCGCGGGCAGTTCGGTCGTCGGCGGGGTCGAGTACCGCAACACGGACCGGGACGCGGACCGGCACAGGGGCGTCGTGTCGCTCGACCTTTCGGGCCTGGACCGTGTGCTGGAGATCGACCGCGTCAGCCGTGCGGCCCGGATCCAGACAGGCGCCCTCGGCCCGGCGCTGGAAGGGCAGTTGCGGCCGCACGGCCTCACCCTGCGCCATTTCCCCCAGAGTTTCGAGTTCTCCACTCTCGGCGGCTGGCTGGCCACCCGTGCAGGGGGGCACTATGCCACGCTCCACACCCACATCGACGACCTGGTGGAGTCGCTGCGTGTGGTGACCCCGTCCGGTGTCAACGAGTCTCTGCGGCTGCCCGGTTCGGGGGCCGGGCCGTCGCCCGACCGGCTGTTCCTGGGATCGGAGGGCACCCTCGGCGTGATCACCGAGGCATGGATGCGTCTGCAGGACCGCCCGCGCCACAAGGCGTCGGCCTCGGTGCTGTTCGGCGACTTCACGGCAGCAACCGACGCGGTGCGCGCCATCGCCCAATCGGGCCTGTACCCGGCCAACTGCCGCCTCCTCGACCCCGGCGAGGCCGCACTGGCCGGCGTCGCCCGCGAGGGGCAGAGCCTGCTCGTGCTCGGCGTGGAGTCGGCCCACGGTCCCGTCGGCGACCCTCTCGCCGAACTCGTCACCCTGGCCCGGGACCACGGCGGCTCACTCGCACCGGCGACGCGGGGCGCCGACGACACCGACGCGGCCGGCACCTGGCGCTCGGCGTTCCTGCGCATGCCGTACCTCCGCGATGCGCTCGCCCGGATGAGCGTGATCACCGAGACGTTCGAGACGGCCTGCACCTGGGACCGCGTACCACAGCTGTACGAGGCCGTGCGGCGGGAGCTGGGTGCCGTCGTGCACGAGGTGACCGGCGCCGACGCAATGATCAACTGCCGCTTCACCCACGTCTACCCGGACGGGCCCGCGCCGTACTTCACCGTCATCGCCCCCGGCCGGCGCGGCGACGAAGTGGCCATGTGGGACGAGATCAAGTCCGCCGCGATGCAGATCCTCGGCGACCACGGCGCGACCGTCACGCACCACCACGCCGTCGGTCGCGACCACCGGCCCGGATACGACCGCCAGCGCCCGGAACCGTTCGCCCTCGCCCTGCGCGCGGCGAAACACGCGCTCGATCCCGCGGAAATCCTCAACCCCGGGGTGCTGTTCGATCCCGGCCGGCGCTGACCCGGACGGTACGCCGGAATGCCGAAGTGTCGAATCCCGGGGGGCCGTGTCGCGTAGACGACTCCGTCGGACGGCTTCCCGGGACGGGGGTCACCGCACGTGCTTCTCCATCAGGCCGGCCACCGCGCCGCCGCCGGTGTCGGTGCCCCCGTACGGCCTGAGGAAGGCGAACGGAGATGTGTTCCGCGACCCGGACGACCAGCGGTTCTGGCGGGCCGACCTGCCCGACGGGGACGGCCCTGCCGCCGGGTACGGGCCGCTGGAGGCCGTCGCCTGCAACAAGGTGAACCTGGGGCGGATCGCCACGCACTGGCCGGACATGCTCCGGGTCGCCGGACCGCTCATCACCAACCGTCCGCGCCTACGACCTGCTGCGCATGTTCGGCCGCGAGGGCCACCCCACCCCGCTCGGCGCCGCGTTTGCCGAGTACGGCCGGATCGACAAGACCATGCACCTGCTCGCCCTGGTCGACCCGGCCGACGACACCTACCGCCGTCTGATGAACCGGCAGCTGACCGTGCAGGAGTCCCGCCACCGCCTGGCGCGCGCGATCTGCCATGGCAGCCGCGGCCAGATCCGCCAGGCGTACCGCGAGGGCCAGGAAGACCAGCTCGCCGCCCTCGGCCTGGTCCTCAACTGTGGACCATGCGCTACCTGGACGCCGCCGTCGCCCAGCTCCGCGCCGACGGCCACGACATCAAGGACGAGGACGTCGCACGGCTCTCCCCGCTCAAGGACCGGCACTTCAACTTCCTGGGCCGCTACCCGTTCAACATCAAGGCCAGCGGCCCCGGCCAGGGCCTGCGTCCCTTCCGGCACCCGGACGCACCTGAAGACACCGATGACGGGGACTGACGGGCCGCACCGGCCGGGCCGCTTTCGGGCAGTCCCGGGCGTGTGACGCAGGGACCGCAGCACTCAGTGCAGCCTAGTCGTCGAGCACGTCGGTGGTGTTGTACTGGTCGTGCCTGATCCGGAAGGCTTTCAACTCTTCGCGGCCGCGATGTGAGTACTCCTCCACCTTCTCGAAGTACTCCTCCCTGGAAGCTCCCGGTGTGAAGAGCAGCAGAAACGACACCGGGTCGTCGCTGTCGTTCTGGAAGGCGTGGAGCCCGCCGGGCGGCACGTAGAGGAAGTCTCCCTCGCCTCCTGTGACCCAGCGTTCGCCGTTGTAGAGCCGGACCTCGCCGGACAGGACGTAGAAGGACTCGGAGATCGTACGGTGGAAGTGTTCCGTGGCGCCCATGGTCTTCGGCTCCATGTCGACCTTGTACAGGCCGAACTCGCCGTTGGTGTTCTCCTGCTTGGCCACGTAGCTGATGTTGGTGCCACCCGAGCCGGTGTCGGGCTGCGGGGGTGCAGGTCGGAACAGTGCGCTGACCTGGCCTCTTTCGCCGAGGTAGCGGGGCTCTGGGTAGGACATGGCGACTTCCTCATTCGTGAGTAGGTGGTTCCAGGCCAGCCCTTTGAAGGACTGGTGGACTGACTGGTCTGGGTAGGTTTCACAGCGGCGGGCGCTCGGCGAAGTGCGTGTCCTTCGCGTCGGGCGCGAACGGCGCGAGCTTCGGCAGCTCCTCGTGGAACTCGTAGTCGGTGGCGAGGATCGCGGACAGCGGCGCTATGGCTGCCTTTGGCTTGTTGCCCGCGGCTATGTGTGCGCCGGCAGACGCTCGCGCGCCTCGGGCCTGCGGACCAGGACGATGCGCAGCGGGGACTGGTTGAAGGCGGTTCGGCCGTACTTGACCAGGTCATAGATGGCCCGCATCTGCTCGTCCATGACTGGATCGTCGCTGAATGTGTCAGCGGTATGGGCTTCGCGGAAGAGGAGGTCCAGGGCAGCAGGATGCTCCCCAACCGCAAGAAGCCTGGTTCACGCGGGGGGTCGACCGCCGAAGTTCGACCGCGTGGGCTAAAGAGACGGATTGGACCCACGCTTCTGGCCGCTGCTACGGCCAGAAGCGGCACGAGAGGTACGGCAGCCCGACAGATGAATGAGAGAGCAGGCCGACTCCGACCTATGGCTTCACGTCGAGACGCACGAGCGCGCCGATCTCCACCAACTGGTCCGGTAGTGCCAGGTCAGAGACACCCGTGACCGTGCTGGTGGGCCGGTGCTCCCCGAAGTACTCGGCGTGAAGGCGTGCCGTCGTGTCGAAGTTCTCCCGCAGGTTCCTCACCAGCACCGTGCTCTCCACGATTTGGCTGCGCTCGGCCCCGAAGTGCTTCAGCACCAGGTCCAGATTGGCCAGCGTGGTTTTGACCTGGAGCTCGAAGTCGCCGGCACCCACGAAGTTGCCGTCACGGTCATGGGACACCTGCCCAGACACGTACACCGCGTCACCGACCTGGATTGCCTGGCTGTATCCGTAGAGCGACTCCCACGGCATACCAAAACCGAATCTCTTCGCCTGAACAGGCATGACTCACTCCCTGGTGAGACGACGCATGGCGCTGCCAGTTACGGACAGTCCTCTTTCGAGGAAAAAGTTATGCCGTGCTCATCTTCTGCGCACTGAGGAAGGCCTGGGACATGCCGCACACCAGGGGCGGGGCTTTGAGGCAGGCGTCATGCAGCACCCCACTGAGCCGACCCCGATCGAATCGACCACGCACCGGACCGCGGGAGCCGGTCCGCCGGAGGCTGCGCGCCCCTTCAGCAAACCTTTGTGACGCCTCCAGGTCGACACCGCCTCGGAGGAACGTGCCCAGGCGGGGCTTGCTCCTCGAGCCGTCGTTCACCCAGCTCGCGGGGTCGACGTTGCTGTCCAGGACCATGGCCCGGACCCTGTCCGGGAAGAGGTTGGCGTAGACGGCGCCCAGGGACGTCCCGTAGGAGACCCCGAGACAGCTGAGCTGCCGGTCACCGACGGCCTCCCGGAGCCGGTCCAGGTCGGGTGCCGTGTCGGTGGTGGAGACGTGGCGCAGCAGCTCCGGATCACGCGCCTCGCAGCGTTTGCCGAGCTCGGCATGCGCGGTGATCCAGGTTTCCCTCTCCTGTTCCCCGACCGGGAATCCGACAGGGATGCGCCCTTGCAGGCCAGGGCGTCCTCCGCACTGTCGAAACAGCGCACGGCGGTGCTCTCGCCCACACCGCGCGGGTCCCAGCGGCGATGTCGAAGCGCTGCCGCAGTTCCGGGGGGAACAGCTCCTACCACACCGGCAGTGCCGTGGTTCCCGCTCCGCCGGGCCCCCGGGGTTGAAGAACAGCGTGCCGATACGCCGCCCGGGACCGGTCGCCTTCCGCTTGATGACCGTGAGCTGGACCGTGCGGCCCTGGGGGGTGCTGTGGTCCTGCGGCGCCTCGGCGGTTGCGCAGTCGAAGCCGGCGGCGTTGCGACAGGGGCTCCACTCCAACGTGCCGGCGCCTGGTGGGGTTGGTCCGCCGGCGGCCGGTGCGAGGCCCGGTCCGGTGAATGCCGTGCAGATCAGCGCCACCGAAGTGGCCACCGCACAACGCCAAGGGCGCGCTGTGGAACCTGGTATGTGCCCGTTCGTCCTCCACCGGCACCCCATGGGCGTCCGCCAGTCATCACGGGCATCCGCCCCGATACGAACGCGGCCCGACCGCGCGAGCAACCGGCGGGCGGCCGAATGGCGGGCAGGGGCGCGCCGTCGGGTGTCCGGGCAGGAATTCGGAGAGAATGGACGAATCCGACGAAACTGTTCGACGCGAGATTCTGTTGCGGAGGCGCCGTGGATACCTGGGCGACGTGGACCACCCAGGGGATCATTGCCGGTTCGGGTGGTGTGATGACCACCGAGGGAGGTCCGATCACGGGTGACCTGACGGTGCACACGGCCTGGATCGACGGCCTGGCCCAGGTGACCGTGCAGCACACCGGTGCGACGGAGTGGTACGCGATGCAGGGCGGTCCCGTGCCCGCGGCCGACGAGGCCACGGGCCGGGCCGTGCATCAGGCGGCCGTGGAGGCGGTCAAGGCTGGAGGCGGCGCAATCCTCACGTTCCCCTGACCGGGCGCCTCGTCCGGGGCAGGCAGACCCCGGCACCCGTCGCCTCCCCGGCTCAGGCGGTGAACCCCAGAACCAGGGCGCCGACGACCGGCGCCGCGTACGGCAGCGGGAACGGGATGTGCGCGCACCAGCGCGCCCGGATGACCGTGACCACGGCACCGGTGAAGTACAGCACCAGGCCGATCCCGGCGGCGACACCGATGACCGGTACGAACAGTCCGGCCAGGAGGCCCGCGGCCCCGGCGGCCTCGGCACGGCCAGCGCCGGCCGACAGGGGCCGGGACCACCCGTCCGGTTCCGGACAGCTGCCACGGGTCGGCGGCGCGTTTCCCGCCCCCGCGCTGATCCGGCGATGCCCGAAAAACCGCAGTCCCGGGAAGCCAGGCCGCGTACGGAGCGTACGCACGACTGCTCCCCGGGACCTGCGACCGAACGTGCGCCTAGAAGGTGAGGTTCCAGGCGTCGATCTTGCCGGTGTCCTGGGCCGCCAGGTCACGGACGCGCAGCTTCCAGACGCCGGCCGCCACCTCCGACGAGGCGTTCACGGTGTACGTCTTGGCGACGTTGTCGGTGCCGTCGTTGTTCGGGAAGTCCTCGAGCGTGTAGACGGTGCCGTCCGGGGCGACGAGGGAGAGCACCAGGTCGCCGCGGTAGGTGTGCTTGATGTCCACACCGACCTTGAGGGTGGCCGGGGCATTGCCACCGACGCCCGTCACGGTGATCGGCGACTCCACCGTGGTGTTGTCGGTGACGGCGACATCGGCGGTGTTCTCGAAGTGCGCGGCCGGCGGCTGGGTGCCGCCGACGGCCTTCAGCGCGTCGACCTGGCCCTCACCGAAGAAGGCGTTCTTGGCGGTCGTGCCCGTGCAGCGGCTGTCGGAGGGGCAAGCGGTGTCGGTGGCCTGGGTGGCCAGCTGGGCACGCAGGTCCGCCGGCGTGGAGCCGGGGCTGGTGCTCGCCAGCAGCGCCGCGACGCCGGCGACGTGCGGGGAGGCCATCGACGTGCCGTTCATGTTGCCGTACTTGCCGCCCGGCAGCGTCGAGTACACCCCGAAGGCGCCGTCGCCACCCGGGGCCGCGATGTCGATGATGTCCCGGCCGAGGTTGGAGTACGACGCCTTGACGTTGCCGTTGCCCATGGCCGCGACGGTCACCACGCCGGGCAGTTCGGTCGGGATGTCGATGCAGGCGTTGGTGATGGTGCGGCTGACCGGTGTCGAGTCGTTGGGGCTCGATGTGTCGGTCCGCTTGTTCGCCAGGTCGTAGTTGGAGTTGCCCGCGGCCGCAACCTGCAGGGAGCCCTTGCCCTCCGCGTACTCCTGGGCGCGCCTGACTCCCTCGATGATGGCTGCCTGGTCCACGTTGTCCGGGCAGTTGAACATCCACGGGTCCGTGTAATAGCTGTTGTTGGTGACCTTGAACCCGTGGTCACCGGCCCACATGAATCCGCAGACGGTGTTCTCGGCGAAGAACATGCTGGTGCCCGGCTCGGCGATCCGGACGGAGGAGATCTTCACGCCCGGGGCGACGCCGATGACACCCTTGCCGTTCTTGGCCGCCGCGATGGTGCCCGCCACATGCGTGCCGTGCTCGCCGACGTCGCGCCATGAGCCGGTCCTGGTGTCGGCCTTGCCATAGGCGCAGGAGACGGAGTCGGCCGCGTTGAAGTTGGGCGCGATGTCCTGGTGGAGATCGTCGACGCCAGTGTCCAGGACACCGACCTTCACCGTGGCCGAACCGGTGGTGACCGGCCACGCCTTGTCGGCCTTGATCTGGGTCATGTCCCAGCGGTTGGACTCGGTGAGGGTGGTCGGGCTCTGCGGGGGAGTGGCGGGCAGCGCCGGGCTGTACGCATCGGCCGGCACGTCCGACGTCCGGGTGGCGCCGACCTGCTGGACGCCGCCGATGCCGCGCATGACGGCGGCGAAGGACGCGGACGTCGAGTGGGCCACGATCACGCCGATCGCGTCGTAGTACGCGAACACCGTGCCGCCGTTGCTCGCGACCGCGCTCCGCACGGCAGAGGTGTCGCCCGGGGCGGTGATGACCAGATAGGCGCGGGTGCCGGCGGCCCAGGAGCCCGCGGTACCTGCAGAAGCCTCGGAAACCGCGGAAACCGCGGAAACCGCGGAAGCCGTGGACGTCGTGGGTGCTGCCGGGCCGGCGTGGGCCGCACCGGCGGGGGTCACGAACGTCACGGCCGCACCCAGAGCGGCCGCGGCCACGACCGAGCGTCTCAGCCGGCCGGATATGAGGGGGGTTGTCAAAGCATCCTCCGAGAGCCCGGTGGCGCTGGTGACGCCGACCGGGCCGTGGGTCGAATGGGTCGACGCAAGATCTCAGACCACGACCCGGGATGGGAAGGGTGTCCGATCACACAAGTGGCCTTCCCCGGCAAGTGGTTGGCGGTGATTCCGCTACGGCCTCTCCTCGCAGCAGCGCGCCGAACTTCCGGGCGTCATCGAACAGGCCACCGAGTCCTGCCGGGCCTTCGTCGCCGCACGCGTGGGCTCCGGCGATCCCGTGTACGTGCAAGCGATGAACGAGCGCGGTGGCTGGGCGCGTTGGGACCGTCTGCAGGCCTGGCTGGTGGCCCATCGTGAGGTGTTCGCACAAGCACTTCTGAGCTGAGCGCGCACGGCAGCCGGCGGAACCCGTCGACGCCGGCGCTCAGTGCGACCGCATGCGTTCAGCGGCCTTCCATCCGCGCCGCATCGCGTTTCTGCCGCATCCGCGCCAGTGCGACGGTGAGACACGTGCACGCTGCCCACCGCTGGTGATCAACGCGTTCACCGGCGTCAGCGGATCCGCGGCCATCGCCTTGGCCAGCAGTACGCCGACGACCAGCGGGAGCAGGGCTGCGGCCAGGGCAGTGCCGGTGGTGGTGACGTGCTGGACGCGGGGGTGCCGCGCTACGTGGAGGGCCATGGCTCCGATTGGATCAGTGGCGCCGTGGGCAGGGGATCGGGCGATGTACTCAGGCTGCCCGTTCCGAGGTACTCAGAGGGCCGGGCCGGCCCTCTGCGTGGAGGCATGGCCACCCGTGCAGGAAGCCCGCGCCCCGAGGCGTGGGCGGAGTCACGCCGACGCACGTGAGGCGCGCGTCGACTCCGTCCGTGACGAGGTGGTGGCGTGCCGGCAGATCTCGCCTCCGGCGTCCTGGTCGCCCTGCCGGAAGCGCAGCACCGTCACCGCCGGGTCGATTGCTCGGGGGAATGCGGCCCGGGCGGCGGCGGGGCTGCGGTCGGAGGCGGTACGGGAACGGTTCACGCTGGAGTTCGTGAGCGTGCCGGTGCCGAGGCTGGTGGTGCCGGCACTGAGGTCCTCGTGGCCCTTGGCGACGGACTCGCTGATGCCGTCGACTGCACGGTAGGTGCCGTTCTGGAAGCCGACGACGGAGAGGTTGTAGGCGAGATGGTGTGCGCAGTAGCCCATCATGCCGGTCTCGGCGGCCTCGCCGTGCACATCGGAAACGCCGCGCCCGACAAGGAGTTGCTGCTCTCGTCGCTGGCCGCGGCGGGGCCGGCGGCGGAGTGTGCGGCGGGCAGGAGGCGGCGGTCGGGCTCGAGGCCGCGGCGGACAAGGGTACGCCGGCTGCCGTCAGCCCCAGGGCTGCGGCGAGCGAGGTGAGGGGGAGTGTGCTGCGGAAGCCGTCGCCGGTGTGGGGCATGGAACTTCCCGTGTGGGGGCGGCATGCGGCCCGGTTCCGGTTCCGCTCGGCGGAACACCGGCAGATGCGGGGGAACCCGGGGCGCGGGGTGCCCTGACGGTAGGGCTCCGATCATTGCGCCGCAACAGGTTGCTACCCATGAGTGGACCGATTGTGCCGGGCCGGCCGGCGGTGAGATCACTGCCGGCCCTGGCTGAGCTGCCTTTGAGTCCCCACGGGGTCATGCCCCGAAGGTCGTTCGTGCGGGTCGTTCACTGCCGAAGCACCGCCTCTGGCGCTTCGGCGACAACTCGTCCGCCCGCCGGAGGGTAGGAGGTTCTCCTGCCCTGAGAAAGGGCTCAGTAGGCGGAGTCGACGTTGTCGATGGAGCCGTAACGGTCAGCGGCGTAGTTGGCGGCCGCGGTGATGTTGGCGACCGGGTCGGTCAGGTCGTGCGGGGTGCCGGCGACGTGGTAGGCGTCGAAGGTCGGCTGGATGACCTGGAGCAGACCCTTGGACGGCGTGCCCTTCTGCGCGTTGATGTCCCAGTTGTTCTGGGCGTTCGGGTTACCGCTGGACTCGCGCATGATGTTGCGGTGCAGGCCCTCGTAGCTGCCGGGGATGCCCTTGGCCTTCATGATGTCGAGCGCCTCCTTGATCCAGCCGTCCAGGTTGTCGGCGTAGACCTTCTTGCCCTTCTTGCCCTTCTTCGCCGAGGCGGAGTCGGCCACAGAAATCTTTTCCGTCGAGGAGCTCGCCGAAGCCGGCTCGGCGGCGTGGGCGGGCGAGGACGTCAGCGTGAGAGCGGCTGCCGCGGCGCCTGCCGTGGCGATGCCGGCGACAGAGATCTTGCGGAGTCGGGCGATGCGGTGGGCGAAGGTCTGCGTATGAACGGTCATCGGAAGAAACTCTCCTGGGGGGACGTTGGGGGGATGGCCGACCGGGTTTCGGTGCGGCGGGTGCGGAGCGGACTCCGCGTCGTGGTCGGAGCGAAGGAATCGGGCGGGGGGTCGTCCGGTCCGCCACGTGGCTCCCCGGAACGTCAGCCATGGTTAGGGGCGCCGGGCCTGCGGCGCAAAGATGTGACGTACTACCCGACTACAGAGGAATGCCGGAAATCATCTGATACGGCCTGGTGCGGCAGGGAGGCGAGGGGGCGCCTTCTACTACCGCCCTTAGGACGTGATGCGGCTCCTATGCGTGGGATCACACCGGGAGGGTGCTTCCCGTACGGACTGTTCTTGCGCGGCTCCGCTGCGAAGCGTCGCGGGCGCCCGCGATCAGGAGTCAGTGCCAGGTGTCGTCCTGGGGCGGCGGCGGAACCGGTCGAAGGCGGTCTGCCGGGGTCCGGGCTCCTGGCCCAGGAGGTTTCCTTCGGACATCAGTCGCGGGCACAGGGTCGTGTCAGTGCCGCGGTCCAGGGTCACGGCATGACTGGGAGAGACCTTCCCGCGTTCGATGCCGCATGGGACCGCTTCGCGTCCTGGCCCTTCGTGCACTCTCCCATTGACCACGCGGCCCTGCGATCGCCTGGCATTTCTGCCTCACCTGGAGCACCCGCACCCGGACGGAGAGCGGCGGCATCCAGCACGGGCCACCGCCCCGCCCTTCCGGCCGGCTTCGACCGCCCGGCGAGGGCTGGGCCGTGGGCTCGGCGCACTCATTCCCCCGTCGGCTCCCCAGGCGCCTCGTGCCGCCGCACAGGATCCCGACGTTCCGGTCGGGCCGTTCCACACGAGCGCCGTCACCGTGAAGGGCTCCGAGGGTTTTGAGGACGCACATTGCTGGGCGGTTTCGCTTGGACCAGCGGGCGGACCTGAGGAAGATGCCTGCGATGTGGAGGCCGGCCAGGTAGATGGTCGCGGTCGTCTCGTAGCGGGTGGCGATCCCGCGCCACTCCTTCAAGCGGTTGATGCACCGCTCGACGGTGTTGCGTTGTATGCCTCGCGGTCGAAGGCCGGTGGCGTGCCTCCGGCAGGTGGACCCGCTGCGCTCCGGTCCGGAACTTGAAGGCGATCGCGTTGATCGGCTCACGGTGATCCCACCACCGGCCACCCCGCTTCGGCGTCCGGTCCGGGAGCAACGGCTCGATCCGCGCCCACTGCGCGTCAGTCAAGGGCGCACCCGGACCAACGACCCACTGATCCAAACGAAACTGCCTACTATGTCACGCCATGCCTGGTTGCCCGGTACTTCCGCGTCACCGTGCCGATGGCCAACCTGTGATCTTGACGGCGCCCGCCGGGGGCGGATCCGGTGGCAGCAGCGGCCGGATCCGTCCCCCTGCGGCACCTGTCAGCCCGGTCTTGATGTTCATGGTCAGAGGACGGCGTGTTCCTCGCGGGCGGGCGCGCGCGGCGACCTGCGGGCCATGGCGACGTGTACGCCGAGGCCGCCGACCCGACCGGGTGGCAGGTCCGCGTGACGGCCTGCGGGGCGAGGTGCGCATCGACCTGTCGGGACCACTCGGCGCCGAGGGCTCAGACGCGTCGGCCCTGGCACTGTCGCCTACGGCTGACGTCACCCGTCTGTGGCGTCGTGCGGTCGGTCAGGCCGGCCGGCCGAGGCCGGACATCGCCACGGACTCGTGGACCTCCTGATCCACGGGGCAGGCCTCAGTCCCTCGTGGAAGTGCCGGCGGTCCAGCGCTGGTCGCTGTCCCCCTCCGCCGGGGCGAAGCCGAGGGGACTGCCCTCGGACCCTCCCAGAGGTTCCAGGGCGTGGTCCGGCGCGATGTGCGGGCGTATGGCCCCCGAGCTGTCGACGGTGAAGCGCAGATTCAGGCCGTTCTTGCCGTTGACGGAGGCACAGGACCAGATGCCTGCGCCGCGGTCGGTGTCGCCGCGCGAGTCCAGGCAGTAGTCGGGATCCGAGTTGCTGCGCAGAAGACCGAGGGAGTCGAGACTCCACAGCTGGGTCCGGGCGCCACTGCAACGGGCCGTGACGACGTCGGTACGGTTCTCCATCACGCCGTCCGCGATGTCCAGGCACAGGCCGGACGCCGTATTGACGACCTGGACATAACCGCCGCCCGGGACGATCGGTTCAGGCCGGGGCGGCACGTGCTTCGAGGGAGAGGGAGGGCGTGAGGCAGTGGGGGCGGAGGTCGATGCGGTGGGACTCGCCGAGGGGGATGGCTGCTTCGACGGCTGCTGAGTGGGGCTCGTCGACGGGGTGGGTACGGGAAGGGTGGGCCAGGCCGCTTGAACCGGTGGCTGGTCCGCGCGGTCCTCGGCCGGGCGGGAGTCCTCGGAAGCGGTCGCCAGCAGAGTGCCGGCGACGACGGTGACCACGACACCCACGGCCACGAGTGCGACGGGCAGCGGCAGCCGCCGCGGACCCCTCGCTGCGGCGGGGGCGGTGAATCCCGGCACGCCGGCCGTCCGTATCGGCCCGTCGGACCCGTCGAGACCGTTGAGCCCCTCGGACGGGTCGGGCTGGGACGACTCGGCGTCGAGCGGGACGTAGACGGGGCCGTGGGCCGCGTACGCCGCTCCGCCCCATCCGAGCAGGCCTTCGGCAAGGACGGCCCGGGAGTCGTCCGCCATCCGCGCCAGTTCCGTGACCAGCCGCGTGCAACTGGCGCATTCCGCCAGGTGGAGCGCCAGATCCTCGCTGTGCCGCCGGTCCCCTGGTCGCGTCGCCGCCTCGATGATGCGGCGGAACCCGAGGCACTTCTTGTCCTCGCCGTGCTCCAGGTAGGCCTGGATGTAGGCCCGACGCATCGCGTCCTGCGCCTTGGGCCGCAGCTCGGGAACGAGGTTCGGCCGGACGCCGACGAAGGTGGCGACGGCGGCGTCCGGCTCCTCGTCCACCACCGCGTACCAGAGGACGCCCCGTGTCAGTTCCGGCAGCCGGTAGAAACCGGTGAGCATGGCGGACGAGGCATCGGGCCGCAGGCGACGGGCCTCCGGCAGACCCGGCGCGGGTGCGTCGGCGGTGTTGTCGATCCATGTGACGAAGTCGGGTGCAAGCCGGTCCCGCCGGCTCCCGGCGGCCCACGTGAGCCCCACCCGCTGTACGAGCATCAGCAGATGGTGGCGCCAGTTCCCCCGGGGCTCGATGCCCCGCGAGGTCTCCCGGGCGGCGAGGTCGAAGGCCTGCACGGCCAGCTGGTTCCCGGCGACCTGGTTGCGCCCGCAGAGCCGGGCGTAGGCGAGGACCGCGGGCAGATGGCGGCGCTTGAGCTCCTGGTTGGCGGGGAAGGCCCGCGGAGCACCGGAGCGGATGCGTTCGGTGATCTCCCCGTCCGGCAGGGTGGTGCAGTCCGTTCTCCCGTCCGCGAGGTCCGGACCGACCCGGTGGAGCTCTGGCACCCTCTTGACTCCTCGTTCAGTACGTCACGACCGACCGACCCACGTGCCGATCGGGACCACACCGGTTACTGGGCGGAAACAAGTGCCCATGGTGAAGCAGGTATTGCCGCAGGGATAGGTGTATCCGCGGGTAAGTCCCTCCCGGATGCGATCTGCGGCACAGTGACGTGCCGGGGGCCGCCTCGAAGTGTCGGAGTGTGGGCGTGCGATCAGCGAGTCGCGGACGTTCGCAGGTAGTCGGTGAGGCCCTGGAGGAGACGGTCGACGTCGTCGGTGTCGTTGTACGGGGCGAGGCCGACCCGCAGTCCTCCGGTGTCGCCGAGGCCGAGACGGCGGGAGGCCTCCAGGGCGTAGAAGGAGCCTGATGGCGCGGCGACATGGCGCTCGGCGAGGTAGCGGTAGGCCTCCACCGTGCTGCGGCCCTCCATGGTCAGCAGCAGTGTGGGAGTGCGCTCGGCCGCTCGCGAGTGCACGGTGATCGCTTCGAGTTCGTCCAGGCCGTGCTCGATGCGCCGGCGCAGCGCGCGCTCGTGGTCCGCCAGCGCGGCGCTTGCGGACTCCAGGCGCTGCCGGCGGGTCCCGTCGCGGCGCGGGCCGAGGCCCGCCAGGAAGTCGACGGCCGCGGTCGCGCCCGCCAGCAGCTCGTAAGGCAGGGTGCCGTACTCGAAGCGCTCGGGGACCGCGTCGGTCGACGGCAGCAGCTTGTCCGGTTGCAGTGTCCCCAGCAGCTCGGGCCGGCCGGCGACGACGCCGATGTGGGGCCCGAGGAACTTGTAGGGGGAACAGGCGAAGAAGTCCGCGCCCAGCCGGTCGACGTCGACGAAGGCATGGGCGGCGTAATGCACCCCGTCGACATAGAGCAACGCTCCCACCTGATGGGCGATACGGGCGATCTCCGGAACGGCAGGCCGGGTACCGATGAGGTTCGATGCGGCGGTCACCGCGACAAGCCGGGTGCGCTCGCCGAGCACGGCCCGTACGTCCTCGGGTGTGAGCTCCCCGGTGGCGGGGTCGAAGTCCGCCCACCGCACGGTCGCCCCGGCGCTCGCCGCCGCCTGGACCCACGGGCGGATGTTCGCGTCGTGGTCGAGGCGACTGACGACGACCTCGTCGCCGGGCGACCACGTCTTCGCGAGGGTGCGTGAGAAGTCGTACGCCAGGTGCGTGGCGCTGCGCCCGAAGACGATCCCGGAAGGCTGCGCCCCCAGCAGGTCGGCGAGGGCCTGCCGGGCGCCCGTCACGATGCCCTCGGCGTTGCGCTCTCCCAGGGTGTTGCTTCCCCGGTTGGAGAGCGGGTTGGCGAGTGCGTCGGCGACGGCGTCGATGACGGGCTGCGGGGTCTGTGTGCCGCCGGGTCCGTCGAAGTGGGCCAAGCCGGCCTTGAGGGCGGGGAACTGTGCGCGGACGGCGGTGACGTCGTAGGTCATGGAACAACCCCTCGGGCGGACGGATCAGATGACGACGCGTGATCGTTTCGGCCATTACTCACGAACGCGGGCCGCGTGTCAACGGCGCACCCGGGCGCCGCGCCACCGCGGCACCCCGGCGCGCTCACCGCAGCCGGAACACCGGACCGCGCGGCGTGAACGGGAGAGCGGCGCCTTGCGGAACGAGATACGCGTGGTCGCGGCGGACCCGCAAGGTGTCGCAGTAGCCGTCGGTGATGACCAGAATCGGCGCGCCGCGCGGAAAGTCCTCCGCGCGGTGCAACAAGTCGATGCCGGGTTGCAGCACGGTGCCGCCCCGGCCGCGTACGCGTACCCGGCCTGCGATCTCGGCGGGCGGCAGATAGCCCGCATCGTGCGGTGCGGCGTCGCAGAACACGACCCGGGCCGCGGGCACATCGCGGGCGTCCGCGTACGAGGCGATCGCTCCGAGCGCCTTGCCCAGCAGCCGTCGGTCCATCGAACCGGAGGTGTCCAGGACGACGCCGAAGGTGCAGCGGGCGATCTCCTCCGGCGGGAAGTACCGTCCGGCGCGCGGGATGTCCGGGGTCGACGCCTGACGCCGGGCGGGCCGGGAATAGCTGCGCACCGGCTCCGGGCGGGGCACGAACTCGTCGAACCAGCGTGCCAGCCGGGCATCCCACGGCACGGGCGGGTGGGCGAGAGCCCGGATCTCCTCGACCAGCCCGGCGGGGAGCAGGCCTCGCTCGTGTCCGGTGTGCAGCTCATGGCCGTTCAGCAGCGCGCGGCGGTAGAACTCGTCCAGGTCCACCGGCGCGGCGGGCGCGCGCAGCGGCTCGCCCAGAATGTCGCCCGCACCCTTGCCCCGGAGCGTGGCCGGCCGGCGGTGGCGTCGCAGATCGGTGGCGATGCGGTCGTAGACCTCCTCCACCGACAGGTCCTTGAGCCCGGCGTCGTGCAGCAGCCCTTCGGGCATCTCACCGACGTCCATCTCCTGCAGCCAGCCGTTGACGACGTAGTCGGCGGCGACGTTGAAGAGAAAGGGGTCGCGAGCGCCGCGGCGGTCACCGTGGCGCAGCGCCGCGTGCAGCATCTCGTGGCCCAGGATGAAGCGCCATTCCGGGAGCGTGAAGTGCTTGAGAGGGTTCACGTAGATCTCGCCCGCGGCGGCGTCGACGGCGGCGACAGCGATTCCGTGGGCGCGCGCCAGCTCAGCGTCGGCGACGATGCGCATACCGGCGGCGATCCCGCCGAGCAGCGGGTACGAGGAGACGAACCAGCTCAGCGCCCGGTCCCAGGGCTGCTTGCGGATCCGCGCGCCGGTGAGGCTGTCGCGGTGGCCGCCCGCGACATCCATCGCCGCCGACATGGTGGCGGTCAGGGCGCGGGCGAAGGCGAGCTGCCAGTCCTCGGGCGTGCTCCAGCCGCCCCAGGAGCTGAGCTGCTGATCGGGTTCGCCGCCCGCCGTGCCACAGGCCCGGTACGCGGGCGGGATGCCGTCACGGCGCCAGCGCGCCCCGAGCTGCTGCTCGTCGCCGCCCGGGTAGGACGCCGGAAGGTGGTCGGGCGCCCGGCCGACCGGGAAAGTGAGCAGGAACCGGTTGACGACCGTGCAGCGCGCCGCGACGTCGAATCGGTCGGGCTGGACGCGCGGCCCCTTCGCGGCCGGGACATGGCCGAAGCCGAGGTGGATCAGACAGTGGGCCAGCGCCCATGCCCAGGCGGCGGGCTCGGCGAGGCGGGTGGGGTGCGCATGGATCGTGCCGTTGGAGGTCACCCTGGCCAGACCGTCGGCCGGTGCTTCCTCGCACTTCACGTCGCGGCAGATCTCGGCCTCGACGGCCGCGAGCGCCGGGTTGTGCCGGACCAGGGCGACTCCGGCGGCGAACGCTTCGGCCGCCGGGTCCGGTCGCTCCGCCCCCTCGGCCTTGCGGCGGCTCATCGGCGAGCCTCCACCAGCCGGGGCATGTCACGCGCCGCCTCGACGAGGAACCACGCGGGCAGGACCGGCTGACCGTCCTCGTCGTCGGCGATGACGGTCTGGGCGACTTCGACCGAGATCTCGGCCAGCTGCACGAGGAGCGACTTCGCACGGTAGGCCGTCTGGCGAACCGAGCCGGACGCGTGCTCCTTGCTCGCCGGCAGTTCTTTGGTGAGACGGCCCCGGAAGCATCCGCGAGGTAGTAGAGGAGATCGCGGTCCTCGATCCGGCGGGGCCAGGAGGCGTCACCCTTGATGATCGCCTCGATGCCGTACGCGTTGCGCACGATCTTCGCGTACCCGCAGAAGGCGACCGCGTGCGCGGGCGTGAGCGTGCCGTACGCGAGGACCTTGAGGGTCTCCTCGCCGACGCCCGGTCCGAAGGAGTGCAGCGCATCGGAGAGCATGTGCCAGGAACGCGGGGTGGAGAACGGCTCCTCGGTCTTGGGCGGCTGCGACCAGAGATGGTCGGGGCGGTCGGTGAGGTAGTCCACCACCCAGGGGTGGATGCCGTGACCCGCCGCCCACTGCAGCCAGTCGGTGGCGCTCGCCCGCAGATGCACATGCGTGAGCCGGTTGACGAGCGCGGAAGCGATCGGGCGGGCAAGGGCGTTGTCGGTGGCCCGGTTCCCGGCACCGATCACGATCGACCCGGCGGGCAGCTCGTAGGCGCCGATACGGCGATCGAGGATGAGCGAGTAGAAGGCCTTCTGCACATCGGGGGTCGCCGCGTTGAGTTCGTCGAGGAACAGACAGTACGGCGTGTCCCTGGCGATCGCCTCGGGCGGGCAGAACACGGACCGGCCGTCGCGGATCTGCGGGACGCCGATGAGATCCTCGGGCGCGAGCTGGGTGCCCAGCAGGCTGACGCACTCGAGTCCCAGGGACTCGGCGAAGTCCCGCACGAGGGACGACTTGCCGATACCGGGTGCTCCCCAGAGGAAGACGGGCCGCACCGTCGCGAGGCCGAGCAGCAGCTCGGGAATCTGGGCGGGCGTGACGGCGACGGCTGCCTGCAAGAGAGAACTCCAAGAGAAACGAGAGGGAACCGGGAACCCGAGCGGGAACCGCGAACCGGGGAAGGGAAGGGAAGCGGGAGCGGTGAGAGGCGAAGGGGCGTAGCGGCCTGGGACGGAGGCTCGTCCCACGGGCCTGATCAGTGTCGGCCGACCGGGCGCCCCGGCGCAGCTGATTTTCCCGCTCGTCACACCACCATGACGCGCGTGGCTGCCGGTGCGGCTCGCAACCGCAGGCGTGCGTCCTGCGTCGTCGTACGGTGCGACGTCGTGCCCCGCGGTGACGATGCGGCGCGGTGACGGCGGACCCAGGCGAGCAGGGGAGGACGATGAGAGCGGCACAAAGCAGTTCCCCTTCGGGTTTCCGAGAGGCGATCAGGCGGCACCTGCACGCGGGCAGCAGCAGCAGCAGCAGCAGCAGCAGCAGCAGCAGCACCGGCGGCGGCAGCGGCACCGGCAGCGGGGCGGTGCGCGGCGAGGACGAGCGCCGGCTGCCGTCCTGGCGGCGGGGACGTGCTCTCGCGCTGCTCGCCCCAACTGTCGCCTTCCTGCTGGCCTTTCACGCCGTGGTGCCCAATGCCATGGGCCGGGCGGGAAGCCTTCTGGAGACCTTCCTGCCGTGGCTCGGCCTGACCGTCCCGGTCCTGACGACCTTGGCCCTGCTGCGTCGTTCAGCCGTCGCGCTGACGGCGATGGTGCTGCCCGTCGTCGTTTGGCTCGGTGTCTTCGGCGGCCTTCTGCTTCCCGGGGACCGCTCGGCCCACGATGTCATCGCGCTTCAGCACAATGTCAGCGACGAGAATCCGGACCCGGCCGGCACGGCCAGGGAGCTGATCAAGGCACGAGCCGACCTCATCGCCCTCGAGGAGGTGACGCCCTCCGCTCTGCCCGCCTATGCGGCAGCCTTGGCGCCGGAGTATCCGCACCGTGCGACCACGGGCACGGTCGGGCTCTGGTCGAAGTACCCACTCACCGACGTGCGCCCGCTGGACATCAAACCGCAGGGCATCACGGAGAGCTGGAACCGCGGCCTGAGGGCCACCGCCAGAACACCGCACGGCGACGTCGCGGTCCATGTGGCGCACCTGCCCTCGGTGCGCATCGGCCTGAGAAGCGGGTTCGCTTCCGCATGGAGGGACGAGAGCGCCGCGCTCCTCGGCAGGGCCGTGGAAGCCGAGCCGTTGGACAAGCTGATTCTGCTCGGAGACCTCAACAGCACCGTGGACGATCGCGGGCTGGCCCCGGTCAGCTCGCAGCTGCGGGCGGCGGACTCCGGCTTCGCCTTCAGCTGGCCCGCCGGCTTCCCCCTGGCCCGGATCGACCAGATCATGGCCCGTTCCGCGACCGTCACCGAGGTCTGGTCCCTGCCGGCGACGGGCAGCGACCACTTGCCGATCGCCGCACACATCAGGTTCACCCCCTGACCGGGCACCCTGCTGCGGCGTGCGCGGAACTCGGCGAATACGGGGCGAGCGCAACGGTCGGACGGGCAGCGGCGCACACCTGACGAAGCGAGCCCCGGTTTCCACCCAGAGCGCAGGAACGGCACCGCAGGCTCGTGCCTACGGTGCCGTCCTCACGCATGCGACCCTCCTGGAGCGCTCGCTGCCGCGAGCCGCGGGAACGCAGGGATCGGGGCGCCCGTCAGTAGGGTCCGTTGACGTTGTCGATGCTGCCGTAGCGCTGGGCTGCGTAGTTGCAGGCCGCGGTGATGTTGGCGATGGGATCGTAGATGTCCCACGATGTCCCGTTTACGTGGTATGCCCGAAATGTGGGGTCAATGACCTGCATGAGTCCTTTGGAGGGTATTCCAGCCTTTGCATTGGAATCCCACAGGTTGATTGCGTAGAGATCGCCACTGGATTCGCGCATGAGATTCCGGCGGATTCCCTCGTGCGTTCCGGGAATTCCGTTGGCCTCCATGACGAGCAGCGCGTGCTTGATCCAGACATCGACGCGCTCGGCGCTCGCGGGTGCCGCGGCGGCCGGGGTCGGCGCGATGGCGGCGCCGGTGGCGAGCAGGACGGCGGCGGTGGCGGCCGAGCCGGCGAGGCGGCGGACCGCCTTGGATGCCGCTCGCTTGGGGAGTACGGAAAGCCGCATGGTGCCGCCCTTTCACATGATTTTTCAGTGCGTGGTCCCGTGCACGGCGGTTCATATGGAATGGGTGGTTCCGCCTGGGTTTTCAGGATCGGGAAGGCAGGGGGTGGCGGCAAGGTGTGCAATCTGTGATTGCCGCCACAGGTGCGGGGAATTCGGTGGAATCGACCCATATCGTTCTCTCGGTGTGACGGCTTTTATCGGATATGTCCATTCTGTCGGGCGGTGACTCTCTGCTCGTCCGGGATGACCGCGGCCTCCACGCGGTACGAACGGCAGCACCGCCCCGAGACCGGGTCGGAACGCCGGTGGGCGGGACGCGTACGAGCGCCCCGCCCACCGGCCGAAGCCGTATGGTTCCGCCACGGCCGGTCAAGCCGATTCCTGGCGGACCAGTTCCGTGGGAAGGATGACGCCGGCCGTGTCCTCCCCCCGGATCCGGGGGGAGCAGCATCCGGACCATCTCCCTGCCGATCCGGTCCCACGGCTGCCGGATCGTGGTGAGCCGGGGCCTGGCCGCCGGCGCGGCGTGCGAGTCGTCGAAGCCGCCCACCGCCACGTCCTCGGGCACGGTCCGACCGGACCGGTTCAGTACGTCGAGCACTCCCTGCGCCATCAGGTCCGAGGCCACGAAGACCGCGTCGATGTCCGGGGCGCTTCGCAGCAGCAGTTCGGCAGCCTTCTCCCCGCCGGCCCTGCTGTAGTCGCCGGTGGCGATCAGCGACTCGTCGACGGGCAGCCCGCACTCGGCGAGCGTCTCGCGGTAGCCGGCCAGCCGCTCGACGCCTCCCGGGGTGTCGGAGGGCCGGTCACCGTGGCGATCCGTCGGCGGCCGGAGGCGTGCAGGAAACGCACCATCCCCCGCGCCCCGTCCCGGTCGTCCGCCGCCGCATGACTGACCTTCGCCTGCTGCCTGATGGGCTTGCCGCAGGCGACCACGGGGATGCCCGCGGCGACCAGCTCGCCGGCCACGGGATCACCCGAGTGGCTGGAGACCAGCAGAACGCCGTCCACGTGCCCGGCCTCGATGTACCGCAGATCGCGGCGGCGTTCGTCCTCGGTGCCCGCGATCAGCAGCAGCGGAATGTCCTGGTCGGCCAGCGCCTGGGTGCAGGAGCGCAGGAGCACATTGAAGTCGGGGTCCCCGAAGAACCGCTCCTGCGGCTCCGTCAGCAGGAAGGCGACCGAGTCGGACTTGCCGGTGATCAGTGAGAGGGCGTGCCGGTTGACGACGTACCCCGTCTTTTGGATGGCGCTGTTGACGGCCTTCCCGAACTGGTCGAGACGGTCACCGATGACGACCCGAGGAACGCGAACCGTCCTTTGGGTCGGCCCTTGTGCAGCCAGTTCTTCGGTGCGGCGTGACACGAGCGTCGGCGGTTGCTTCGGCCAGCCGTCCCTCGGCGTCAAGCCGAACGGTCAGCTGAACCGGATCCGGTCCCCAGTCGTCGTTGACGACTCGGAGGTGCGGCGGCGGCAGGTCCGCCGCGATGTCGGCGAGTGCGGTCGTGCGGTCTTCATGGCCCACCCCTTGTCGTCCCTCCTCGCGACCAGCCGTGATCGTCGGCCTCGGTCGAACGGCACCAGCACGGATGATCACAACATGTGCAGCTCAGGCCGGTGATCCGGGTGAAGCACCCCGGCCGTGCACCTTGTCCGGGCGGGGCCGGACGTCGGCCTCGGACCAGTCGCGCAGCCGGGCGCCGGACGGTCGCGCCCGTGCAACCCGTGACCTGGCTCGGCGCGTCGCGCCAGGCCTCTCCCGGGCGCAGAATGTAGACGATGCCGGCCGGCGCGGCCCGGTCAGGCACCGGCAGCCGTCCGGGTCCGGGTGAAACGATCAGTTGGTCCCCGTGGGACCGGGTCTCCGGCCTGTGCGGCTCCCTGAAGATCCATGCCGCAGAGACGCCACCCGGCGAGCGAACGCTCCAGGTCCGGTCCACCCTCGCCGTGTCACCGGTGATGACGGCACGCACGGATGCACACTGGCCACGACCATCCCGACAGCCGCACACCGCACCACACACACCACACCGAAGCCGAACCCTGACCCAAGGCATTGCGACGACACACGATCCTCAAGGACATCGCGTCGCCCACACGAGGAGGCTGAACATGGCAGTGGCACGAGTCGGACTCGTCGTCCACGAAGGGCGCCCTGAGGCTGTCGACGCGGCTCGGGTCGTTCGTTCGTGGTGTGACAGCCACGGCGTCCGCTGCACGGACATCGACGTGTGGCACGACGGCGAACAGCGGCACAGCGCCCAGGAGGATCTCGATGCCGCAGGCGACCCCGACCTCATCGTGACCCTGGGGGGAGACGGCACATTCCTGCGCGGCGCCCGCCTGGCCGCTGAGCACGATGCCCTTGTGCTCGGTGTCGATCTCGGACGCGTCGGCTTCCTGACCGAGGTACCCGCCCAGGACGTACGACTGGCCCTGGACGCCGTCCACGAGGAACGCTGCAACACGGAGAGCCGCATGCTGCTCACCATGCGCGCCTCGTGCGCGCTGGAACTGCCCGAAGGCATGGAAGCGCTGATGCGCTACGGCCGGGGCCCGCTCCTGCCGCCACCGCGTGTGCGCGCAGAGTGCGAGAAGGGCGGCGGCTGGGGCATCGCCTTGAATGCGACCGCGCTCAACGACGTCGTCCTGGAGAAGCTGGCGCGCGATCACCAGGTGTCGGTGGGCGTCTACCTCGCGGGCCGGCTGCTGGCCTCGTACTCCGCCGACGCGGTCATGGTCGCCACCCCGACCGGCTCGACCGCCTACAGCTTCGCCGCCGGCGGACCGGTCATCTCGCCGCGCGCCGCGGCACTGGTCTTCACCCCCGTCGCTCCCCACATGGCCTTCAACCGTTCCGTCATCGCGGCCCCCGACGAACCCATCGCCCTACGCCTCCTCGAACGCTCAGGTCATGCGGCGGTCAGCATCGACGGCCAGCTGCGCGGCGTGCTCCGCCCCGGAGAGTGGATCGGCGTGTACGCCTCGCCGCGCCCGCTACGAGCGGTACGGCTCGGGCCCACCGACTTCTACGGACGTCTGCGCGAGCGCATGAGGCTGACCGACGCCCCGGCAGCGGCCGCCGACGGGGAGGCGGCACCGCTGTGGCCGTTGACGACTCCGGCGCCCCCCGACCTGGCGCACTTGAGCCTGCCGCCCGTCCAAACCGGTACCTACCCGATCCAGTGACCACTGCCGGTGCGCGCCCGCCGAGCCGCGGCACCGCCGCATCACCCGCGCGACAAGGACGGCCGTGGAGGTGGCGGTCCCGCCGCCCAAGCGCCCGGAGCTGTTGGTGGTGAGGCCAGGTCGGTCGCAATGCTCAGGCGGCGGGGAACTGGTAGAGCCCGCGGCCGGCACGGTGGGCACGGGAGGTGGCGACGAGGCGGTCGAGGGTGCTGCGGACCGCGTTGATGCTGCCCGTGGTGTCGTCGCGGCCGATGGACTGTGCCACGTCCCGGGCGCGCAGCGGGGTGTCGGCGTGGCGGGCCAGGACGGCGATCACCTGCTCGGTGAGACCGCCGGCGTCCTGAAGGGCTGCAGCGGGAGCGGTGCCCCGTGTCTGCTTGGCCTTCGTCGCCTTGGCGGTGGTGGACTCCTTCGCCTGGCGGCCTGCGGTGGCCGACGTGTCGCCCGCCTTGGACGAGGCGTTCTTCTTCGTGTCGGCGCTGGTCTTGCGGGTCCTGCGGGGGGCTGCTGCCTTCTGCGGAGCCGCTGCGTCGTCGACCACCGGCGTGCCTTCGACCGCGACCGGCTCCGGTGCGGGTTCCGTCGTGCCTTCGACCGCGACCGGCTCCGGTGCGGGTTCCGTCGTGCCTTCGACCGCGACCGGCTCCGGTGCGGGTTCCGTTTCGGCGGCCGGCTCGACCGGGGTCGCCCCTGCCTCCGCTCCGGCGTGGGCGTCGGACTCGGCAGTGCGGGGCTTCGGGATGGCGGTGGCGGACAGGGCGCTCAGTGCCGTCAGGGCACTGCGGACCGACTCCAACCGTTCCGAGACCGCGGCAAGTTCTTCCTCCAGCGCCTGTTGCTGCTCTTCCAGCTGGGGAAGTTCCGCCTCCAGCAGGGCAGTTGTTGCCTCGATGCTGTCCGCTGCGATGGCTGCCGTTGTCATGGTGTGCTCCTGAAACGCGAGGGCGGGCATCTTGAGATGCTCGGTGTTGTGACTGCAGAGTACGGGTGTTGTACGGCGGATGGCACATCCCTGCGTCGGGCGACCGCCGTGGAAGGCCACTTTGTTCCCTACAACGAGTGAAAGTGCGGACGTTGTGCGCCCGGCCGGCGTTGCGCCCGTCCACGGGCCGTGTGTTGTGAGTCGGTGTCGGGCGGTCGCCTCGCCGCGAAGGGGTCCGTGGTGCTTCAGCCGGACGATCTTCCCCAAGCGGGAAGTGAGGTCCGGGGACACTGTCCCCTCCACAGTCACGCATAGGTGAACCCTCAACCAGTGTGGAATGCTCTCGGCCCGGCTGCGGCCGCGCGGGCAGGGGCGGACGGGACCTGCCCGACAGCCGCGTCGCCTGGTACCGCCAATACCGGGCGCGCGTGCCGACTGCGCCGCTCCGAAGACGGCGCAGGCAGGCACGGCCCTCGGTGGTTGGGCGGCTGGTAGGCATGAAGGCCGCCGCGGGCGCATGATGAAGTGATGGCAAGAGCGACGATCCTGTCCGTCGACGACGATCAAGGGGTCTCCCGGGCCATCGCCCGTGACCTGCGGCGCCGGTACGGTGACCGGTTCCGCGTGTTGCGTGCGTCCTCGGGCGACGAGGCCCTGGAAGCCCTGCGCGAGGTCAAACTGCGAGGCGAAGCGGTGGCCGTGATGATCGCCGACTATCGCATGCCCACCATGAACGGCGTCCAGTTCCTGGAAGCCGCCATGGATCTTTTTCCGCAGGCGCGGCGGGTGCTGCTGACCGCATACGCGGACACCGGGGCGGCCATCGACGCGATCAATGTCGTGGACCTCGACCATTACCTCATGAAGCCGTGGAGCCCACCGGAGGAAAATCTCTATCCCGTCCTCGACACCTTGCTGGATCTCTGGGACGCGACCCCCGACCTGGAGGCTCCCGAGACCCGGGTCGTCGGCCACCGCTGGTCCGCGCCCTCTTTCGGCGTACGCGAGTTCCTCGCGCGCAACCTCGTCCCCTACCGGTGGATCGCCGCCGACGAGCCCGAAGGTGTCCAGCTGCTACAGGCTGCGGGCCTCACCACCGCGGACGTCCCGCTGGTCGTCACCTCCGACGGAAAGGTGCTCCACGCCCCCACGGAGGCGGAACTCGCCGAGCACGTCGGTCTGAGCACGAGCCCCGCCGCCGACTTCTACGACGTCGTCGTCATCGGAGCGGGCCCGGCCGGTCTGGGCGCAGCCGTCTACGCGGCCTCCGAAGGGCTGCGCACGGTACTGGTCGAGCGCAGCGCAACCGGGGGCCAGGCGGGACAGAGCAGCCGCATCGAGAACTACCTGGGCTTCCCGGACGGGGTGTCCGGAGCGCAGCTGGCAGACCGCGCACGGCGGCAGGCGGCCCGCTTCGGCGCCGAGATCCTCAGCGCGACCGAGGTGGTGGCGCTGGAGGCCGCGGGAGCAGGACGCGTGCTGCGGTTCGCCGGCGGCACGTCGATCGGCGCGCACACCGTCGTCCTCGCCACCGGGGTCTCCTACCGGCGCCTCGCGGGAGTGAACCTCGACGCCTACACGAGCGCCGGCGTCTTCTACGGCTCCGCAGCCTTCGAAGCGGCCAACTGCCGTGGCGACGATGTGTACATCGTCGGTGGCGCCAACTCGGCAGGGCAGGCAGCCGTGTACTTCTCGCGCTACGCGAAGCGCGTCCACCTGCTGGTGCGTGGTCCCGACCTCACCCGCTCGATGTCCCACTACCTGATCCAGCAGATCGAGGCCTCGCCCACCATCGAAGTCCACCCCTGTACCGAGGTGGACGCCGGCACCGGCGAGGGCCATCTGGAGCGGCTCACCCTGCGCGACAACCGCACCGGCAGCACCACGACCGTCGACGCTTCCTGGCTGTTCGTGTTCATCGGCGCCGAACCGCAGACCGAGTGGCTGGGCGGCCTGGTGGCCTGCGACGAACGCGGGTTCGTCCTGACCGGTCCCGACCTGCCTGCGGCAGGGGGCCGCTCGCCCCGGTGGCCGCTCGTGCGCGCCCCGTACCACCTCGAGACCAGCGTGCCCGGCGTCTTCGCCGCCGGGGACGTACGTGCCGAGTCGGTCAAGCGGGTCGCCTCGGCGGTGGGCGAGGGAGCCATGGCAGTGACGCTCGTGCACCGCTACCTGGAGGCGCAATGACCGCCCCGACCCCTCGCACCACGCTGACCCCGGACGAGCTGGGCACTCTTTTCCTCTTCGAGGCGCTCGACGCCGAGCAGCTGTCCTGGCTGGCCGAGCGCGGACGCGTCGAGGTGCGCGAGGCGTCGGAGGCCGTCTATGCACAGGGGGAGAACGCGACGTGCTTCTTCGTACTGCTCCATGGTGCCGTCGCGCTCAGCCGGCTGGTGCACGGTGACGAGATCGAGCTCGGCCGTACCGACCAGAGAGGCGCCTACGGAGGTGCCGTACAGGCCTACCTCGGCGACCGCGTGGACCAGGCCTACTCCCACACCATGCGCGCGATCACCGAAACGGAGCTCTTCGTTCTGCCCGCTGCCGAGTTCGCCACCGCAGTGAGGACCTGGTTCCCGATGGCCCTGCACCTGCTCGAGGGAATGTTTCTCGGGACACGCGCCAGCGACATCATCGTCGGTGAGCGCGAGCGGCTCGTCGCCCTCGGCTCACTGACCGCAGGCCTGACCCACGAGCTGAACAATCCGGCGGCGGCTGCCGTGCGCGCCACGGAAACCCTGCGCGACCGAGTGTCGAAAATGCGACGCAAACTGGCGCTCATCGCCGACGGCCGGGTGGACGGCACGCGCCTGCACCAGCTGGTCGAAATGCAGGACGCCGCGGTGCGCCGGGCCATCAGCGCGCCTTCGCTGTCGGCGATCGAGGCGGCCGACGCCGAGGACGAACTCGGCGACTGGCTCGAGAGCGCAGGGATCGACAACGCCTGGGACGTCGCTCCCGTTCTGGTCTCCGGCGGCATCGACGCCGAATGGCTGGCCGAGGCCACCGACAACCTGTCGGAGGACAACCGCCGGGCCGCGGTCGGCTGGCTGACCTACACCGTGGACACCGAACTGCTGATGGGCGAGATCGAGGACGCGGTCCAGCGCATCTCCGGACTCGTCGATGCAGCCCGCCAGTACTCCCAGCTCGACCGCTCCGCCCAGCAGCCCGTCGACGTCCACGAACTCCTCGACGCCACCCTCGTGATGCTTCAGGCCAAGTTCCCCGAGGACGTGCGTGTGGTGAAGGAGTACGACCGCGACGTTCCGCGCGTCCCCGCCTACGGTGCGGAGCTCAACCAGGTGTGGACCAACCTCATCGACAACGCGCTGGCCGCGATGGACGGCAGCGGCACCCTGACACTCGCCACCTGGCACGACGACGTCCATGTGTTCGTGGAGGTCAGGGACACCGGCACGGGCATCGACCCGGAGGTCCGACCGCGCATCTTCGAGCCCTTCTTCTCCACCAAACCTGTGGGCGAGGGGACCGGTCTGGGGCTGGACATCTCCTACCGGATCGTGGTGAACAAACACGGCGGCGACATCCGCGTGGCATCCAGCCCCGGCGACACCCGGTTCCGGGTCTCGCTCCCGATCACCTCCCCAGCGGTGGAGGAGCCCGTCCGAACATGCGCACGCCCCAGCACCGGCTCCCGTTCCGGCACCTGAGGGGCGGCTGCGATCAAAAAGCGCCGTTGACCGGAAGGATCACCTCAGGCCGACGGATCGCACGGCTGAGCGCGTCATCCGGCCTTGCGTGCCGTGACCGTCATGACGACCGGGGTGGGGGCACCTTGTTCGCCGATCCGTTCGAGCGCCAGGCCCGCGTCGAGGAAGGCGTTGAGCAGTGTGGGCAGCGGAAGGTGTGTGGCCCCGACCTTGTCGCGGATCCCCTGGTCCGTCCATGACTTCTTCGTCCACACGCCATCGAGGTAGCCGGGGTGGACGACCACCGCGTCGGGGTCGCTGCGGTCGATGAATCCCCCGCAGAAAGGGATCCTCGAGGAGTTCGGCCCTGTCCGTGTCGGATCACCGGCAGCGGACTTCGGGGTGATCGACCCTGCTCGGCAAGCTCTCCGTCCGGAGCGGTCAGCACGACACAGGTGCCGTGCTCGAACAGCACCCACGACTTGTGAGGGTCGGTGAGAAGCCGCTGCCAGACCTCTATGAGTGTCTCGGTGTTCACGGCGGTCATCATCCCGCAGGGCACTGGCACAGGGGCTCGACCGGTCTGATGGGAAGGGGGGAGGACTGCGAGGCGACACGACACGACACGACACGACTTCGGCCGTGACCTCACCGCCGACGCCCGGGGACCAAGCTCCGATCGCTCGCGTGCAAGTGAGGGATCGGCGACCAGACGGTGATCCCCCTCGCGGGCCGGCCGAACTCGATTGTCAGTGCGACCCGGCACGATGACACCCATGACAACGACTCCGGTCCTTGCCGATGCTGCCGCGTACACGCAGGCGGTCGAGGACGCACAGAAGGCAGCGGCCGCGTACTACACGGGCGGCGACAGCGACCTCGACGACGCCGCGTACGACCAGCTGGTACGCGCGATCGGGCACTGGGAGGCGGAGCACCCCGACCAGGTGCTGCCGGACTCGCCGACAGGGAAGGTCGCCGGCGGCGCCGTCGGCGGGGACGTCCCGCACACCACGGCGATGCTGTCACTGGACAACGTCTTCTCCGCCGAGCAGTTCACCGCCTGGGCCGCCTCGCTCGAGCGGCGGATCGGGAGGCCCGTCGCCCAGTGGAGCGTGGAGCCCAAGCTCGACGGCCTGGCGATCGCCGCCCGCTACGAGAACGGTCGCCTGACCCGGTTGATCACCCGAGGAGACGGGACCGCCGGTGAGGACGTCTCGCACGCCACCGGTACCGTCGTCGGCCTGCCCGGTCGGCTCACCGAGCCGGTCAGCCTGGAGCTGCGCGGTGAGGTGCTGATGACCACCGACCAGTTCGAGACCGCGAACACCACCCGCGTCCAGCACGGGGGAGAGCCGTTCGCGAACCCGCGCAACGCCGCGGCCGGCACCCTGCGAGCGAAGGACCGGGCGTACACGGTGGAGATGACGTTCTTCGCCTACGGACTGCTGGCGCTGCCCGCAACCGACGCACCGCTTGCGGAGCGCCTGGAACGGCTCCCGCATGGTGAGCTGATCGAGTACGCCGCCGCACTGGGCGTGCACACAGCGGCCGACACCGCGGTGCCGGGCCGCACGGTGACCACGACCGACGAGGTCCTTGCCCGCGTCGAGGAGATCGCCGCCCTCCGCGCCGAGCTGGCGTTCGGGATCGACGGGATCGTCATCAAAGCGGACCTGGCGGAAGACCAGCAGGCCGCCGGATCCGGGTCCCGTGCGCCCCGGTGGGCGATCGCGTACAAGCTGCCCGCTGTCGAGAAGATCACCCGGCTCCTGGACGTGGAATGGGCGGTGGGCCGCACCGGGATCATCGCACCGCGCGCGGTCCTGGAACCGGTCGAGATCGACGGCTCCACCGTCACGTACGCCACCCTCCACAACCCGGCCGACATCACCCGCCGCGACCTGCGCATCGGCGACCAGGTCATGGTCTACAAGGCGGGCGACATCATCCCGCGCATCGAAGCCCCCGTCGCCCATCTGCGCACCGGCGCCGAACAGCCCATCGCCTTCCCGGAGGTGTGCCCGCAGTGCGGTTCCGGGATCGACACCAGCGAGCAGCGGTGGCGCTGCGAACGCGGCCGCAACTGCCACCTCGTCGCCTCCCTCTCCTACGCGGCAGGCCGGGACCAGCTCGACATCGAAGGCCTGGGCACCACCCGGGTGGTGCAACTCGTCGACGCCGGCCTGGTCGCCGACATCGCCGGCCTGTTCACGCTCACCCGCGACCAACTGCTCGGCTTGGACCGCATGGGCGCGACCAGTACCGACAACCTGCTGGCCGCGATCGAGCAGGCCAAGGGCCGCCCGCTCAACCGAGTGCTGTGCGCGCTCGGCGTCCGTGGCACCGGCCGCTCGATGTCCCGTCGTATCGCCCGCCACTTCGCGACCATGGAGGCGATCCGGCAGGCGGACGCCGAGGCGATGCAGCAGGTGGAGGGCATCGGTGTCGAGAAGGCCCCGGTGATCGTCGCGGAGCTCGCCGAACTCGCACCGGTCGTCGACAGGCTCATCGCCGCCGGGGTGAACATGACCGAACCCGGCGTCGCCACCCCCGCCCCTGCCGCTCCCGGCGCGGATCCCGACGAGCCGGACGCTCCTGCGGGACCGCTGGTCGGCATGACCGTGGTGGTCACCGGCGCCATGACCGGCCCACTCGCGGACCTCACCCGCAACCAGATGAACGAGCTCATCGAACGCGCCGGAGGCAAGTCGTCCTCCAGCGTCTCCAAGAGAACCAGCCTCGTCGTCGCGGGCGAGGGCGCCGGGTCCAAGCGCACCAAGGCCGAGCAGCTCAACCTCGAGATCGTCACACCGGACGAGTTCGCCGCCCAGGTCGCCGACCTCCTTCCCGAGCTCATATAGGCCGGCGCCATCACGGTGTCATCGGGCGGCGTCGTCGGGCGAGCCTGCGAAGTGCCCCATCCCCAGTTGCGGGTCCCGCAGCTGGGGTCCGGGTGTTCCTCTGCGCACGACGATGACCGGCGACCCGGCTTTCGCACGGTTCCGTGCCCTCACGCGTCCGGGCACCCGACGACGGTCGATGCCGCGGACGCCTTGCAGGGCGGGCCCTTGCGAGGCACTGCCGCATTCTTTGTCCGCAGCCGCAGCCGCAGCCGCAGGCCTCGCCCGCAGCCGCAGCCTCGCCCTCAGCTCGAGTCAGGCAAGACGCATCCCGCGACACCATGCTGCCAAGCAGGTCTCGCCCTGGCGCTCGTGCCGCAGCGAGATGCCCTGCTGATCGTGGGTGACGCACCGGCTCACCAGGCGCCTCGACGTTGCGTTCCCACCTCACATCGACCAGGCACCAAGCGGCGTCGCCTCGAGGCGTGGCGCGAACAGGGGGAGGCCAGAGCTGTCAGCCGAGAGCGTCGAGCAGCTCGCGCTCGCGCTGGGCGCTGAGGCCGGCTCGTCGTTCCCGGTCCAGCCCCTGCTCGCGTTCCCAGAGCACCGTGTCGGCCAGCAGCTCCGCCCGGGGCCGATGACGGAGCCCTGCGGCGCGCGCCGCGGCGCCGTTCCGGGCCGACCAGCCTTCCGAACCCGGCTCGACCAGCCACATCGGCAGCGACTCGGGCCCCATGTACTGGGCTACGCCGTTCGCGAGCAGCCACGCCGAGTCGGCGGTGACCACCCGACCGGTGTGCCCGCCAACGGAGCGGGACAGCTCGATCCACTCCCTGAACGGAACGACCGGACCGACAGCGTCGTACGTGCCGACGGTCTCCGTCTCCGCGGCGTCGAGCAGCCAGGCCGTGAGGTCCCGCACGTCCACTGCCTGCGTCGGCATGTCCGGTGCATCGGGAACCAGCATCGGCCCCTGCGGATCGCGTGCGGCACGGGCCGCCCAGTAGCCGGAGCGTCCGCTGTGATCGCCGGGGCCGCCGATGAGACCGGCGCGTGCGATGAGGAGGCGGTCGCCCACGACGGCCGCCGACTCCTGCTCGCAGGCGACCTTCGCCTCTCCGTACAACGCGCGGTCGACCTCGCCTCGGTCGGTCGGAGCAAGGACGGCCGCGGACTCGTCCGCGTCCGGCGTGGCGTGGGAGGCGTAGGCGTTTATCGACGAGACATAGGCCCAGTGCCTGGCCCTGGCGCCCATGGCAGCGAGCGCCCCGCGCACGAAGCCCGGCTGCCAGGACACCTCGACGACCGCATCCCATTCACGGTCGAGCAGCGGCCTGTACGCCGTAGGGTCGCGCCGGTCGGCGGCCACCAGTGTCGCTCCGTCCGCGACTTCACCGCTCGTGCCTCGAGCCAGACACGTCACCCGATGACCGCGCTCGATCGCCTGCCTCGCGAGCTCACGGCCCACCCACGCTGTTCCGCCCAGAACCAAGATCTCCATCCCGACACCCAAGCAGGCGAACACCGAGCACCCAGGCGGGTTCGCCGACAGCGGACCCGATGCCGTCAACTGATCGTCGGCAGGCGCGCACGCACGCGCAGCACACCCGGCAGATGCCGGGCCCGTGGCCGACGGCTGTCCCGTCGTCCGCGCTCGCGGCACCCGGGCGGCCCCGCGGGCAGCAGCTCACGCGTGCGGCCCCGACTGGACAAGAGGCGTACGCATGCGTGCGCCGCGCCGGGTGGGCAGCGCCACTATCCCTGCGGAGCCCTCCATGCTGCATCCGCGGGCTTCCATCCCCATGTGGTGATCATCCCTGGTGACAATGCGGCACAGTCGGGCGAGTCCAGATAGCACCTCGCTGCGTCGATCGCCTCGTCGTCGACCAGCCCGGTGGCCACGATCGCCTCCCGTGCGCGCTCCCATGTGTCGGCCCAGAAGCGGCTGATGGGGCTGCCGGGCAGCAGCGGAGGCACATGGATCTCGGCGGCCACGGAGGTGAGTCCTGCCGTGCGCAGGAGCTGCGGGCAGTGCGTCACCCAGGTGATGTCCGTGCCGATGGTGCCGCGGAGGCCCTGCCACATCGCCCGCATGACCCGGGTGTACGGGGTGATGGGCGCCGTTTCCGTGGTCAGGTCGATCGCGTCGCTGAGGACGAGGACTCCACCGGGGGCGACGAGGCCGCTCAGCTTGGTGATCAGCTTCTCCGGGGAGGGCAGGTGCATGACGACGAAGCGTGCGTGGACCAGCTGGAACCGACCGGGTCGACCGGGATCGAAGGCCGGGTCGGTGATGTCCGCCTCCATGGCGGTGAGGCCCGGGAAGGGACGGTCGGTGAGAAAGCGCACGTCGCGGTCGACGGCGAGTACGTCCGCCACACCGGCCCGGCTCAGCAGGAGTCGCGCCACGGAGCCGGTGCCGGCACCGACGTCCAGACAGTGCCAGCCCGGGCCGGCGCCCAGTTCCGTGAGCCGCGTCAGGGTCGTGTCGTCGTAGGCCAGTGCGCCGAGGTCGATGCGCTCGTCCTCGCCCGCCTGTTCCGGACGGAAGACGGCTTCACCGTAGCGGCCCTCACGGTCTTCGCCTCCGCTCGCCTCTGTACTCCTCATGACGGGGCGGCGGCAGACATGGTGTCGGTCAGTGGCAAGGCGGCCTCTTCACCTGACTTCTCCCAGGATGCCCCGGCCTTCAGGCCGGGGAGGAATGGGTCCTTGGAGCGGAGCCGCGGAGCGGCGGAGATCTCTGTCGCATTGGTCGTGACCTGTGCTTTCGGCTGTTGTCAGTGGTGGCGGTTAGGTTGAAGGGGTGAAGGTCGTGGTGCAGGTGAAGCTGTTGCCGTCGCCGGAGGTGGCGGCGGCTTTGGCGGCGACCCTGCGCGTGTGCAACCGGGCGGCTGATGCGGTATCGGTGGTCGCGTACGAGACGGGCACCACCTCTCGCAACGAGCTGCAGAAGCTCGTCTACGCCCGCTTGAAGTCGGAGTTCGGGCTCGCTGCCCAGCCGGCCGTGCGGGTGGTGAAGAAGGTCGTGGACGCCTACGCCACGTTGCGGGGGAACATCCGGGCGGGAAACCTCGGCCCGAACGGGTCGAGGCGGCGCAGGCGTGCGGAGTAGAAGCCGGTCGTCTTCCGCCCCGATGCGGCCCAGCCCTACGACGACCGGATCCTGTCGTGGCAGCACGACGCGCGGACCATCAGCATCTGGACCGTGGCCGGGCGGATCAAGAACGTCCGGTACACCGGGCACCCCGGCCAGTTGGCGATGCTCGAGAAATACCGGCGGGGCGAGTCGGATCTCGTGCACCGGGCCGGCATGTGGTTCCTGATCGCCACCTGCGAGATCCCGGAGGCCCCGCTCAACACCCACCCGGCGGACTGGATCGGTGTGGACCGGGGCATCGCCAACCTCGCCACCACGTCCGACGGGGACAACTACCAGGGCCGCCGTCTTGGCCGCTACCGGCGCTGGCACGCCCGCAAGCGGGCCGAGTTGCAGGCGAAGCAGACCCGCTCCGCCACCAGGCGGGCCAAACGCCGGGCGCGCCGCGAGGCCCGGCACGCTACTCATGTCAATCACAGGATCAGTAAGGAGATCGTGGCCGTCGCTGGGGGTGCCTCCCAGGCGAAGCTCTGGGGGAGCACCGGACGCGGCATCGCCCTCGAAGAACTGAGTGGCATCCGTGACCGGGTACGGCCTTCTCGCGACCAGCGGGCCACGCTCTCCTCCTGGCCGTTCCACCAGCTCGAAGAGCACATTCGGTACAAGGCTCGGTGGGCCGGGGTGCCGGTGATCTGGGTGGACGCCCGCTACACCTCGCAGATGTGCCCCAGATGCGGGCACACGGCGAGGCGCAATCGTCCCGTCCGGGACGCCTTCTGCTGTCGTCGGTGCGGGCTCGCTGGCCCCGCCGACCACGTCGCCGGGGTCAACGTGCGCAACCGCGCACGCTCGGCGTGGGTTCTGGTCAACGGACCCGTACCGCAAAGGACCTGAACGCCACCTTTCGCTGGTAGATGCGACCCGTGACCGCCCTGTCGTAGGGGGCAGTCGGGAGCGCGACAAGGCGCAAACGACAGAGCCAACAGGCTGGGTCGTTTGCGGCCGAGAAGTTGACTCGCTCGCGTCGGTGCAGGGGCGCTGCCTTGTACGACACTCTGAACTGCGGGGATGTTGATGCGGGGCGGCTGCGCCGTGCTGCCGCAGCCGCAGCCGCAGCCGCAGCCGCAGGCCGCCGACGGGCGCCTCGTGACCCGTGTTAGTGGCCGACGGGTTGCCGGTTCTGGCTCGGTTTGAAGGCGGCATCGAGCATGGCTTCGATGGCCCAGTGTGTGGGCGGCAGGGTGCTGAGGGCGAGGTCCAGCGACGTTGCGACTTCTTCGTTCTCGAGCGCCTTCGGAAGTGGTTCAGGAGACCGTCGGGTGCGCACGAGGGCGGGGACAGCGGTTCCCGGGGTCCTTCGAGCCGGACCTCGCCACCGCCGTCCGCGGTGACGGACATGATCGACGCGTTCCGCCAGTCACCGCCGCTGTTCAACGTCATGGACACGGGTACGAAGATCGCGATTGCGGTCGTCCTGGCCGTCCTGATCACCGCGGTGATCGGCGTAGGCCGGTGGCTCACCCGCCGCTGAGTCTCCGTCCGTCGGCGGGGCTGCCCGGAGTGATGACCGTGCCGCAGCTTGAGAGGGTGAGTGGCGAACTTGTCAAGTGCGCCTGTGGCGGCTGACATCAACGCCTGACACCACCAGGCCCGGACGGCGGCGGTCAGCGCCGAACCTCAGCGGACGATCAGCCGAGGACCACCGCCGGTTGACCGACGTCGCCGACCCCTCGTGATCGACCTGATAAGGATGGGGCCACAGGTTCAAGCCCTACGGCCGGCCAGGGGCATCAACTTGACGAGGCCCTCTGGCTTGCCTCAGCCATTGAGACTCCACCGACCTCACGGCAGTTCTTCATCAGTCGACGGCCTTCAAGTCGCCCAGGGCGTCTCCGAGGCCGAGTTCGGTGGCACCACGGGTCTGGAAGCCGTGCTTGAACAGCTCAGCCGTGCGCTGCTGTACTCCCTCGCCTCGGACGAGTTGCTGGAACAGTGCGGCGTCTGCGCGTACTTCGGCAGGAGCTGGCAGGCTGATGGCGTTGATTGCCGACTTGGCTGCGATCAGCGCATCGCGGGGGAAGCCGCTCATGCGCGCGGCGATGCCTGCTACGAACTCGTCCAGTTCGGCGTCAGGGACCGCACGATTGACCCATCCATAGCGTTCGGCGAGGTCGGCGTCGAAGTCCGACGACGTCAGCACGGCTTCGAGGGCACGGCCCCGGCCCAGCAGACGGGTGAGGTGCTGGATCGCGCCCGCGCCGGGGGGTGTTCCGATTCCCACTTCGGGCTGGCCCAGGATGGCGTTCTCCCGGGAGGCGAAGCGCATGTCGCAGGCAAGGAGGAACTCACTGCCCGCTCCCCGGGCACGGCCGCGCAGCTTGGCGATGGTGACAGCCGGGAGCTGGCTCAGCTTGCGAAACAGCATTCCCAGGGAGGCATCGCCGGGGCCTCCGGCCTTGGCGGCCTCAGCGGTGTACTCGGGGACTTTCGTCATGTCGACGTGCGGGAAGAAGAAGTCGGCGTCCGCACTGTCGAAGATCACCACGCGTGGGGCGGTCGGGTGTGACAGTTCCTCGAGCAGTGCGACCAGGTCCCGCACGACCTCGGGACCGATGAGGTTCATCGGCGGTGCGTTGAACGTGGCGGACAGGACGTTGCCGTCCAGCCTGGTCTTGATGGTTTCGTACGAGGCGGTCATCTCGGTATTCCTGTCATCGCTCAGCCCCGTCCTTCTCGTGGACGCGGTGCAGGGTGATGTCGCGGGATTCGGCGGCTGCGACGACCTGGAACGGGGATGGTGACCAGGCCGAAGCTGATGGCGCCGCGCCAGATCGCTCGGGGCATGACAGTGACCCTTTCGTCCGGGTCTGCCATGCTATGTCGTCCCCCGCCAGTGGGCTCCCTGAGTGGTCCGGACCTACCTAGAATCGAGCACGTGCCCGACAGGTCGGTAAGGGCTCGCCGTGGCACCGTTGTCACAGGTCAGACCGGAATCCGAGTGAAGAAGCGCAGTGATCCCAAGCTCAGAGCGCGGGTTCGATTCCCGTTACCCGCTCCAAGGACGAAGGCCCAGGCCTGATTCGCGGCCAGCTTACGGGCCCCGATCTCTCGCCCCGTGGCAGCCCAAGCCTCTACGTGCCGACGGCGTGGCAGGGTGGGGTCGAATGGGGCGAGATAGCCAGTAAGAACAAGGCCGGACTCAGTGAGCCATGGGGGCGCACCCTTGTGGCTCTCCTGCGTGACAGTCTTCGCGATCACGGAGACAGACGCGGTCATCCGCGTCCTGATGACCGCAACTTTGCGGTGGTTTGAGTCTTGGACGACGAAGCGGCAACCCAGAGGATTCGCGGGGCGTCAGCACAGTGCAACCTCGCCCGCGTGGACGGCGTGCATGGCGCGCTCGACGGTCTCCTGATTCTCGCCGACCGGAGCTACGTAGCCGATGACGTCCCGCGCGGCGTCCTCCCCGAGCATTCGGGTGATCACCCACGTGGCGAGATACTGTGACGCGAGGCAGCCGCCCGCCGTAGCGATGTTCCCCTCGTCGTGGAACGGGGCGTCGAGCGCGGTGACGTCGCAGTCTTCGACGAGGGCCGGCTCTTCATGTCCGTGCAAGCGGGCATGCCATCCAGCAACCCGAGCCGGGCGAGCCCGCGTTCATCGGTAATCAGAGGGCCCAGCACCATGTCCCGCACCGCCTGGCCTGCCGGGTTCTTGGGGTATCGGAAAAGGGGCCGCCCCGGCCCAGGCCGGACAGCCCCACAACAAGATTTTCAGCAGGTCCGCCGACCGCGGGCCCACCGGCCCGGACGCCGCGCGTTCGTCTCCGGCAAGAAGAAACAGAACACCATCATCAGCGACCACCAGGGCCGCACCCTGTGGAACGGCGCTGACCGGCCGGGGCGCATGCACGACCAGACTGCCGTGGGCACCGAGGGCATCGCCGAGCAACTGCGCCTCCACCTGAAGGTGAAAGCCGAGGTCGACGAGGGTTACCGAGGCCTGGCCAACGAGTTCCCCGGCCAGGTCACCGCCCCGCCGAAGAAGCCCAAGGACGACGCGCCGGAAGGCGACAAGCGGGCCTGGCGCGAGATGCGCCGCCGCCAGTCCTCCCGCCGCATCGTCGTCGAGCACGCCAACGCCGAAATGCGACAGTGGCGGCCACTGCAGCGCTACACGGGCGCCGCGAAGATTGCGCCGAGACATACAGCGCCATCGCGGGAGTGGTCTCCGACCGCGCCGCCCAGCGGGCCACCCAGCCCTCCCACAGCACCGAACTGGTGCTCGCCCGACAGAGCACCTGCTGATCAACCACCAGCCGAACCGCCAGGAGAGCAGGTCCCGGCTTCAATCGCCGACCCAGTCGTTACTGGTAGCGGCCGTCGAAGCGGGCTCCGCTGTTGAGGTCCGTGAACCGGAGGCCGACGACCTGGCCCTGCTCCACTACCCATCGGAGATCGTAGGAGGCCCGGTAGGAGGGCGGCCAGAAGGAGCTGAAGTGGCCGCTCTCGTCTACGGTCCACGTCCCCTCCGTCCGGCGCCCGGCCTCGAGGTAGCGGGTGGCTCCGTCGGGGTCGAAGGTCTGCGTCGCGCCGTCGCTGTAGAGGAGGGTTCCTGCGGTGACGGCGGTTGGGATGTGCTCAGGCGGCACACGTGCGCCGTCCTGGGCGGCCATGCCGTCGAGGTTCTTGGTCACTGTGTGATCCTCCTGTCGGGCCCAGCGGGCTTCCGTGGGCGAGGCTTGCTGGGAACGCGCGGCCTCACATGGGCAGGATGCCCTGGCCCGGGCTGCCGTGCAGCCCGGGCCAGGGGCGCCCCGCGGCCTCGGAGCCGGCGACCTGAACGACAAGCTGAGCAAGGCCTACTCCGCGGTCGGACACCTTGCGCACAACGACGCGCCCGACCAGGAGAGGGAGCAGGAGGCGGAAGCGCAGGACTGAGTAGGTGCTTTTCAACCTCAAGCCGCAGGTCAGGTCGGCTGTGTTGCTCAGTCGTTCTGTACCTCCTGTTCAAGCGACGGAATTGGATCTGACGGCGCGGGGTACCGCGGGACCTTGTCAACCGAGCGCCACGCCAGGGCGTCGGCCGGGACAGCGGGCAGGGCGTCGCCTCCCCCGATGAAGGGAGCTACGGGAGCCGCTCAGTCCGCCGGGCCCGGCATCGCGCCCTCGGCAAGCTTGATGCGGGTCCAGACGTTCATGTTGACGACGACGGCGACGATCTCGAGCATCTCCTCCGGGCTGAAGTGCGCAGCGAGCGCGTCGTGGAAGCGCTGGAAGGCCGCGTCGCGGTCGGTGTCGGAGGCGCGGGTGAGCGCCTCGGCGTAGCGGAGTGCCGCCTGGTCGGCCTCGGAGTGAAGCTCGGTCTCCCACCACGCGGTCAGCGTGTCGATCTTGGCTCGGGGGATGCCCGCTTCGCGCGCCGCTTTGTAGTGCAGGTTGAGGCAGTAGGTGCAGTTGTTGAGCTGCGAGACCCGCAGGCGCAGGAGCTGGGCGAGGCCGCGGTCGATCCGCAGCTCCGCTGTGTATCCGAACGCATCCGCGCCCATCCGAGCCATGCCGATCAGCGCCTCGTTCCCGCTCGCGTCGAGCCGGCGGTTCGCGATCTGGACATCGTCAGTCATCTCGGTCCTTTCTGTGCTCGTCGTTCCCCTGCCCGCGCTTCCGGGCCCCGCTCCGAGCCGCTCGGTCATCTATGACGAACCTCTTGTTCCGGCCGGTCGAGGGGACGCGATCGCGGCGTCGGGCGGCTCGGCGAACGCGATCAGGGGTCTCTGTGAACGGATTGTCGCTCCAGTGCCGTCTCGATATGTCGTTTTCGACACGCGAAACTGAAACGGCGGCTTCTGCCTCGTGAGCCACACAGCCCGCCCTGACCTGCGGCTTCGAGGTCGAAAAGCACCTACTGAGTCAGACGGTCTACTACGTGGTGGGTTTGAGGAGGCCCGAGACGGCGACCCGTCCTCGCGTGGAGTCCGTCCGTCAACGAGCGCGGGTGATCGGTCGGGGCAGCAGGTTGTGCAGCAGTTCGGCGGTCTCGGCTTCCATGTCGACGCCGCCGAGCAGCTGCTCGTTGCTGCGGGCGAGACGGGCGGCAGCCTCGCGCAGGGCGTCAATGTCTCCGGCAGCGTGGTGCGCAAGGAAGGATTGGGCGGTGCAGCATCTCGCTCTCCTCGGCAGCGAGCAGGCCGCGGTGAGCGGCCCACAGGGCGCCGGGGATGTCGTCTGCTTCCCTGCGGCGGGTGGACAGCTCGTACGCGACGTCCACGACCGCGGAGACCATCTCCTGGTTGACCGGCTCGGCCCGGCGTAGCGCGGGGGGTGCCTCTATGTCCTTCGTCAAGCTCAAGCTGGTCATGCGTGGGCAGTTTCGGGGCCGCGTGCCTCGTAGAAGGTTCCGTCGCGGAGCATGGCGAACAGGACGCTGATGCGGTGCCGGGCCAAGCGGAGAAGGGCCTGTGTGTGGGTCTTGCCACGGGCCCGGCACCGGTCGTAGTAGCCGCGGGAGGTGGGGTCGTGCAGGGCGGCGAACGCGGACAGGAACATCGCGCGTTTGAGCTGCCGGTTCCCGCCGCGGGGTGCGTGTTCGCCGTGGATCGAGGTGCCCGACTGCTTCGTGGCCGGAGCGAGGTCGGCGTAGGAGGCGAGGTGAGCGGCAGTGGGGAAGCTGGTGCCGTTGCCGACGGTGACCAGCAGGACGGCGGCGGTCCTGACGCCGACGCCGGGCAGCGACGTCAGGACCTGGGAAAGAGGGTGGGCTTCCAGCAGTTCGCTGATCTGGGCTTCCAGGGCCCGGCGTTGTTCGTGGACGGCCGCGAGCGAGCGCGCCAGGGACGGGATGACCACGTCGAGGGTGCCGGTGCCCGGAACGACGACAGTCTGTTCGTCGAGCGCGTCGAAGACGTCGTCGATGAGCCGGGCGGCCATGCGCGGGGCCTTGGGGCGGATCAGCTCGACGAGTCTGCGGCGGCCGGCTTTCCGCAGGGCAGCCGGGGATCCATAGCGTTCCAGCAGCCAGGTGACAGCCTGGTGGTCGAGGCGCGCGGCGACTTTGACCAGGTCTTTCAGTCGGGAGGCGGCTGGCCCGTAGCAGACGTAGTAGGCGATCTCGGTGGGGTCGGCCACGCTGCGGCGGGCCAGCACCCAGTGGCCGAAGCCGTTCTCCCAGCAGGGGCGGATCGCCACGCGCGCCCAGTCGTGGATCCGTTCGCCGTGCGCGCCCTGCCCGCCCGACAGACGCTTCCAGCGTTGCCGGGGCAGCGCGGCGATAAGCTTGTCGACCCGGGACTCGGCCCAGCCGGTCGTGACCACGGTGTCGTTGACCTTGGTCGCCAGGACATACGCCACCCGGCGTTCCTCCAGCCAGGACCGTGTGTGCTTGACCTGTCCGTATGCCTCGTCCGCGGTCACCCACGCGAACGGCACCGCGGCGTCGATGGCGCGCTGCAGCATTCGCCGGAAGTGCTCGTTCTTGGTCGCGAAGCAGATCTTGCTTGACCTTGGAATCGATGTCCACGAACAGCACCTCTTCCTGCCGGGGAACCAGACCGGTGTGCGCGGCCAGCGTGCAGGTGAACGCCCGTATGGCAGACTTGAGTTGGCCCACATGCCCCCAGGTGAAGGCGCGCAGGAACGTGCCCAGCGTGGACGGCGCGCGCACGCCGCCGAACAAGCGCGGCAGCCCGCCGTGGCGCAGTACGTCCAGGTCATCGATGCTGTCCGCGCCGGCCACCGTCCCGCCCACGACCGGCAAGGCTTTCGTGTCGGCTGCTGTACCGGCACCGTTCCTCGCGCCGGTCAGGTTTACCTTCTCGGCCGCCAGGGCGGGCAGACCGCACCGCGCGGCCAGGCGAATCGTCGGCACGAGCCCGGCATGCGCGATCAGGTCCGGGTCGTCGAACGCGGCGAACAGCGTCGCCGGGGTGTGGGTGACTCTGACTTCAGAGGTGCCTTGCTTTGTGGGACTGATGAGGGGTAGGAACTCTCATCATCCCAGGTCAGCGGGCACCTCTTCTTACTTCGACGTCCGCAGACCGACTATCGCACGGTGGATCCAGGTTGATAGTCAAGCTGTCAGCCGTTGCGCTCTGTGGGCGTAGGGCGGTGTCATCGGATTGAGGCGGCCTGGGCGGCCGGGGCCGAGGGCGGCGGAGGTCCTTTGCCCACGCCCCGCCTCCCGTTCCGCCGCCCGTCGTCGCCCCGGGACCATCGCCCCCGCCCCCGTGTGCGCGGGCACGAGCAGGCCCACTCAGGTACCGCCCGCCGCGTCACCGACGTGACCCGGTCTTGTGATTAACTGCCTGTCAAGGTGCGTACACCCCCGTCGCCCGGTGCAGGAGGAAGCCGATGAGCCGCCGGGACGAGCCCCCCACGCCGGAGCCGGAGCGCGGCCCCGCTGGCGGGAATGGAGCAGACGCCCTCACCCGTATCCGCGCCGGCCGGCCCACGCTGCCGCCCTCGGAGCGGCGGGTGGCCGACGCCGTGATCTCGGACCCGGCCGGAAGCTCGGAACTCTCCATCGGCGTGCTCGCCCAACGAGCCGCCACGTCACCCGCCACCGTTCTGCGCTTCTGCCGGACGCTCGGCTTCGGCAGTTACCCCCAGCTGCGGCTCGCCCTGGCCGCCGCGGTCGCGCACGAGCGGGCGGTCGGCGGGGAGCAGTCGGCGCTGGGGACCGACATCGATCCGTCCGACACCCTGGAACAGATCGTCAAGAAGATCATCTACAACGAGGTCCGCGCGCTCGACGAGACCGCCCGCAGCGTCGACCCCGAGGTCCTCGGCCGGGCCGTCGACGCCATCACCGCGGCCCGGCGCATCGACATCTTCGGCGTCGGCGCCAGCGCCTTCGTCGGCCAGGACCTGCACCAGAAGTTGCACCGCGTCGGCCATATCGCGTTCGTGTGGACGGACGTCCACGCCGCCCTGACGGCGACCGCGCTGCTGGGGCCCGGCGACGTGGCGATCGGCATCTCCCACTCAGGGGAGACGGAGGACACTGTCGAGCCGCTGGCTGCGGCCGCCGCTCGGGGAGCCACCACCGTCGCGCTCACGAACTTCCCCCAGTCCGCCCTGGCGGAGGCGGCCGACCTCGTCCTCACCACCTCCGCCCGCGAGACACCGTTCCGTTCGGGGGCCACGGTCAGCCGGATCGCCCAGCTGGCCCTGATCGACTGCCTGTTCGTCGCCGTGGCGCAACGCTCCTACGAAGCCGCCGCGGCGGCCCTCCAGGAGACCTACACCGCCGTGCAGCGGCGCCGGCGGCGTCGCCCGTAGCACCTCCGACGGCACGCGAGCCGTTCGCGAGTCCCCCACCTGTGGGAGCTCCGGATCCCCTCCCTGCAGAGGCCCCAGATCCCCTCCCTGCCGGAGCCCCGGAGTTCCGGTCCGCCATGCGCCCCGGCCTGCCCACCCCCCGCATGTAATTAAATTTCATGTCACACAATCCAGACGTAAGTTATTGACATGCCGCGATGTTGATCCCGATACTCCCTTGAGCCGCGGCCCGGCCGGACCGCGCGCCGACAGGCCCCGGCCCACCGAGTGGGCCGCGCCGCCGCGCACCCGGTCGCCGCGCACAGACCCACCGTCGTCCCGCGCCGAACCGGCGGCGCCGCCGAGGAGCCATGAGCCACCCCACCGTCTCCGCCACGCCCGCCCCCGCTACGCCCGCCTCCGTCACACCCCCCTCCGACCAGCGCCTGGCCGAACTCCTCGCCTCGTGCGTCGGCGACCCGGCCCGGGTGACGACCGCGCTGCCCCGCAGGATTGCTGCGGCCCACGACGCCTCCCCGTACCTGTTCACCCCTCGCGCGGTGGTCCGCGCGGCGTCGGCCGGCGAGGTCGGCGCGCTGATGGCCGGGGCCCGCGCGGCCGGCGTCTCGATGACCCTGCGCTCGGGCGGCACCAGCCTCGCCGGTCAGGCCGGCGGCGACGGCATCCAGATCGACGTACGCACGCACTGGCGCAACGCGGAGATCCTCGACGACGGGCACCGGGTCCGTCTCCAGCCCGGACTGACCGTCCGCCAGGCCAACGCCCGGCTCGCCCGGTACGGCCGCCGACTCGGCCCGGACCCGGCGAGTGAGAGCGCCTGCACCATCGGCGGCCTGGTGGCCAACAACTCCAGCGGCATGAACTGCGGCACCCGGGACAACGCCTACCGCACCATCGAGTCCCTGCGGTTCGTGCTGCCCTCCGGCACCGTCGTCGACACCGCGGACGCCGACGCCGACGAGGCGTTGCGGGCGCGCGAGCCCGAACTGCACGCGGGGCTGCTGCGACTGCGGGAACGGGTCCGCGGATCGGCCGCGTCGCGGGCCACGGTGGAGCGGCTCTTCGCCATGAAGAACACCATGGGGTACGGACTGAACTCGTTCCTCGACCACTCCACCCCGGCCGACATCCTCGCCCGGCTCATGATCGGCAGTGAGGGCACTCTCGGGTTCGTCGCGGAGGCCGTCTTCCGCACGGTCCCGCTCCTGCCGCACACCGCCACCGGACTGCTCGTACTCCCGGGGTTCGCCGAGGCGACCGACTGCCTGCCCGCGCTGCTCGCCGCCGGGGCCCGCACCGTGGAACTCCTTGACGCCGCCTCCCTGCGGGTGGCGCAACGGTCCGCCGACCCGGTGGAGGCCCTGCGCGGCCTCACCGTCACCGGCCACGCGGCCTTGCTCGTCGAGTTCGCGGAGGACGACGCCGAGGCGCTGGAACACGCCGTCGCCGCCGCCCACCCCGCGCTGCGGCTGCTGCCCACGGTCGCCCCGGCCGTGCTGACCCGTGACGCGGGGGAGCGGAACCGGCTGTGGCGGCTGCGCAAGGGGCTGTACACCGCGGTCGCCGGCGCGCGCCGCCCCGGCACGACGGCCCTGCTGGAGGACGTGGCGGTGCCGATGGAGCGGCTCACCGCCACCGGCGAGGGCCTGATCGACCTGTTCGCCCGGCACGGCTACGACGACGCGGTGATCTTCGGGCACGCGCGGGACGGCAACCTGCACTTCATGCTGACCCAGGACTTCGACTCCGGCGGAGAACTGGACCGCTACGCCCGCTTCACCGACGACATGGTCGACCTAGTCCTCGGAGCCGGTGGCACGCTCAAGGCCGAGCACGGCACCGGGCGTGCCATGGCCCCGTTCGTCCGACGCCAGTACGGCGACGAACTCTACGAGGTGATGCGGGAGCTCAAGCGGTTGTGCGACCCGCACCAGTTGCTGAGCCCCGGCGTCCTGCTCGATGACGACCCCCAAGCGCACCTCGGTCACCTGAAGAGCGTTCCGGAGGTCGACCCGGCCGTGGACGCCTGCGTCGAGTGCGGCTACTGCGAACCCGTCTGCCCCACGGCCGACGCCACTACGACCCCGCGTCAGCGCATCGCCCTGCTGCGCGAGATCGCCCTCGCCGAAGCCGCGGGCGACGACGACAGGCGCCGCGCCCTGGAGGACGACTACGGCTACGCGGCGGTCGGCAGCTGCGCGGTCGACAGCCTGTGCGTCACCGCCTGCCCCGTCCACATCGACACGGGCGAGGTCATGAAACGGCTGCGCGCGGACCGGCACGGCAAGGCGGCCCAAGGTGTCGCCGACCGGGTGGCGCGGCACTGGGAAGGCACGGTCACGGGCGTCCGTACGGCGCTCAAGGCCGCCCATGCCGTCCCGCTGCCCGTCACCCGGGCGGCAGCCCGGGCGGTGCGCGGACTGGGCGCCAGGGAACTGGTGCCCGTATGGACCCGCGACATGCCGCGCAGCGGGCCGGACCGCCCCGCTCCACGGCATCCCGCCGAGGCGGAGGCCGTGTTCTTCGCCGCGTGCATCGGCAGCCTCTTCGCCCCCGAGGAGGGCGCCGACCGGACTGTGGGATCGGCGAACGCGTTCCTGCGCCTGTGTGAACGGGCGGGGGTCCCGGTCGCCGTACCGGACGGACTGGGCGGCCTGTGCTGCGGCACGCCCTGGCAGTCCAAGGGGTACACGCAGGGCCACCGCACCATGGCGGTCCGCACGCTGGACGCCATGTGGACGGCCACCGACCACGGCAGGCTGCCCGTCGTCTGCGACGCCTCCTCCTGTACGCACGGTCTGGAACGGCTGGCCGACTCGCTGCCCGAGGAGGACCGTGCCCGTTATGCGGCCCTGCGGTTCGTGGACAGCGTGGCCTTCACCGCCGAGCGGCTGCTGCCCGCCTTGCCCGCTGTACGGCCCCTGGGGTCCATGGCCCTGCACCCCACCTGTTCGACCACCCACCTGGGCGCCGACGACGCCCTGCGGACCGTAGCCGCCGCCTTGAGTCCGGACGTGACCGTGCCCGACTCGTGGGGTTGCTGCGCCTTCGCAGGTGACCGGGGACTGCTGCACCCCGAGGTCACCGCGGTGGCCACGGCACGTCAGGCCGCCGAGATCAACACCCGGACGTACGACGCCTACGCCTCCTGCAACCGGACCTGCGAGATCGGGATGACCCGCGCCACCGGGCGGCCCTACCGGCACATCCTCGAACTCCTCGACGAGGCCACCGCCCCGGCCGTGGCCGGGATGTGACCCACTGATCGCCTGTGGAGTCTTGACGCGACTCTGAGCTGAAAATATGTTTCATGTGGTCGGAGCGAAGTGAAAGAAAATTTCATCGCTGTCTCTCGTGTCACACGGACCAGCCGACCCCGCTCTCCGTCGCGTATGACTGAAACGCGCCAGAGACACCGAAGCCACCAGAATGTCCGAACCACAGGAGCTGTGAACGTTCATGTCTACCCAGGACGCCGTGGGGAACGGCCTACTGCGTGACCAGCTGGCCACCATGGCCACGGAGGCGTACCGCCCCGAACTGGCGGACATCGACCGCCTGTCCACGCTGGACATCGCCCGCCACATGAACGCCGAGGACGCGACCGTCAGCGCGGCGGTCGAGGACCGGCTCCCCGAGATCGCCGCCGCGATCGACGGCATGGCCGAGCGGATGGCCCGGGGCGGACGGCTCGTCTACGCCGGGGCGGGCACCGCCGGACGGCTCGGCGTGCTGGACGCCTCCGAGTGCCCGCCCACCTTCAACACCGACCCCTCGCAGGTCGTGGGCCTCATCGCCGGCGGGCCCGCCGCCATGGTCACCGCCGTCGAGGGTGCCGAGGACTCCGAGGAGGAGGCCCGGCAGGACCTGGACGGGCTGAAGCTGTCCGCCGACGACGTGGTGGTCGGCATCTCCGCCTCGGGCCGTACCCCGTACGCCGTCGAGGCCGTCCGCCACGCGCGGTCCCTCGGCGCGCTCACGGTGGGACTGTCCTGCAACGCCGGCAGCGCGCTGGCGGCGGCCGCGGATCACGGCATCGAGGTCGTGGTCGGCCCGGAGACCGTGACGGGCTCGACCCGGCTCAAGGCGGGCACCGCGCAGAAGCTGGTGCTCAACATGTTCTCCACCATCACCATGATCAGACTCGGCAAGACCTACGGGAACCTGATGGTCGACGTCCGCGCCTCCAACGAGAAGCTGCGGGCGCGCGCCCACCGGATCGTGGGCCTCGCGACCGACGCCTCCGACGAGGCCATCGCCGCGGCGCTCGCCGCCACCGGCGGCGAGGTCAAGAACGCCATTCTCACCCTGCTCGGATCCGTCGACGCACGGACGGCCGAGCGCCTTCTCCAGGACGCGCACGGGCACCTGCGCAGGGCCCTCGAAACCGCAGCCGCCTGACGTACCAGCCGATACTCACAGCAAGGCCGATCTCTTGGCGAACGAGAACAAGTACCGCGACACCGCGGCCGCCATCCTGCCCCTCGTCGGAGGAGCGCGGAACGTGGCGTCGGTGGCCCACTGCATGACCCGGCTCCGGCTGGGCCTGCACGACCGGACCCTGGTGCAGGAGGAACAGCTCAAGGCACTGCCCGCGGTGATGGGCGTCGTCGACGACGACACCTACCAGATCGTGCTCGGACCGGGCACCGTCGCCCGCGTCACCCCGGAATTCGAGACCCTGGTCGAGAACGAGCGCGCCGGGGCTCCCGCGGCCGCCCCCGCGGCAGGCGGCGTCCCGGGCGGCGAGCCCGTGACCGCCGAGGACCTCGCCGCGCAGGGCGCGGCGCTGCGCGCGGAGCGCAAGGCGCAGAACGCCACCCCCTTCAAGCTCCTGCTGCGCCGCATCGCGAACATCTTCGTACCGCTGATCCCGGCCCTCATCGGTTGCGGCATCATCGCGGGCCTGAACGGCCTGCTCGTCAACCTGGGCTGGCTGCCCGGCATAACCCCCGCGCTCGCCGCGATGGCCTCCGGGTTCATGGCGCTCATCGCCGTGTTCGTCGGCTACAACACGGCGCAGGAGTTCGGTGGCACACCGATCCTCGGCGGCGCCGTCGCCGCCATCATCGTCTACGCCGGCGTGGCCAACGTGGAGGCGTTCGGCCAGGAGCTCTCCCCAGGTCAGGGCGGTGTCCTCGGTGCCCTGGGCGCTGCGTGGCTCGCCGTGCAGATCGAGAAGTGGTGCCGTCGCTGGGTCCCCGTGTCCATCGACGTCCTGGTCACCCCGACCATCACCGTGCTGGTGGCCGGTCTGGCCACCCTCTTCGGGCTGATGTTCCTCGCCGGTGAGGTCTCCACCAAGATCGGTGAGGGCGCCAACTGGCTGCTCTCCAACGGCGGCGCGGGTGCCGGACTGATCCTCGGCGGCCTGTTCCTGCCGCTGGTCATGCTGGGCTTGCACCAGGCGCTGATCCCGATCCACACGACCCTCATCGAGCAGCAGGGCTACACCGTGCTGCTGCCGATCCTCGCGATGGCCGGCGCGGGCCAGGTCGGCGCGGCGATCGCCGTCTACTTCCGGCTGCACCGCAACACCTCGATCCGTACGACCATCAAGTCGGCGCTGTGGCCGGGCTTCCTCGGTGTGGGCGAGCCGCTGATCTACGGTGTGTCCCTGCCGCTGGGCCGCCCGTTCATCACGGCCTGCACCGGCGGCGCCCTCGGTGGCGCGTTCGTCGGGCTCTTCAACCAGCTGGGCACCGATGTCGGCTCCACCGCGATCGGCCCGTCGGGCTGGGCGCTCTTCCCGCTGCTCGACGGCGATCACGGACTCGGCCAGACGGTGGCCGTCTACGCCGCCGGCCTGGCCGTCGGCTACCTGGGCGGCTTCCTCGCCACGTACTACTTCGGCTTCACCAAGACGATGCTCGCCGAACTCAACGTGGCGCCTGCGCAGCCTGCACCGGACACCGTCGCCGCCCCGGCGGACACCGTTGCCGCCCCGGCGGGCGCCGGAGCGAACCCGTCGGCGACCGCCGGCACGGACCCGTCGGCGGCGCCGACCGCGCCGACCGGCGTCCCGGTCCGCTGACGGCCGACCGCCGGAGAATCGACCGCGGGGCGGTCACCGTTCTCCTGAACGGTGACCGCCCCGGGTGTTCCGTGGACGGCGGCGTGAGCGGCGCGCCGGTCACGCCAGTCACTTGAACAGATGGACGTCCTCGGCGCCGCCCGGGATCCCCAAGGTCCGGCCGGTCTCGACGCAACCGTGGCGCCGGTAGAACTCCGGGGCCTGGAAGGTGAACGAGGAGACGCAGGCGCGATCGCAGCCGCGGCGGAGTGCCTCCTGCTCCGCGGCCTCAAGGATCGAGGCTCCCAACCCGTCGCCCCGGCTCCGCTCACGGATCCAGAGCATCTCGATGCCGAGCAGTCCGCCCCAGGTCCAGGCGGCCAGACCGCCGATCAGCTCGCCCGCGTCGTCAAGGACCTTCACCGAGAGGGAACTCTGATCGGCCGCCGTGGTACCGGTGGCCGGGAAGTTGATCTCGTCCAGCCCGCGGGAGAGGCGCTCGCTGAGCTCCGTGTCACGCTCACCGACGCTCAACGTCCTAGCGGTGTGATCATCTGTCGTGCCGCAGAGTGTGGCACACGCCTCGGGACCGGCCCGTCACTTCAGGGCGTCAGTGAACAGGGGGACGACCTGGTCGAGCGCGTAGCCCACCGACAGCACGGAGTTGGTGGCGAACGCCTGGCTGATGTTCTTGTCGTCGAAGACGACGGAGTGGCCATGCTTCAGACGCCATCCGCTTTTCGAACGTGATCGCTTGGTTCGTGCTGGGTGGGCATGGACTTCGGCTGGCGGCGGGAGGGATGAGGGCGGTTCGTTCGCTCGCGTCGCTCGTCGAGGTGGCTGGTGCCGTCGGTGCTCGGTCTCGAGCGATGGCCACTCGGCGGCCGCTTGTGAGACACCGCAGGTCAGCGGATCGTCTTCCGCGACGGCCTGATGATTTGGACACGGCCGTGAGACTGGATGGTTGGCCACGGCCTGAGACACCGCAAGAAGCCCGAGGTCACAGCCCCGCCATAGGACTCGAGCGGCGAGACCTTACACGAGCGAGCGCGCGGGGGCATGACCGGCCCGGCGGCGGGCGGCATTCCCGTGACCGCCTCGCGGCGCGCTGGCTGCTCTTTGGACATCGGCGTGCGCTCCAGGCAACTGTTCGACGGCGCGTTCGGACAGCGTTGACGGAGTCAGTGCAGGAGCGATGACGGAGGGTGGAGGACGTCCGGTCTCGTCCTGGTCGCGGCCCGGTCTCGTCGCGAACAGCCTCTGATGCGGGAACAGCAGTGAGGGCCCGCCGGACGGGTTCCGGCGGGCCCTCACTGCTGGTGGTGCCTACTTGAGGAGGTAGGCCTTGATCACGGTCTGCTTGAAGGAGTTGCCCGCGGCGTCCTTCACGTACGTGCGCAGCGAGACCGAGCCGCCCGAGGTGCGGTGCGGGTGGTCCACGGTCACGGTCCGCTTCATACCGGAGCCCTTGACCTTGGCCGTCCGCCAGGTCTTGCCCTCGTCGTAGGAGACCTCGGTGGTGAAGGTACCGATCGACGACTCGGTGGCGCCGAGCGCTCGCTGGATCAGGACCGGAATGTCGAACTTGCGTCCGTCATCGGCTCGGTTCCACTCGTCCAGCTCCGGAGCCATGCGCACCGCGTACAGCGGCAGCGCCTTGCGTTCCGACGTGGTCTGCGACCGGAACCGCCATTCCGCCCGCAGGTCCGTGGAGACGGAGCTGACGGGAGAGAGGTCGCGCTTCTGCTGGAACGTCAGGCGGTAGTCGGCCGGGGTGGCGTCGGTCGGTACTGCCGCATAGCCCCAGTGGTACGGGACCAATTCGCCGTTGCGTCGCAGCTCGTACTCGGGCTTGCTACCGGTCGACGTTCCCGCCACCAGGTCGAGGTTGCCGTTGGCGGCGTCCTGGATGGCGAACCACATGTCGTCGCCCTCACGGTAGGTGTCCATGCCCTCGGGCGAGAAGCCCATGGCCTGCACGCCCTGGTTCCAGCGCTCCTCGACCTTGGCGCCGGCCTTGTAGCCGTGCAGGGTGCCGAGGTAGCTCTGTCCGCGGGGGCTGTCCGGGTCGAAGATGTTCCACTGGTCGAAGGCGGTCTGCCAGCGCAGGCCGTCGGCCGCCGAGAAGTAGTCGACCCGCCGGTTCGGAACCGGAAGCCCGTCCATTCTGTGTGAGGTGAAACGAACGTTGTCGACGTGCATGTAGATGAAGCGGTATGCGGTGGTTCCCGGTGCGGTGGCGGCGAACGTGGTGGTCACCTTGGCCAGCTCCGACGTGCGGGGCTGGTAGGACGGGTCCGCCGGGATGCCGCCGTGTACCGGCCGGGTGAGGTAGTAGACCGAGGACGGGTTCGCGCCGTCGGCGGCGGGCTCAGCCCAGATGCTGCTGACCAGGTAGGTGAACTTCGAGTTCTTGACCTTCGCGGTCGGCGCCGCGTACAGGCCCTCGATGCGGTCGCCGCCGATCGCGCCGGGCATGTTGACGGAGAACAGGTGGTCGGACAGCCCGATGGTGCCGAACTCGTTGGAAAGCATCCGGGCCGAGCGGCTCGGGGCCGAGATCGTGACGGGCTTGGCCTTCCGGGCGTCGATGGCGGCGTCCCGGTCGGTGGTCAACGCGACCTCCGGCACACCGACCACGGTGCCCTCGGTGTACGCCTCGTCGAAGAGGAAGCCGCCGACGGAGTAGGTCTTGCCCTTGGGCAGCCTCAGCACGGTGCTGCTCTTGCCGTGCAGCTCCACCTCGTAGGACTGGTAGTCGTTCGAGTTGACGATCAGGTAGGCGTGGTCGGGGGCTTCACCCGAGCGGTCCTTCACGCTGAGGCGAAGGTCGTAGGCCGGCTGTTCGACGTCCATGCCGAGGGGGGTGCGCACCGAGACCGTCTTGTCCGCGGTGGAGGCGGTGACCACACCGCTGTACGCCGCGTAGATCGTGGCGATCTCCGGGGTGGCGGTGAGGGTGACGTCCGCGGTTCCGTGCGCGGGCACGGTGACCTTGTCGGTGCTGAGGCGGAACAGACCCTCCGGCGCGGGCTTCTTCGCGTGATAGGTCGCGTTGAGCGCGAGGTCGAGGGTGACCGGCTCACTGCCCGGGTTGCGGTACGTGAGCGTCTTGTCCACCGGCGGCCGCCCGCCGTCGGTCCAGCGGATCTGGCCGAAGGACAGTGCGGTGGTCTCGGCGGTGACCTGCTGGCCGACCGCCCGGGCGATGTCGACGCGTCCGGCGCCCTGGTAGTAGGCGCCGTGTTCGAAGCCGCCGGTCGTGGTCTGCATCAGCTGCCGCTTGACCTGCTCCGGGGTCCAGTCGGGGTGCTGCTGGAACAGGATGGCGGCGGCACCGGCGACGTGCGGCGTGGCCATCGAGGTTCCGGACATGCCGATGTAGCCGTCGTCGGCGGTGGTACCGCCCGCCTTGGCGGCGACGACGCCGACGCCGGGGGCGACGAGGTCGGGCTTGAGGCCGGAGTCGCCCACCCGGGGACCGAGCGCGGTGAAGAAGGCGAGCTCGTCGTTGATCTGGGTGGCGCCGACGGCCAGCGCGCGGTCGGCGGAGGCGGGAGAGTTGACCTTGCCGGGACCGTTGTTGCCGGCCGCGGCCACGACCAGGACACCGTGCTCACGGGTGACGGTCTCGACCATGGCCTCGATGACGTCGGTGTCCGGGGTGTCGGTGTCGCCCAGGCTGAGGCTGATCACCTTGGCGCCCTGCTCGGCCGCCCAGGCCATGGCCTCGACGATGTCGGAGTTGTCGCACCAGCCGTCCGAGGTGCAGACCTTGCCCGACAGGATCTTCGCACCGGGCGCCACGCCCTTGTACGTGCCGCCGGAGGCCGCGCCGGAACCCGCGACGGTCGAGGTCACATGGGTGCCGTGGCCGTTGGAGTCATCGGTGTTCGGCTCGGTGGTGAAGTTGGCCGCTTCGACGACGAGGCCCTTGAGGTCAGGGTGGTTCGGGTCGTAACCGGTGTCGAGGACCGCCACCTTGACCCCGTCGCCCTTGTAGCCCTTCTCCCAGGCCTGCGGTGCTCCGATGTGCGCCACCGTCCGGTCGAGCTGGACCTTGGCACGACCGTCGAGCCACACCCGCTGGATACCCGCCCCGAACGCCTTGGCGCCGGCCTTGGCGGGGGCGATGCTCTTCCAGAACTCCGCGGCGTCGTCGCGGTGTTCGCTCAGGGTCGCGAAGGGGGTCCCGGAGATGGTGCGGACCTTCTCGGCACCGGCCGTGGTCAGCCGGCGTTCGACGGAGGCCGCCGCACCCGCGTACTCGACGATCAGCGGCAGGCTCGCCCGGTCCGCGTACTTCTCCTCGACCAGGGCCGAGACGTTGAACAGGGCCTTGTCGAGGCGGTCCGCCGTCAGCAGCGGAAGCGCGTCGACGGGAATGACCGTCCACTCGCCACGGTCCTGACGCTTCAAGAACTTGATGTGCTCGCGGCCCTCGGCAGGTTCCACCGAGACGCTCTCGCGGCCAGTCGGGTCCTTCTCCACAGTGACGCGGTCACCCGTGATCAGAGTGACGTGCTGCCGAGCGAATCGGGACTTCTCGGCAACCTTGCCCTGAGTCGTCGAATCGGTCTGATCGACGGTCCGGTCGGCGTCGTGGGCCATACCGGGAGTGGCGGTCACACCTGCCAACAGCGCTGCGAGAGCAGCCGCCGCCACATACTGCGGCCGGGATCTGTGGACCCTCTGCCGCCACCTGTCGTTCACATGTCTCATGGGGGGACAGCGTGGCGTCATCGAGGGTCCAGGTCAGCACCTTCCGCGTGTCCAGCAAGCGACAAGTCACCTCTCCGCCAGGGGCGATAGGTGGACGAACATCTCCGAAGAGTGACGAACCTGACGGTGGGCCCGTAGGGTAGCAGCCCGCCGGATGGATTCCGGCGGGCCGAGCACTGCTCCTGACGCCTACTTGATGACGCAAGCCTTCATCACGGTCTGCTCGAAGGAGTTACCGCGGCGTCCTTGGCCGCCTGGCACTCGAGCACGCTGCCCGTATCCAGCGCGCCATCATCGCCTCACCCGAGAACACCGAGTGCCTTTGGCCATCGGCTGGAGCGTCGGCGAGTCCCGCTACGCCGGCGGCGTGCTTCTCGAGGGTGAGCTCGTCGTCCGGCGCAACGGACGGCTCCCTCTCGAGGCAGTGCAGCACCGCGCCTTCGCCGGCGGGCGGACCGTCGAGCAGCGCGCGACCACGCTCCCCGCTCACTTCATCGACTTCGACGTCCTGCAGACCGCCGGACAGGAAGTGATCACTGAGCCTTACGACCACCGCGGCGCCGTCCTCGAGGACCTGTTCACCGAGCAGGAGCCGACACCGCCGGGGACGTTCTGCCCCATGACGACCGACATCGCCGTCGCCCAGGAGTGGCCGGAGACCTGGACCGACGTCCAGGGCGGAGGGGATCTTGTGGACAGAATTCGGGGCTGCCCGCTGTCTGCCGTCCGGGAAATGAAGGGCTTTTGAGGTCTTGCGTGAGCGCGCCTTTCCTCGTGTCCGGCCGGACCACGGTGCGTGACTGGGCAATTGGCGGGCCGATTGTCGGCTGGACGGCGTCATGTGGAACAGCACAACCACCAGATCGGCGCACCCGCCACGCGCTCGCTGATCGCCCGACCACACGCAGCCCGTTTCACGGGGCCGTAACTGGACGCGCCGCCGCTTCTGGGGGAGGGAGCAGCGGGGGACTGTTGGTGGCGAGTTGGACAAGGTGTTCGGCGAGGTCGGTGTCGAGGGGGGAGCCGGTCATGAGTCGTCGGTAGAGGATGGTGCCGGCCCAGATGTCCTGGACGAGGTCGGTGTCGAGGCCGTCCGGCAGGTCGCCGCGTTGGATTCCGCGGTGCAGCGCGGCGGCGATGTTCTCGCGCTTGCGGTGCAAAAAGGCCTCCCGGAATCGAGCCATGAGTTCGGGGTGGGGGAGGAGGCCGGCGGCGAGTGCGGGCAGCGAGGTGGCCATGTCCTCGTTGGCGTAGTTGTCGATGGTCATGTCGACGGCGTGGCGCAGTTCGGCGTGTGTGTCGCCCAGATCGGGGATCTCCTCGGCGCGGAAGATCTCGGCGAGCGCGTCGGCGACGAGCGCCTCCTTGCTGGGCCACCAGCGGTAGATGGTCGATTTGCCGACGCCCGCGGCCGTCGCGACGGCTTCGATGGTCAGCGCCGTGTATCCCTGTCCCGACAGGACATCCCGTGCCGCGTCAAGGATTTTTGAAGCAGAACGCGGCCCACCGGCCACCGAACCTGAGGAGAAGACGAGTGCCATGAATAGAACGATACGAATCGTTTCGTTCATAGGTCAAGGCGTGCTACTGTCGCCCCGATGAAACGCTACGTTTCGTTTCACTCTGGGTCTCTTCCCGAAGGATGTGTCATGAAGGGTTACACCGTCCCTCTGTCTCCCCGTGGTATCGCGAACCTGGCGCCCGCTCCGCCGTGGCACTACGCCGGCACCGTGGTGGGTGTGGAGTTCTTCACCGACCCGGCTGCCGCCGCGGCGACGTTGCCCGAGGGCCTGACGCCCGACACGGACTCAGCCGGCCGCGGCGTCGCGATGTTCATCGACTGGCAGTACTCCTCCACCGGTCTGGAGTACCTGGACCCCGCACGCTCGCAGTACCGGGAGTTCTTGATCACCCTGGACGCCCACTACAGCGGCACCCCGGTGGCCTGGTGCCCCTACATCTACGTCGACAACGACTCCGCCATGGCTCGTGGCTGGGTCCAGGGCTTCCCCAAGAAGCTCGGCGCCGTCCACCAGACCCGCGCCTACTCCGTCGGCGGCCCCGGCACCCCGGTCCTCGGCGAGGGCGGACAGTTCGCCGCCACCGCCTCCGCCGCCGGACAGCGCATCGCCGAAGCCAAGATCACCCTGGAACAGCCGGTTCCTGACCCCACCACGCTGATGAACCGACCCGTGGTCAACCTCCGCCACTTCCCCCGCCTGGCCGCCGGACAACACGACAAGCCCGCCGTCCACGAACTGGTCATGTCCGTCCTGGACAACACCGCCGTCAGCGACGCCTGGGTCGGTACCGCCGACCTCGCCTTCCTCCCCGCCCGTGGCGAAGAACTCGCCGACCTGCCCATCCAGCGCACCGGCAAGGGATTCCACTTCGACCTCGCCTACACCGTCACCGACCTCAAGACCCTCACCGACCACAGCAACTAACCACCCCACATGCCACGACGGCCCCGTCATCAGCCCTCACCCCGCGGGGTCCCTCCTCCACCACGAACCATCCCCGACGCACCGTGCCCCCGACGCCTTGGGGGGGCACGCCCACAGCTCTCACATCTCAGGAGTCGACGTGCCCATCTACACCTGCACCACCGCCCAGGGAACGCTGGGGGCCGGCGCCAAGGGTGACCTGGCCGCCGAGATCACCCGGATCCACGCGGAGATCAATCACGTTCCGCCCGCCTACGTCAACGTGGTCTTCTCCGAACTGCCCCAGGACAGCGTGTACGTCGGTGGAGAACCCGGGGCGCCGCTCCTGATCAGCGGCTGGGCACGCCGCGGCCACCCGCAGGAGGAGACGACCCACTTGGCACTCGAGCTGTCGGCGGCTGCTTCCCGCATCGCCGGGATACCCGAGCACCGCATCCTGGTGGTGATCCAGGACAGTCCCGCGCGTTCCGCTGTCGAAGCCGGCCAGGTCCTGCCCGACCCGGGTCAGGAGAAGGAATGGCTGAGGCAGCACGAGGCGTAAAGCGCTGCTGATTGCCGGCGACGGCATGGGCGGCGGCCTCTTCACCGACCTGCGCAAGCCCGGAGAGCACCACGACGCAGGCGACCACCCTGTTCGACCAGCTGGAGGCCTGGTCGATGCCATGAAGACGCTGCGCAGCTGAAGCCGGCCCATGGGGTTTCCGGCGAAGGCTTGGCCTCGGTCAAGGACGGCCTTGGTCAACTGTCTTGGGTGGGGCATTGGGGTCAACCGCCCACCAAGCGGGGGCGCATGCCACTGTGGCGTCGACCAGGTTGTCTTTGGTGATGGACGGATCACTGAGCCATGCCTTGATCGCTCCGGCGAAGCCGTGGGCGAGGAACTGGGCGGTCGTACGAGTCCCCGACCGACCCCATGGACGCCTCAATGCCCGCCCGCATCAGGCGGGTTGTGAGCTTGATAGACGTGTACTGACAGCCGTGGTCGGCATAATGGATCAGCCGTCCGGGTTCGACTCCGCGGGATGCGAGGGCGTACTCCAGCGTGGTGAGGACCAGGTCGGCGTCCGCGCGGGCGGACGTCTCCCAGGCCACCACCCGGCGGGAGAACGCGTCGCGGATCGCCGAGAGCCACAAGGGGCCCTCGCCAGTAGGGATCATGGTGAGGTCGGTGACCCACAGCCGATTCGGTGCGGGCGCGGTGAAGTCGCGCTGGACCAGGTCCGGGGCGAGTGTGGCCTTCGGGTCGCGGCGGGTGAAGCCCGTGCGGCGTGGACTGACGCCACCGGACTCGCACTGCCCCCGCAGAAGACCGTCGAGCAGGGCGCAGCGACCTCGGTGCTGCTGGCCGCCTCACCGACAGTGGACGGCGTCACCGGCCGCTACTTCGAGGACTGCGCGCAAGCCGCACCGGTCACGAACGAGCCGGTGCCATCGCGGGGTGTGGCGCCCTACGCCCTGGACCGGGAGAACGCTGCCCGGCTGTGGGCCGTGTCCAAGTCTCTCGTCCGCCAGGACATGCTTGGGCAGCCATGCGACCGCCTCGTGCCCAGGGCGTTGTTGTGGCACGCGGCGGGGGCAACCCGATGCATGCCGAGTGGGAAACGACCGAGGTCGTCGCCCTTGTCCGCGCCCTCCGGCACCGGGCTATCCAGCCGGGCCAGCTCGCGCAGCTGCTCCTTGGCCGTGCTCACGCTGTTGAACTTGGTGGCGGGTCTCGTCGGCACCGCTGTAGGAGCCGTGCAGCACGCTGGAGGTGCCGCTTCAGCACCACCCCATTGCGACATGACGGTGCGATGGGCCGGCTTCCGCCGGCGTGGAGTCGCCGTAGGAGCGGTCGCTTCCGGCCCCGCCGTCTCGGCGAGGCGTCGGCCGATGGCACCCCACCTAACGGGCGCCGTCACCGGGGACGGGCTCCCCCTACCTCGTCTATGCGGAGCAGCAGCTCCTCGTGTTCCGCGTCAGTGACCTGCTCGCCGGAGGACGGAAGGAGCTGGGGGATGCCGTCGACGATGGGATAGCAACGGCGCAGACGGGGGTTGTAGAGCAGCCCGTCGGGGACGGCGAGGGCCAGCGGCCCCTTGTCGAGCGGGCAGGCAAGGATCTTCAGCAGCGGATCGTTGGGTTTCATGGGCGGCTCCTTCGTTGGCGTGGACGTGGGCCACGGGGGTGCGTGCGTGGGTGTTCCCCCTTGTCAGGGGGCTCGACGGGTGGCGTGTCATGGCGGGGCAGGGCGAGCAGCACGGACACGGCCACGGCCGTGCCGCCCAGCCGCAGGGCGAGCTGCACCGGGTCGGACGGCAGCGGCTCACTGAATGCGACTGTTCCGCAGGCGATGGTGAAGACGCAGGTGACGGTTGTGCAGACGGGGACGATCAGGGAGGCCCGGCAGCGTTGCAGGGCGGTCTGCGACAGGATCAGTCCTGTGGTTCCGGTGAACAGCAGGAGGTAGGGGTAGGGGGAGGCGAGCAGCCTGAGGGTGGCCTGCGCGAGATCCTCGGTCGTGAGCAGCCCGGACACTCCTTTGATGGCGAGCGAGCTGACGCCGTACAGCAGGCCGACGGCGACTCCGTAGGGCAGGCCCGACGTGGGCATGCGATGGCGGCGCCTGGCGCGCCGCTCGGCCGCTCCGTACAGCCACAGCCCGGCCGCGACGGAGGGCAGCGCGATGGCCAGGAGCGTTCCGGCCGGTGCGGTGCGGGCGATCGTCTCCGCGCTGCTGTCGCGCAGTGAGGCGACGACCATCAGCAGGGCGAGAAGGATCGCGAGGATCCCCTGCCGTTCGCTTCCGGTCATGCGCTCGCCGAGGACGGTGGAGGACAACAGAAGTAGGAGGACCAGACCGGAGACGAAGATGCCCTGGGCGGCGACGAGCGGCAGGGTGCGGTAGACGGCGAGCTGGCAGGCGAAACCGGCGGCCAGGGCCAGTGCGCCACCGATCCAGAGCGGACTGCTGAGCAGATGGCGAACCACCCGGCCGGGCTGACGGGTGTGGAGGGCCGGCAGCCCGCCCAGCGCCCGCTTCTCCAGGACGAAGCCGACGCTGTACAGGACGTTGGCGAGCAGCGCGGAGGCCACACCCCACCACGTCATCGGCCTACTCCCTGTCGGCCCGGGCGTGGACCAGCAGGATGGACGCAGCCGAGGGAACGGAGCAGGCGGCTCGGTCGAGGGGGCGTAGCGGGCGCGGCACGTCGTGGTAGGGCGCCCCTGCCAGTCGTACGACGTGGAATCCCGAGGCGGTGAGCAGGCCGCGCAGGGCGCGTGCGGTGTAGAGCCGCAGATGGCCGACGACCTGGGTGCCCGGCCGCCCGTGGATGCCTCGCATGCTCACTTCGGAGAAGACGGGCTGAACCCCTGCGAGGAGGAGCAGACGGTTGTACCAGGCGGCCAGATTGGGGGTGGACAGCATCAGATGGCCGCCCGGGCGCAGCACGCGGCGCAGCTCGTCCAGTGCGGCGTCGGGGTCGACGAGGTGCTCGATGACCTCGCTGAACAGGACGGCGTCGGCGGAGCCAGTCGCGAACGGCAGGCCGGTGCCGCCGAGTTCACCGCGAACGGTGTGCGTCAGGCGCGTCGCCGCGCGGCGCAGGGCGTCCTGGGACCAGTCGACGCCGACGATCGTGTGACCGGCGAGGGCGGTGGCCGCGGTGGCCGCGGCCGTACCGTCGCCGCAGCCGATGTCCAGGATGGTGGCGCCGGTCGTGCCGCGGATCGCCCGGGCGAGCATCAGCGCCTGGCGGCGGCTGCGGGTGTCGCCGGAGGCGACCGGGACTGCGGGGTTCTCGTAGAAGTCGCGGAGTTGAGTCGGGCTCTGGCTCATCGGACGCCCCCTGGTCCGCCGGGTGACCAGCAGGTGGCGGCGAGCGACTGCTCGAAGAGTCGGCCGAGGCGGGTGCCTGCGTCGTCGTCGAGCAGCGCACGGGACCACCGCAGGGCGAGCTGGATCCGGCCGCCCACGGAGACGGTGGTGACGGTCACCCCTCGGGGCATGCGCGCCGGGGCGGAGAACCAGACGGCGGTCGGGCGGCCGGCGTCCCCGAAGTCGAGGGGGTAGGGGATGCGGCCGATGTTGGACACCAGCGTGGTGGAGGTCCAGGGGGCGGCGGCGGTGCGTAATCCGCGGGTGAGGACGGCACGGAGCCCGACCGGCAGCACTGGAGTCGTCAACACCGCAGCTGCAAGGCCGAGTTGGCGCCTGTTGGTCGCCTTCAGGGCACGGGTCCGGACGGCCGTGCGGTGCAGCAGACGAGCGACGGCCGCGGGGGCGGGGGGATCGGTGGTGAGCAGCGCCGCATCCGTGTGTTCCTCCGGGCCGAATCCTACGGAGACCAGCCGGGTGCCGTTGCCCAGGGGCATGTCGGCGCCGCGCGTGCGGTCGTCGATGGGCATGGTGACGACGATCGGTGCGGTGGGGCGGTCGTGGAGGTGGTTCCAGCGGGCCACGGTCAGGCACGTGGCGACGAGGAGTTGGTCGTTGACGGTGTACGGCGCTGGACGCGGCGGGCGCTGTGGGACGGGCAGCTCGGTGATCAGCATGCCGTTGCCGGTTGTTCCGGCCCCGCCGCTGACGGTGGTGTCGGCGGCGATCCTCGCCGGCCGGGCGGGAATGTGGTTGGTGGGCCGGCTGCTGCCGTTGTGTGGGCGGTCCGTGCGCGGGCCCACGCTCCCTACGGGCGCTGCGGTCGGGGAGTTGTCGACCCCGCCGTACAGTTCGGCGACGGTGGCCAGGACGCGTATACAGGACGGTCCGTCGAGGGCCGTGTGGTTGAGCGTGAGGACGAGAACGCTGCCTTCGCCCTGGTCGACCGCCTCCATCCGTAGGGGTGGTGAGGTGCTCAGAGGAGGACAGTGGGTGAGGGCGCGCTGCCTGGCCCGCGCCAGGGCGTCGGGTTCGGACCCCGGGAAGGAGACCGGGTCCACGTCCGGAACACCGGTGAGCTGCCATTCGTAGCGGCGCCGCCACCAGCGGTCCGGGGCCTGGCGCATCAGGACGCGAGGGTGGCGTTGGAGCGCTGCCGCGAAGGCCGCCCGCAGCCGCTCGTGCTCGATGCGCCGTGGCAGGTGAACCTCGATGTGGACGGTGTCGGGCTCCTCGTCCTGGAGGCAGTGCCGGGCGATCTCGTCGACCACCGGGAACGGGACGCGACAGGCGAGGGGAACCGGCGGCGGGCTCGAGGGCCCCTGTCGCGCCGGATGCAGTGCGGTCATCTGGTGGTCTCCTCCCGTTCGTGCGGCACGGTCGTCACTGCGGCGGCCAGGGCCAGCAGCGCCAGTGCTTGTGCCACCGCGCCGAACGCCCCTCGGCCCGCGGTGATCGGTTCGCCGGCTCCTAGCGCCCCTATGACGCCCGCCCCGGCCATTGACAGCAGCGCCAGCGGTGCGAGGAGTCCGCGGCGGAAGCGGGCCAGGAGCGCCAGACCGGGGACGACCAGGGCGTACGCTCCGGCGACGAGGGCGAGCACCGCGGTGAGCACGAGGGTGCCCAGGATCCAAGAGGGGCCGGGCGGTGGCGACTGCGGGGCACGGGGCACGCGGCGGGGGACCAGGGCGGAGAGCAGGAGCAGCACGATCCCCGCCGCGCCACCGATCAGGCCCCATCCGTAGATGCGGGCCGGCTCGTAGGAGAGCGTGACGGTGCCGCTCTCGCCCGCCGGGAGCAGGAAGCCCTGCTGCCAGCCGTCGAGGCGGAGCGGGACGAGTTCGCGGCCGTTGAGGGTGGCGCGCCAGCCGTCATTGGCGTTCTCGTACATCTGCAGGTAGGCGGCCTCGCCCGGGCCGACCCGGACGGTGCGTCGGTCGCCTGTCCCTCCCTGAGCGGTGACCTCGCGCCCGTCGCCCGACGGTGCGGGGGCCTCGCCCCGCGTGAGCGTGATGTCGGTGAGCGCCAGTGGCCCCTGGTCGCCCGCCTCCACGCGGTGGCGTCGCGCGGGGAGCGCCACCTTCCCGTCGGCCTCCTCGCCCGCACACAACTCCACCGCGACGGGGCGGCGTTCAACGAGATCGCGGACAAGCCCGGAAGCCTTGGTTGCGTGCAGCGTACCGTCGACGGCGAGCATCGGGCCCTGACCGCATGGGACGGAGAAGCGGACGCCCGGGTCGGGCGGGGGCGTGCGCAGCTTGGCCAGCGCCGGGATGTGGACCTCGCTCAACCCCACCGGCAGCTGGAGACGCTGATCGGCCATGGGGTTGTGCACGGTCAGGGGGCTGACCTTGCTGATGGTGATGTCCAGGCGGTCGGTGGTAATGGCGTCGAAACGTGCCCGACCGTTCTCGTCCACGGCCGCGGTCGCCGCGCCGTACGGCGAGTTGATCAGTATCTGCTCGGGGCGGGTGGACACGCCGCCGGCGGCCGGCAGCACGATCTCGTCGATCGCCGTCCTGCCGGGCCAGAGCAGATGGAGTACGGGCTTGTCACCGGCGATCCAGGCGGTGGTGAGATCGCCGTCGACGAGGTTGCGTGCGCTGATGGAGGGGCCGAGTCCGAAGCTGGTGGAGTCGGCGGTGGCGGTGATGCGCTTCACCTGCTCCGGGGCGATGCGGTCCAGCAGCCGGTCGAGTTCGTCGCCCGGTACGGCCAGCGCCCGGCCCGAGAACGCGTACCGGGCGTCGGCCGTGGTGCTGAACTGGCGATGCAGCCCCGTCTCGGCGGAGACCGGGGAGAGACCGCCCGGATCGCTGCCGCGGTGCAGCGAGTAGCGCTCGGCGGGGGCGCGGGTCTGCAGCGCGTCCGGCGGCAGTTGCAGCAGTCGGGTGACCTGGACGCCTGGGACGGACACCTCGGAGAACCCCGCGCCGGAGAGTCCGGCCCGCGGAGCCTGTGACCCTGTGATGGTGATCTTCAGCCACGATGCGCTTCCCGCCGGGGCGCTGACCTGCTGCTTGGTGCCGTGAGGCTGGAGCGGACTGTCGGTGCTTCCGCGGTCGGTCTGTACGCGGACGGAGGTCGGGGCAGGGCGCTGGCCGTCACCGGGGAGCGGAGTGAGCCAGATCGACGCGGGAACGGCGGTCGGCCGGGTGAAGTCGATGCGTAGCCACTGGCCGACCGGGTCGCCGGCGCCGCCCTCCGCCCAGGCGGTGCCGGGGTTGCCGTCGAAGGCGTTGACCGGGTCGTACTGCGGCAGGTGGAAGAGCCAGTTCCCGCTGGTAGAGGCGGTGACGGAGCGTGCCCCGCGCAGGACGGCGGTCGTCTGGTGGTCGATGCCGCGGGTGGGCAGGATCTGCCGCGGAGGACGTCCGGGGTCCTGAAGGCTGCCCGGATGGTTCCGCTCCTGCGCCGTATAGGTGTAGGAGGTGTTGGTGTTGACCAGGCCGAACCGTGTGTCGGCGCGGCGCAGACCGTCCGCGGTGAGCTGAAGCGCCGGGGTGTCGACACCGGGGTGGTCGTCCCCGGTGAGGACCGTGGGCCGGTCACGCAATTCGGGATCGGCCGACAACTGCAGCAGTGCCTCGGGCCCACCGCTGACCACCGCGGTGTCGGCAACCGGCCGGGCGGTGACGGGGCCGGGGCGCCGGGTGCCGGACGGCTCATAGATCTCGACCGCCCGCTGCCGAGGGAACAGCCCCTGGACCTGCACCGGGGTGCCGGCCGCGATCCGGCCGGCGGTCGTCAGCGGCCCGAAGCCCGCGACCCTGCGGTAACCGGATGCTTCGAGCGTGCGCTTGACGGTCTGGGGAGGCACGTAGCCGATCTGGTCCGGGTCGAGGTCATTGCGTACGACGACGTTGTGGATCCCGGAGCGTGCCAGGAAGTCGCGCAGGCCGGGAACCTCCGCCCCGGACAGCAACGCCTGCTCGACGGCGTCCATGGCGCGACGCTCGCCGGGGGTGCCGAAGGGCACGAAATCGCGCTGGGCCCAGCGGGATTCGGCGAGGACGTGCAAAGGCTGGTCGATGGGCGAGCCCCAGGTGTAGATGCCGTGGGCGGTGGCGGGGACGACTAGGGCCCGGCTGTCGGGGGTGCTGTCCTCCAGCCAGTCGGCCGTCTCCTTCCAGTGGACGGGGAGTCCGGTGAAGGCACCGGGCTGGAGGACGTTGCCGTTCAGATAGGGCAGGGCGAGGGCGGGCAGGACGAGCAGCGCGGTGACCAGGGGGATCCGCCGGCGGCCACTGTCCGGGCGCGTACCCCGGACCTCGGCGGCGAGGAGATGCGCCAGGCCGTACGCCAGCGCCAGGGCCAGCCCCGGCTGGAACTTGTAGATGTTGCGGAACGGCTGCAGCGGGCCGTCCAGCCACTGCCGCCAGGTGTCGTGGAAGGGCGCGCCCAGCGCCCCGCCGTAGCCGGCGAGCGTGATCGCGGCGACGACCACGACGGTCAGCAGGAGCCAGCGGCGCTCCGGCAGGTCACGTCGGGCCAACCCGGCCAGCCCGACGGCGGCGGCCAGCGCCGATCCGAGCACCGCGAACCATCCGGCGGCCATCGTCCAACCTGCTGGCAGCCAGGCTTCGCCGAAGTGGAGGTATGCCACCCAGTTGCCAGCGCCGCGCAGCAGTTCCGTGGCGGACATAGGGCCGGTGGTGGCGTCCGCCTGCTCGACGTACGGCATGAAGTTCTCGCCGTGGACGCCGAGCAGGAGCAGCGGCACGACCCACCATGCGGTGGCGAGGATGACGCCCGGTACCCACCACGCCAGCAGCGCCCGGCGTCTGGGACCTGTGCGGGACAACAGGTACAGGCCCACGGGGAGCAGGGAGGCGAGGGTCGACGCCGCGTTGACGCCAGCCATGAAGGGAATCAGCAGCGCGGAGCGTGTGGCGGCGGTACGGGCCGTGACACGGTGGTTGGTGAGCGGGAGCAGCACCCAGGGCAGCAGCGCCCCGGGAAGCGCCGCCGCGGAGGTGGAGCCGATGACGATGGTGAAGGTCGGCCACAGCGCATAGGCCGCCGCGGCCAGGAGACGGGTCGACGGGGACCCGATGCGCAGCCGCTCGGCGAGCCGCAGCGCTCCCCAGAAGGCGATGGTGACCACGAGGGAAAGCCACAGCCGCTCGGCGAACCAGACGGGGATCCGGGCCAGATCGGCAAGCGCGTAGTACGGCAGGATCGGGAAGGAGTAGCCGATGTACTGATCCGCGATGCCGCCGAAACCCGCTCGGTCGTGCCAGAGCTCGCCGAGGTCGCGGATGAACTTCCACGGGTCGGCGGCCACCCCGAGCTTGGTCTCGAAGGTCATTTTCCCCGCGGACGGCGTGAGGAAGCCGACGAGCACCACGGCCCAGAAGGCCAGCAGCCAGCGTCTGCCGCAGGGCTGCGCGGGCGCCGGGGCGGTGGGGCTTGGGTCGGGCGTGCCTCCGGATCCGGGGAAACCTGGTGAGCGCGTCGTCTCGAGTGTCTCGGTCATGGCAGCCGCCGGAGGATGAGCAGGAGGTTCCAGGTGGCGAACTCCCGGATGCCGGGCAGCCGTGGGATGGCCTCGGCGAGGAACGGCGCGTAGCGGGAGCGCGCCGAGACGACCTTGACGTCGTCGCGGGCCCGCATGTGCCGCAGGGTCGGACCGATGTGGAGGGCGAAGAGGTTCTCGCCCAGGGTGTGTTTGGCACTGCGGCCGGTGCGTCTGCGGTAGCGCTCTCGGGCGCGCTCGGCACCCAGGTAGTGCCAGGGCGCGGTCTCGTGCCCGCCCCAGGGGGAGAGCCAGTTGGTGAAGGATACGTAGAGCAACCCGCCGGGCCGGGTCACCCGCGCCATCTCGCTGACGAAGGTCTGCGGGTCCGCGACGTGTTCCAGGACGTTGGAGGAGAAGGACACGTCGGCGGCCCCGTCCGCGAGTGGCAGCAGGTACCCGTCGGCGACGACCGCCCCGTCGGGGGTGCGTCCGCGCGCGGAAAGCTCGCGCGGATCGGGTTCGAAGAGGTAGCTGTGGGCGCCGCGGCGGCGGAACTCCTCGGTGAAGTACCCGCTGGCGCCGCCGATGTCGGCCACCACGGCCCCTCGGAGCGGCACGTATCGCTCGATTTGGGCGGCGGCGTCGCGTGCAAGCAGTGTGTAGCACAGCTCGGGATCGCTCTGTTCACGCATGAAGGCGCGGAAGAGGGAGAGGGACCTGCGCAGCGAGGGGTCTCGCACTGTCGCCTCACTTCTCCGGCGAGGTGGTGAGGGACGCCTCCGCGGCGACGGCCCGGAAGCTGCGGACCGTGGCGCTCCACCGGAATCGTTCGGCGCGACGTCCGGCCGCGGTGCCCAGCGCCCGGCGTCGCCGCTCGCTGAGCGCCAGGGTGCACCAGTGCGCGGCGAAAGAGCTCTCGCCGCGCGCCAGCAGGCCCGTCACACCGTCGTGGACGGAGTCGCGCAGTCCTGGGATGTCGAAGCCGATCGCCGGGGTGTGGCGGGCGGCTGCCTCCGTGACCACAAGGCCCCAGCCCTCCACTGCCGAGGGATGGAGCAATACCCATGCCTGGCAGAGGAGTTCGTGCTTGCGCTGTTCGGAGATGTGTCCGGTGAAGTGGACACCGGGGCCGGCCATCGCCTCCAGGCTCTCGCGCTCCGGCCCGTCGCCCACGATGACCAGTCGGCCGCCGGTCACCGGTCGGACCCGTTCCCACAGCCGCAACAGCAGATCGATGCGCTTGTACTCGACCAGTCGTCCCACGGCCAGGAAGAGCGGCTCGGGCGACTCGGGCAGCAGTTCCCCGGGGTCCTCGACGCCGTTGTGGACCAGCCTGATGCGGCCGGGCTCCACCCCGAGGCTCTTTAGAGCGTCGGCGGTGGACCGGGACACGGCGACGATGAGGTTGCCCCGGTGGGCGCCGGCGAGCGCCCAGTGCTCCAGACGTCTGCCCATGCGTGCGGCCGGCGCCGGGTAGCGCATGCCCCACAGATCCGTGTGCACATGGTTGACCAGGCACAGGGTCGGTCCTCGGTGCCACAGCGGAGCCAGATAGGGCATGCCGTTGCACACCTCGACCAGCAGGTCGCATGCACCGACGTCGCGGGCGAGCCGGCGGCGGGCGCGCAGGAAGTGACCGGCGTCGCCGCCCGCCGAGATCACCCGGTAGGGGCGGTGTTCGGCGGCGGGCCCCCCGCACACCAGGGTGACCTCATGACCGTGGGCGGTGAGCCCTTCGGCGATGCGGTCCACCAGCAACTCGGATCCGCCGGCGGCGGGGTTGCCGAGATCACGGCGGGCGAGAAAGACGATCCGATGGGGGAGCGGCGGGGCGCCCACAGGGGCTGCGGGTTCCTGGGGCGTCGCCGTCTGCGTCGACTGCCATACGTGCGGAGGCATGGATGCTCCAACTCGTCTCAGGGGGCGGTACCTGGGTGGGGGTGTACTGCAGCTGAGTCGTGCAGATGGCCGACCGGGCAGTGCGGCTGATGGTGCTGGAGCGACAGTTTTCGGCAGTGCGTGCGACGCGGGCTACTCACCCAGGTGACAATGTCGGGGCCGCGTCCGGTCAAATGTCGTTCGTTTCGGGCAGGTTTAGCGAGTCCGCCTTCCTCCCCGCATCACCAGACCCAGCCCGGCGACCCCCAGCACTCCACCCGCCGCACCTGCGCCGACCGGCAGCTTCTCGCCGAGCAGCCGGAGCCTCGCGCTGTCGGCGGCGGCGAGATCCACCTGTTGCCGCTGCGTCTGTGCAGTGAACCGGAGGTTTTGGCCGTGCAGCAGAACGAGCGCGTCACGCCGGGAACCAGGTGCGCGCAACGTCTTGCGGGGTGAGATCGAGGCATCGATGATCCGCCCCGTGCGCTGGTCGACCACGAGCGCGATACCGGAGTTGGCGTACCACTCCTCTGCCTGGATCTGCCCCTGCCCCGGCCTGCCCACCAGCCGCCCTGGCACCTGGCGGTTGCCGGTCCGGGTGGGGGCGACGGACCCGGTGAACCGGTACCCCTCGTGCCCCCGTATCCGCTCCGTGCCGGCGAAGCGGAGCGAGACAGTCGCCCCCAGAGTGCCGTCCCACCAGCGGTAGGTCTTCTTCTGCACATCGAAGGGGAACTTGAGGTAGGCATCGCCCTCGAATCGGGTGGGCGCCTCGTCGCAGCAGTGCACAGGTGCGTTGGTCCGCCGGTCGGTGACCCAGCGTTCGACCGTCCACTGCAGCGACCTGCGCGGGTCCCTCAGTGACAGGGACTCGGGGGTGTCGATGGTCGTCGACACGTCCCAGACGGCCCGACCGCTTTCCGCGCCGGCGGCCACGTCCCCGAGCACGTGTCGGGTGATGGTGATCATTCGGTCGTCCTCGGTGGACAGGCTGCCGGTGTCGAAGTAGCTGCCGGTGCCGGTGAAGACCGTGGTGGTGTCAGGGCCCAGTGGGGTGCGCTTGACTCTCGGTTCGACGTACCAGGTCAACAGTGTTGCCAGGACCAGCAGAAAGACGCCGATCCCCAGCACGATCAGCGACAGGGCGGAAGCAGATCTACGCATACGAGCACTCCTGGAAGCGGTGGGAGGGGGGTAGTGCACATGCGAATGACAGAGCGTCATGGGCCCGAAACCGTAGGGGAGCGCTTGACAGGGCGTCAACGCCCCTCCAAAATTGGCAGTCACGCGATCGCCGTGCGATCGTTGTGTTCGCCGGACCGGGCCGGTGCGCTGCGCCAACCTCGACGATGCATTTCGACGAAGGGGTCGCCCGCGTCATGCGCAGACTGCTTCCCGCCCTCTTGACCTCCCTGGTCGCCACAGCCCTTGCCTTCGGGACTGCCCTCGGCATGGTCGCCGTGCTCAACGCCCCGCCTGTGCAGCCGAACGTGCCGCTGGTCACTTTTGAACAGACCGGGGGTCCCCCCACGTCAGAAGGTGTAGGGGGAGAATAGGAGGCTCCGGGTGCCTGATTCAGCACATCGCTCGACCTGGCAGGACGTCCCCCGGGCTCAGGTGCGGCAGTTCGCCGCCCTCGCACGGGACGAAGTGTCAGTCCTGGCTCAGGAGATCTTCAGCGAGGTCCGCCGCGAGTTTCCCCAATTGCCCCTCATCCTCGATGAGTTCGGTGAACCGCGGGCCCTGGTGGGCATCAGGCTCTCGCTGGAATACTTCGTCGACCATATGACGACAGGACCCGACGAACCGCACCCCCACCAGGAAGTCTTCCAGGACTTCGGCCGGGGAGAAGGCGTCCAAGGGCGCAGCCTCGACGTCCTCCAGGCGATCTACCGGCTGGGTATGCGCATGGCATGGCGGCGGTTCGCTGAAATCGGCCAGCGAGTCGGTATCCCCGCCCCCGCCATCTTCGAACTGGGCGAGGCCGGCTTCGAGTACTTGGACGGGCTTATCGCTGAGTCCGTACGCGGCTACGCCGAAGCTGCAGCGCGACAGGCCGGTGAGCGAATGCGCCTCCAACGCCAGCTGATGGATGAGCTGTTGGGAGGCAACGTCACCGTGCCTGCATACCGCAACGGCGCCGGCGGTCGCCGGGGGCGCAGACCTGGCAACGAACCTGCGCACGCGCTCGCCGAGCTTGCCGCCCGCATCGGCTGGGCGCTGCCCGAACGCGTCGCGGTGGCCGTGTTGGTGCGGCCCGCACCGGAGGCCGTCGCACCGGCCGTCCCTTCAGACGTACTCCTGGATATGGAGTGCGATCAGCCGCGCATGGTGGTGCCCGATCCCGACGCCCGAGGGCGGCTCGAGCTGCTCCTGCGGGCGACGGCGGGATGGTCGGGCGCCCTCGGGCCACCCGTGCCGCTCGCCGACGCCGCCAAGTCGCTGCGCTGGGCCGGGGCCGCGATCGATCTCATCGAACAGGGGAGGCTGCCCTCGGGCAGGGTGCTCGACTGCACCGAGCACATCGAGGCCCTCGTCCTGCTTCCGCCCGAGGAGCTCATCGACGACCTCACCCGGCGCAGACTCGCGCCGCTGACGCAGTGCGCCCCTACTCAGGGGCGCCGCCTTGCCGAGACGCTGCTCGCCTGGCTGGAGAGCCGGGGCGGCGCCCCGGAAATCGCCGAGCGGCTCGGCGTCCACCCGCAGACCATTCGCCTCCGGCTCCGGCAGATACGGGAGTTGTGGGGCGACGATGTCGACGACCCAGACCGCCGATTCGAACTGGAACTGGTGTTACGGGCCCGCCGACTGCGCGGTGAGCTGGGCGGCTCCAACACCGGGTGAAGGCCGCCTCCGGGAGCGGGGTGAAGCGGACCACTGCTTCAAGCGGTTGATGCACCGCTCGACGGTGTTGCGCTGCTTGTAGGCCTCGCGGTCGAAGGCTGGCGGCCTGCCGCCCCGCCGTGAACCGCCGACTTGTATGGGGGTAGCGGGACGCGGTCGGGTTGGCCGCTCGTAGCGTGCCGTAGGACGCCGGGCCGGGTGACTCGTGAACCGTCTGCCGCTCTTCGGGGCTGGCTCTCCCGGGGTATGTCGCCGGTCCAGTGTCCGTCCGCGGTCTGACTCAACAGAGGCGTGTCCCGGCTGGTTGGTTCCGGAAGTCGGCGTGTCGGCCGTGGATGCCCTGTCGTCCGACCGTGAGGAATGCTGTCCCGTGATACTGCTCGGTGTCGACCCCCACAAGTCCACCCACACCGCCACCGCCGTCGAGCCGGAATCAAACCAGCAGATCGGGACGATACGGATCGAGGCGAGCCTGACGGACTACCGGCGGCTGCCGGCCTGGGCCAAGCGTTGGCCACAGCGGAAGTGGGCGGTGGAGAACGCCAATGGATTGGGCCGGCATCTCGCTCAGTGGCTCATCACACGCGGTGAGAGCGTCGTCGACGTGCCTGCCGCGGCAACCAGTCGGGTGCGCGAACTCTCCCGCGGTGGACGGCGCAAGAACGACCAGATCGACGCCGCGGCCGCGGCCTCCGTCGCCTATCTGCAGGGAGACGGACGGGATGTCGAGCCCGAGGACCACACTACGGCGCTGGCTCTCCTGGACGAACGGCGTGTGAATCTGGCCCAGGCCCGGGTCCGCACGGTCAACCAGCTCCACGCGTTGCTGCGTGATCTGCTGCCCGGCGGTGCCCCGACCCAACTGTCCGCGGACCTGGCCGCCAAACTGCTGCGGTCCGTCCGTCCCACTGGCGACGTCGAGACCGTCCGCAAGGACATCGCCTGGGATCTGGTCGCCGAGATCCGGAAACTGGACAAGCAGCACACGGACAATGCTGCCCGGATGCGGAGCCGCTGTGCGCAGTCCGAGCCGGTTGTGCGGATCACCTCTCGCCACTGCCTGAGTTTCAGCTCTGAAGCAGACCGAGGACCGCACGACTCGCGTCGCTGGGGTTGCGAACGGCTGGTGGGATGACGTGCCTTGAGCACCTCCATTAGGGAGCACGCGCACCCTGCACAGGCTCTGAACTGGGAAGAGAGTCACGACAGAGGAGGGCTCCATGGAAATCACCGGCTTACCGACCCGACCGCGTCCCGCTACCCCCATACAAGTCGGCGGTTCAGACATCCGCTCTGCTCCGGCAGCTGAACACCGCCTGCCTCAACGCTGACCAGCTCGAAGAAGCAACCGTCCAGGCCTTCAACGAGCACCCGGACGCCCCGGTCATCCGCAGCTTTCCCGGCCTCGGATCCTTAACCGGAGCGCGAGTCCTCGCGGAGGTCGGCGACGACCCCACCCGGTTCGCGAACGCCGGCTCACTCAAGGCCTACGCCGGAAGCGCCCCGGCGTGTGGACGATCACGTTATTCGGCTCTGTCGCAGATCTTGTGACGTTTGTCCGGAGGTGAGGTCAGTCGGTCAATTCCGCACCCGGTCTGTTGGCGTCGCTGGCTCAATCTCACAACCACAGAGGCAGCGTGGTTGCGGAACCGTACTGCTGCCTCTGCCGGTCCCTGAAACCGACGCGGACACGGGCAGTGGACGAGACGCCGTGTCCGGCGCTGACGCAGCCTCCGTGCCACTGTCGTGCCAGATCGAGCGGGGAACCCCGGGGAAGAGCGGCAGTCAGAGGCAAGTCGAAGCGACTACCCGCGGCCGGGCAACCGCAGGCTGATGGAGTTCTGTGCGGCGACGGGCCGGTCAGGTCGCAGGCCGAGTTGTTGCTGGTGGGCGAACACCGCCGCGGCCATGGCGGGCTCTACGCGGCTGTGGCCCGCGGGCGGGTCGATATCGGTCGGCTGCGGCGGGCCCTGGCCGCGGTGCCACTGCCGCGTGCTGCCGACGGCCGGCTTGTCCTGGCCGTCGACGTCACACTGCTGGCTGCGGCCCGACGTCCACACCTCGCCGATGCCCGTCGGCGCGTCGGAGGGTGGCGCGTGAAATCCGGCCTTGTCGCTGCAAAAATATGAGCATATGCTCCTAAGCGCAAGGCGCCTCCTACTTCCTGGGAGGGTTTCATGCTCCATGCCCATCCCGATCAGGCGGACCGCCTGTTGCTTCCGGGAGTGATGTGTCGGCTTGAGCCCTATCCACCAGAGCAGTGCGCAGGGCACGACTGTGATCCAAGCGAAGGAATTTTCTATGTTTATTAAGAACAAGGTGCTCGCTGTGGCGGCGATGGTGACCATGGTTGGTGGCCTCGGTGCGGCGGGAACAATCTCCGCAAACGCGGCCACCCCGGAATGTGGCGACAGCTGCATCCAGATCTACAGCGCCAAGTTCGGCACGTCCGAGCAGCCCAACCTGGTCGAGACCGTGTATCGGGGGGTGGCGAGGGTCGGCCAGCCCACCGCGATGTACCCCGTCAGCAAGTCCAACCCGGCCGGAGACATCGTCGGCCACCGCGCGGGCCTGGTGTCCGACTTCTACAAGGACGGCCTCGTGTCCCCCGAGGTGAACAAGCACTACGGCAACCTGCGCGCAGTGGAGGTCGAGTACGCGCCGCACGGCAAGCGCACTGGCCTGTGCGTGGGCCTGGCCCACACCGCGTACCAGAACGAGGGCCTCACCCTGCAGAAGTGTGACACGTCCGGCAAGACCGTCTGGATCATCGACACCACGGACTCGCCCTCGACCGCATCCCAGGGGCACTTCCCGCTGGTCAACGGCTCGACCACGAACTTCGCCCACCCCTATGCGATGACCATCACGCCCGGCGCCGACAAGTGCGACGGCTTCACCTATGGCGGTCAGCGGACCGCGGTGCCCATGCAGATCCGGGTCGCCAGGCTGATGGGCAACCCGTCCCACGTGCCCGCCAGCCAGCTCTGGGGTACGACGAAGTAGGAAGCCCTTCCTGCAGCCCTGAGCGGCTCTGCTGTGGCGCCGCCCCGACGGGGCGGGGCCACAGTCGTATCCGACATCCGATTTCGCGAGTCGACTGACGGACCTGCCCATGCCAGGGAAGCCGGCCGCCGGCGCGGCACGGGCATCGTCACGGCTCAGGCATCCGGGATCGGCCCGTCCAGCGATACGGTCTTGCCCTGGCCGTTCGGGGAGCTGTTCCACGGCCCGGCCAGCGCCTCCGCGATGAGGAGGCCGCGGCCGTGCGCAACCGGTCGGCCACAACGCTGCGTGCCGCCTTGACCCCGTGCAGGCCAGGACGCTGGATCTGCAGGTTTCCTGTCCGGGGCGAATCCTGGCCGCGGAGCCGTCAAGGCGGGCCAGGAGCAGCACCGCGTCGTCGCGGCGCTGCTGGAGGCTTGAAACCTCGGCGATGATGCGGTCGCTCAGCCGCTCGAGATCCGAGCCGGCCTCGCGGCGGCCGGAGTTGAGCAGGGCGGAGCCAGGCTCAAGAGTGTGTTCACGGCCTGGGGCTCGTCTTGCAATCCCGCCATATAGGAGCATATGCTCCTATATGGCTTGCCTATCTCTTCTGCTATCTGGGGGAGTCCGTACCCGATAGTCACTTCCCGGCGTGGCGGTTCTCGGAGCAGAGGAAAACGCCCTCCGGTAGACCGAACCCCCTTACATGCTTCACTTCGAAACAATTTGCAACAGATCCTGTTGCACCCACTGGAGGTTCCTCCGACGTGTACCGATCGCTGCTCGTACTGACCGCTGCACTGTTCGCCATCGGCACCGACAGCTTTGTCATCGCCGGCATCCTGCCGGACGCGGCACACTCCCTCAGCGTCGACGTCGGCGCCGCGGGATGGCTGATCACCGCCTACGCCTTCGCCTACGCCGTCCTCGGCCCTGTCATGGCAGCGCTCACCACACGCTGGCCGCGCCGCACGCTGTTCCTGGGCTCGGCATCTTCGTTGTGGGCAACCTCCTGACGGCCCTCGTCCCCGTCTTCGGTGTGGCCCTGGCCGCGCGGGCGGTCGCCGGGCTCGGCGGCGCCATGGTCAGTCCCGCCGCCGTCGCCGCGGCCGCCGCACTCGCACCGCCGGAACGCCGGGGACGCGCCATCTCCACCGTCATGGCCGGCCTCAGCGCGGCGACCGCGCTCGGCGCTCCCATCGGCACGGCGATCGGCAGCGTCACCGGCAACTGGCGTGCCACCATGCTGTTCGTCTCCGCCCTCGGCGTGCTCGCCGCCGCGGGAATCGCCTTGCTGCTGCCCAAGATCCCCAACCCCCCGCTGGTCCCGCTGCGCGCCCGCCTCGCCCCGCTCGGCGATCGCCGCATCGGCATGACCCTGCTGACGACCCTCCTCGTCTTCACTGGCCTGTACACCGTCTACGCCTTCATTGCGGAGAGCCTGGACCGCGCCACCGGCGGCAGCGGCACCACCCTTGCGGCCCTGCTGTTCGTATGGGGCGTGGCGTCCACCATCGGAACGCTCAGCTCGGGCGCTCTGGTCGACCGGCTCGGCGCCCGACTCCTCGCCGAAATCGGGGACGACCCCACCCGCTTCGCCGGCCCGCGGCCTCAAGGCACATGCGGGCTCCTCGCCCATCACCCGGGCCTCCGGCAAGAAGTCGAGCATCACCCGCCGGTGGGTGAAGAACGACCGGCTCAACCACGTCGGCTACCTCTGGGCGCTCTCCGCCATCACCGCCTCACCCCGGTGCCAAAGCGCACTACCGGCGACGGCGCGACGAACACGGGGACTGGCACGCATCTGCCCAGCGCAACCTCTTCAACCGCATGATCGGCCAGCTCTACCACTGCCTTCAGAGACACGAACTGTTCGACGAACAGACCGCGTTCCCGCCCCAACTTGTCGCCGCAGCTTGACACTTAGCCGCGTGAGGTGTCTGGTGTCGTTGTTGTACGCGTCCGAGCCCGTTCAGTTCAACTCGGCTGCCCCATCGTGTGATTCCCTCGCGCATGGGTACGGCAATGCTGCCGATCATCCCGACCGGGAACGCCAGTATCCGTCGGACATGACGGACGCGGAATGGGCGGCCATCCGGCCGTTGCTGCCCACGCCGTCCTGGCTGGAGGGCCGGGGCGGGCAGCCCGAGGGCTACTGCCACCGCCAGATGCTGGATCAATGCCACGAAGTTAAGGCCCTGTTGGCGGTGTCAAGCGTGGCGGGAGACGGAAGGGGCCTCTGCTATCCAGGGGATCGACCAAGATCTTCCTGAGAGAGTAGAGGCCCAGTGGCCAAGTCTGTCATGGGCGGAACCGATGACGTGTTCGCGCCCGGTCATATCGGTGAGTTAACGCAGGTCATCCCGCCCGAATTGGTCGATGCGGTACTGGACGAGAGCGGGGCTCGCGAGCGACGACTTCGGAGCCTTCCCTCTCGCGTCGGGGTGTACTTCGTGCTCGCGCTCGGGCTGTTCGAGTATCTGGGCACCGGACTGGTGTGGGGCAAACTCGGGGCCGGACTGGGCGCCCGGGTGCCGCAGCCCTCGGAGAAGGCACTTCGCGATCTGCGTCGGCGGGTCGGGGTGGCCCCGCTCAAGCGGCTGTTCGACGTGCTGGCCGGCCCGCTGGCCCAGCCGTCCACGCCCGGAGTGCGTTACCGCCGCTGGCGCACGGTCGCCTTCGACGGTTGCGGGAGCCTGTCCGTCCCCGACCACGAGCGCAACCGGTCCTGGCTCGGCCGCACCGAACGCCGCTACGGCCCGACCGGCCACCCCCGGCTGATGCTCATGACCCTGTGCGAAACAGGCACCCGCGGCCTGATCGCAGCGGTCTTCGGTCCTGCCTCCAAGGGCGAGACCGACTACGCCCACGACCTGGTCAGCCACCTGACTCCGGACATGCTCCTTCTGGCGGACCGCGCCTTCGACAGCAACAGACTGCTCGCAGATATCGCAGCTCAGGGGGCGCAGTTCTTGATTCGCGCCACCAGCACCCGACGACCGCCGGTGCTGGCGCTGCTGCCCGACGGCTCCTACCTGACCCGGATCGGGGACCTCCCGTTGCGGGTGATCGAGGCCGAGATCCACTCCCACACCGCTGACGGCGGCGACTTCGGCGGGACCTACCGCCTGCTGACCACGCTCAACGATCACCGCACCGATCCGGCCGATCACCTGGTGCGTCTTTACCACGAGCGCTGGGAGATCGAGATCACCTACCTGGCGCTCCGTCACACCCTGCTCAAAGGCCGAGTCCTACGTTCGAAGGACCCGGTGGGCCTCAACCAGGAGATGTGGGGACTGCTCACCCTCTACCAGGCCCTGCGCTCGGTCATGGTGACCGCGGTGGAGACCCTGCCCGGCTGCGATCCCGACCGGGCCGGTTTCACCGTCGCTCTGGAAGCCGCCCGCGACACGGTGGTCAGCCTGGCCGGAACGACCGCGGCCTCAGGGCCGATCAGCCGTTCCGACCTGGTGGGACACATCGGCGCCCGCGTTCTACACGCGCTGCTGCCGGGGCGCCGGATGCGACTGTCCGCCCGCATCGTCAAGTGCGGAACCTCCCGCTACAACATCTGGAACCGCGACGGCCGTCCACGCGCCAGCACCCCGATCACCGCCATCGAGATCACCGTGCACCCTCCAGCCCTGCCCAGCACGCAGGACCCGAGCCGGGCCCTCTCCGGCCGTTGGGGCCAGGTCTGCCAGCTCTTGGCCGCGAACTCCAACCAGGCCATGCACACTCGGGACATTGCACAACATCTCGGGCTCCCCACCTCGGGGCGCGCCCTCAGTAGCCTCACCGCGCAACTCTGCTACTGGGCCCGCAACGGCCGTCTCATCCGCACCGCGCCGAGCACCTACAAGATCACTCTCCCTGATGCCTTGACACCGCCAACAGGGCCTTAACTTCGTGGCATTGGATGCTGGATGCGGTGTTCTATCTGGTCGACAACGGCATCAAGTGGCGGGCGATGCCCGCAGATTTCCCGGCGTGGGACCAGGTGTATGCCTTCTGTGCGCCGTGAGGCGCTTCGTTGTATCCCCGACTCACTCGGGAGGAACTTGGAGGAATGTTTCTGGGTCGCCTGACTTACCTGGAGGCGAAAGCCGAAGGGGACAACAGCATGTCAGGAAAGCGGTGGCCGCCTGGAGGTATCCAGGGCGGAGAGCCGCAAGACCCGCGCGATATGGCCAAGGCTGGATTGCTTGAAGCCCAATCTCCAGCGGCAAAAATAGAAACTCACCGGAACGATACCTGAAACCGGTGCCCTTTCCTTGCCGGGCTCTGAAGAACGGGTTCGGACGGCAACCTCCAAGGAGAGGGGCGTCGCCCAGTGAGGGCGGTCAAGGAGATGAGTGGGCGGCCTACGTCGTGCTCGATAAGGGGAGGTATGCGCAATGCAGAGCGCCGAAACGGTGCTGGACGTCATCCGGGAACGCGGCAGGCGAAGCCTGCCGTTGGAAAGAATCTACCGGCAGCTGTTCAATCCGCAGCTCTTTCTGATGGCCTACGGGCGCATCTACCGGAATTCCGGTGCGATGACGCCCGGGGTCACCGGTGAGACCGTGGACGGCATGTCACGGGCGAAGATTAATACGATCATCGGCACGCTGCGGTCGGAGTCTTATCGATGGACGCCCGTCAAGCGGGTCTACATTGACAAGAAAGGCGGTGCGAAGAAGAAGCGCCCGCTTGGCCTGCCGACGTGGTCGGACAAACTGGTCGCCGAGGTCGTACGTCTGTTATTGGAGGCGTACTACGACGTCCAATTCTCCGATCGCTCTCACGGGTTCCGCCCCAAGAGGGGCTGTCACACCGCGTTGCAGGACGTGGTGAAGTACTGGACCGGAACGCGCTGGTTCATCGAGGGAGACATCTCCGACTGCTTCGGCAGCCTGGACCACGAGGTCATGCTCACGATCCTCGGGGAGAAGATCCACGATGGCCGGTTCCTGCGGCTGATCCGGGCCATGCTCAGGGCCGGATACCTGGAAGACTGGCGGTGGAACGCCACACTGAGTGGGGCTCCCCAAGGCGGTGTGGCATCGCCCGTCCTCTCCAACATCTATCTTGACAGGCTCGATCAGTTCATTGAGCAGAAGCTGCTGCCGGAATACAACCGCGGCAGAAAACGACGGCATCATCCCGAGTACCATCGGCTCGACAGCCGGATGTACTGGGCGAAGCGGCGCGGAGATCGCGCCGCAGTACGGCAACTCCGGCTCCAAATGCGGAGCCTGCCGAGCAAAGACCCCTACGATCCAGGCTTTCGGCGCCTACGGTATGTCAGGTATGCCGACGACTGGCTGCTCGGTTTCGCTGGGCCCAAGCACGAAGCCGAGGAGATCAAGGCGCGGATCACAGCATTCCTTCTGGATGAACTCCGGCTGGAACTCTCCGAATCCAAGACCCTGGTCACGCACGCCACCAGCCAGGCGGCGCGCTTCCTCGGCTACGAGGTGAAGGCCCAGCGATGCGACACGAAGCTCACGGGACCACGACGCTCCGTCAACGGTGCCATCGGGCTTTTCGTGCCACGCGAGGTGATCCGGCAGCGTTGTGCCTCCTACATGGGTGGCGGGAAACCGAAACTCCGTGGTGTGCTTCTCCACGACAGCGATTTTTCAATCGTGGCGACATACCAAGCCGAGTACCGGGGACTCGTGCAGTACTACCTTCTCGCCCAGGACGTCGCCCGCCTGAACCGCCTGCAATGGGTGATGGAGACGTCCATGCTCAAGACACTGGCGTCGAAGCACAGATCGACCGTCACGAAGATGGCCCGCAAGTACAAGGCGACCATCGACACCCCGGACGGCCCTCGAAAATGCTTTGAAGTCATCGTCGAGCGCGGAGATGAGAAGAAGGCGCTGGTTGCCCGCTTCGGCGGCATCCCGCTCAAACGGCAGCGCACAGCGGTAATGGCCGACCGAGAGCCGTTGAAACCCAACCACATCAGCACCACCGAGTTGGTGAAGCGGCTCCTCGCGGACTGCTGCGAGATATGCGGATCAACGAACCGGATTGAGGTCCATCACATCCGGAAACTCGCCGATCTCAAGCAACAGGGCCGAGCCGAGCGCCCCGTGTGGGTGATGTTGATGGCAATGAGACGACGTAAGACCCTGGTCGTCTGCCGGCCTTGCCACGAGGACATCCACGCGGGACGAGCGACCTCATCCACCCGGAAAAGATCACTGGAGAGCGGTGTGCTGGGAAACTAGCCCGCACCGTTCGGGAAGGGGCCGTCGGAAAAGGACCCGGGCCACGGGCACCTCGTCGGCGGCCTACTTCACTCCGCCGTTGGCGCGACGGCGCGTTGGTCACCGAGCTGCACCACCGGCTGCGCGGCCGGGTCCGCGAACGGGCCGGGCGGAACCGCCGGAGCCGCGGCAGTCCCAGACGCAGCCCTTCGCAGCGATGACCGTGCCGTTCGCCGGGCATTGTCACAGGCGCGGGCTAGTGTGCTGCGGGACACACACGTAGCCCCGACCTGGGAGAAGGCTCGCATGGCCAAGTTGATCTACATGTTCAATGTGTCCCTGGACGGCTACATCGCCGACGCGGACGGCAATTTCGACTGGGCGGTACCGGACGAGGAGTACTACTCCTTCATCAACGACGTGCTGCGGCCGGTCGGGACCTACCTGTACGGGCGCCGGCTGTACGACATGATGGCTGTCTGGGAGACCGACCCGTCCATCGCGGGCCAGTCGCCCGGGGCGCGGGAGTTCGCGGAGATCTGGCAGGCGGCCGACAAGGTCGTGTACTCCAGGACGCTGGAGTCGGCCTCCACCACCCGGACCCGGATCGAACGGGACTTCGACCCCGAGGCGGTTCGGCGGCTGAAGGCATCTTCCGAACGTGACCTCACCGTCGGCGGGGCCGCCCTCGCCGCCCACGCGATCGCCGCAGGGCTGGTGGACGAGTACCACCTGTTCGTCGGCCCCGCCGTGCTGGGCGGCGGCAAGCCCTTCCTCCCCGACGGGGCCCGGCTCCGCTTCGAGCTCCTGGACGAACGCCGGCTTACCAGCGGCGTGGTCTACCTCCGCTACCACACCCAGCCGTGAGCACCCGGTGCCGCCGGGCCGGGGCAGATCGGGTGCGCCGGGGTGCTCAGCCGGTCTGCCCCTGGAGGACCTGGCGGGCGATTCTCAGCTGCCTGTCCCGCAGCGCGGTGCGGTCCTTGAGCACGTCGGGGTGATCGTCGAGCCAGCGCTGCTGCATCACGGCGAGTCTGGCGTAGGCGGTGCGCAGGTATCCGGTGTCCTGCTTGCAGTGGACGTCCGCCTTGGTTGCGGGGTGGGTGCGGATGTCCGCGTCGGGCGGCAAGGCTCTGATCAGGTCGAGGGGGTCTTTGGCCTGGACGCGGTTGGTGAGCATGCACTGCCGCCAGCTCTCGTTCGCCTTGCGGAAGAGGGAGTCGTGCTTGAGCCACTTGAACGCTGTCTGCTCCCCTTCGTTGAGCTGCATCCGCAGTTCCGTCCACCGCACCCGGCCGTCGCCCAGCATGTGCTTCTCCGCCTCGGCCTGGCAGCCGCTCGCCGGCATGGTCACCTTGAGCAGCTTGCCCTTGACGGAGATCTCGTTTCCGGGTTTGCCGTAGAGGGCGCGGTTGAAGGCCTCTCCTTGCGGCTGCTCCGGTGGCGCCTGCGTCTGGCTGTCCGCCCCGATTTCTTCGAGGGTCTCGAGACCGAACGGAGTCGGGCGGGACACCGCCGCGTCACCCGCCTTCGCCACGGGAGCGGGCTTGAGGGTGAATCCGCGCTCGGCCATGCAGGCGACGAGGACCTGTTGCTGGGCGGTCGCGATCTGTTCGCCGCTCTGGGTCCAGGCGTAGAGCCGGGTGTAGATCGGCGGACGCAAGCCTTGTTCGGCCAGTGCGGCCGGGGACAGCGGACGATGGGGCCGGGGTTCGGGGTTTTGGGCCCTCGCGTCGGCGAGCGCCCAGATCGTTGCGCCCACCGTGGCGGTCAGGACGCAGGCGGCGATGTGCCGGCGAGTGCCGTGGAAGCTCAGTGCCATGTGAATCCTGTCGAGGTCCGGAACGTGCGGGCCCGGTTTGCGCCGGGCCCGCCGTTCACCGAGGTCAGAAGCAGTCGGTCGACGTCCGGCCCGGGAGCGTCAGCCGGCTGGCCCGGTCCCGGAGGCCGGAGGGCAGCGGATCGCCGCTCTGCGTGCCCGGCTGGTCGACGGTGGAGGCGGAGTTGACGTAGTGACCGGGGTTCAGGCAGAACAGGAAGCCCGTTCCGTTGGTGTTGTCCCAGTAGTGGCTCTCGTAGTTCCCGGTGCTTGAATTGCTGGCCGAGTAGACGTTGTTGTTGACCGGGTGGTTGAGACCGTTCCCGCTCACGTTGTATTCGTCGAAGGTGTCGTTGGAGAAGTCCGGATCGGAGTTGAAGAAGGACTGCCGTGCGGAGTTGATGTCGGTGTAGAAGACGCAGTGGTTGCCGAGGGCGCAGTTGGGGCCGGCGGCCGAGGGGGACGCGCCGACCAGTCCGAGCGTGGCGGTCATGGCGGCCACTCCTGCGACTGCCGCGAGCCTTGTACGCATGTGCTGTCCTGCCTTCCCAGTGGTCCGCTGATGGGTGTTCTGATCGCTTCCCGAGCTGAACCCGAGCTTCACGCTGTGTCCTTTCGCGTTCTCTACGACTCCGACGTCATCTCCACGGCGGGGGGTGCCTGTTGGACTGGTCGGCGTCGTTCTGGATGGGCGCACCCGTTCCTTCCTTGATCGGAGGGGCCCAGGAGCCGGTGGGCCCGGTACGGGAAGCGATCGTTGTGAGACGCGGTATAGGACCCGTATAAGTCCTGATGGGGATGCGTGCGGCAGGTGATCGGGCGTGGCTTCGGCCGGCGGCGCATCGCGGATCTTTGGGGCATGCGGCCAGGGGGTGCCGGCCCGGGAGGCCGCACCAGGCGGCAGTCCGCTGATCCACGTCAGTGGGGCGTCATGCGTGGGTTGGGCGGGCCGGCGCGGGTCTGCGTCGGAGGGCTGGTGTACCTTCGGGCCGCCAGCGTTGATCCGTGCAGCCTTGGGGGGCGGCCGAGTGGAGTTGGGGATTCTGGGGGATCTGGCGGTCCGTCGCGGGGGCTTGCCGATCGACATCGGATCGCCCAAGGTGCGTCTGCTGCTCGCGGTCCTGCTGAGCAGGCCCGACCGGCCCGTGCCTTCGGAGCTCCTGATGACCGCACTGTGGGGCGAGCGACCGCCGCGCTCGGCGCGTAAGAACCTGCAGCTGTACGTCCATCTACTGCGCAAGGCCCTGGGCCCGGAGCGCATCGAACGGCAGGGCGACGGCTATCGCGTGGTGGCGGGTGATGCGCTGGACGCCACGCGGTTCGAACGGCTGGCCCTCCAGGCGGAGGAGGCCCTGCGACAGGGTGAGACAGCGGGCGCGCAGGAGTTGCACGGTGAGGCGCTGCGGTGCTGGAACGGGCCTGCGTTCGCGGAGTTCCTGGATACCGAAGCCGTCGCGACCCGGGCGGCCCGGCTGGAGGAGCTGCGTCTTGCCGTGCATGAGCGGTGGGCCGATTGCGGTCTGGCCCTCGGCAGGCATGCCGAGGTGGTCGTGGAGCTGACGGAGCTGCTGCCCCGGCATCCCTTTCGGGAGTCGCTCCGCGGCCAGCTCATGACGGCCCTGTATCGCTCGGGCAGACAGGCCGAGGCGTTCGAGCTCTACCGGCGGACCCATACGCTGTACGGGACCGAACTGGGCGTCGAGCCCGGCCCGGGTCTGCAGCGCCTGCACCAGTCGATGCTCCGCGGCGATGAGGGCCTCATGCCCTCTCCGGTCCCCGTCGCGGCACTGGTGCCGGTCGGGGCCAACCCCTACCGGGGCCTGCCGGCGTTCACCTCCTCGGATCACGACCGGTTCTTCGGCCGCGACCGGCTGTGCGGGCTGCTGTGGGAGCGCGTGGAACGCTTCCCCGTGGTCGTCGTGTTCGGCGCGTCGGGATCGGGGAAGACCTCGCTGCTGGCGGCGGGCCTACTGGGCCGGATCCGGCGGGATACGACCGCTCGGTGGCAGCCCGTCATGATGACGCCGACCGACCAGCCGGTGAAACAGCTGGCGGCCGCGCTCGCCGAGCACGACCGGCCCGCCGGTCAGGTGCTGCTGGTGGTCGATCAGTTCGAGGAATTGTTCACCGTGTGCTCCGATCCCACGGTACGGGAGGAATTCGTCGCCGGGCTGTTAGCGGCGTCCCATGCCGGAACGAAGGTCGTGCTCAGTGTCCGTGCGGACTTCTTCGTCCAGATGACCGGGCTGAGCGAGCTGGCGCCGGCGCTGATGAGCGAGGCGCAGCTGCTGGTCGGTCCGCCGTCGGCCGCGGAACTGCGAGAGCTGATCGTCCGGCCGGCGGATCTTGAGGGCTGCTCGGTCGACGCCGATCTGCTGGCCACCGTGGTGGCGGAGGCCTCCGGCGCTGCCGCCGCACTCCCGTTGGTGTCCCACGCGCTGCGGGAGGCCTGGCGCAACCGGGCCGGCCGCACCCTGACCCTCGCGGCGTACCAGGCAGGGGGCGGGATGCACGGTGCGATCGCCCAGACCGCCGAGCACGTCTACGCCGAGCTCGAACCCGCCGAGCAGGACCTGGTGCGCCGGCTCATGCAGCGGTTGATCAGCCTGGACGAGGACGGGGTGCGGGACAGTCGGCGGCGGGTCCCGCAAACCGAACTCGACGGGATGGGCCCGGCCGCGGCGGTCGCGGATGTGGTCGACGAGCTGGTGGCGGCGCGCCTGGTGGTCGTGGACGAGGATCGGGTGGAGATCGCCCATGAGGCGCTCATCGTGGCGTGGCCCAGGCTGCGGGCCTGGCTGAGCGAGGACCGCCGGCGCCTGGTCGTACGGCAGCGGCTCACCGCCGCGGCCCGAGTCTGGCAGCAGTCGGGGCGGGACGCCGGAGGGCTCTATCGGGGCTCCGGGCTGGCCGAGGCGCGCCCGCACCGCTCGGAGCTGAACCTTCTGGAGCGTGAGTTCCTCGACGCCAGCGAGGAGCTGGCCGAGTCCGAACTCGCTGCGGCGCGGCGCCGGGTCCGCCGGCTGAGGGTCCTGGCGATGGTGCTGGCGGTGCTGCTGGCGGCGACCGTGACCGGGGGCGGTGCCGCCTGGCAGCAGCGGCAGGTGGCACAGCGCGAGCACCTGACCGTCCTGGCCCATCAGGCCGCGCTCACGTCGCGCTCGCTGGTCGCCACCGACCCGGACGTCGCCCGGTCCCTCGCCCTGGCCGCCTATCGGCTGCATCCCGACGCCGACACCCTGGGCGCGGTGATCAGTACGTCGGCGTCCGCGCAGCCCAGCGTCGTACTCAACACGAACGGGCCCGCGTCGTTCGGCCTGGCCCTGTCCCCTCACGGCTCGTTGGTGGCCGCGGCCACCAGCGACGGCACCGTGGAGCTGTGGGATCCGAAACGACGCAGGAGGCTGGCCTCCTTCACCGAGCATGTCGTCAAGCCGCTCCCCCAGGGGTTCTTCGCGCTGAGGGCGGCCTTCAACGCCGACGGTACCCGGCTGGCGTCCCTGGCCCGGTTGAACAATCCGAAGCAGCCGACCGGAGGCTCGGTCGTCGTGCGGGAGGTCCGGTCGAGGAAGGTGCTGTTCAAGCAGGTCGTGTCCGGCGACCTCAGCAACGGTCTGGCCTTCAGCGCCGACGGCACGGTCGTGGCCTACGGCACGGGCGAGGGCACACGGGTAGCCACGCTGGGCGGTGGCAAGGCCGTGTTCCTGCCCACCGGTATGCCCGCGGCACTCAGCCTGGCCGGCGATCAGCGCTCGCTCGCCGTCACCCGTACCGATGGGACGGTGGCCGTCTGGGACATCGAAACCGGTCGCCGTCGCTTCGAGCTGAACACCGAAGGCGCCCAGGTGGCCCGGTTCGGCTCCACATCCGATGTCCTGGCCACGGCCTCCGAAGAACACGGCATCAGGTTCTGGCGGCTGACCGGCCGCTCGGCCCGCCAGTTCGCCGACCTCCCGGTGCAGACGGCCTTCCCCTGGATGATCTCCGCGCCGGTCGGTGATCGGATCGCGATCGCCGACGAAGAGGGCATGATCTCGATCTGGGACTACCAGCGCCGCGAGCAGATCGCCCGCCACGCCGACCGCTACCGCTCGGAGACCATGGCTCTGGACCTGGCACCGGACGCGAGCACGGTGGTCTCGGGCGGCCTGGGACGCACCATCGTGGTGCGCCGGACGGCCCTTCCCTTCAGCGGTCACGGCGGCGCCGTGAACGACGTGGACGTCAGCCCCGACGGCCGGCTCGTCGCCTCCGCCGGCGACGACAGGTCCGTACGGATCTGGAATGCCTCCGGTGCTGCCGAACGGCTGCTGGGCGGACACTCCGACCATGTCAAGGCAGTCGCGTTCAACCCGGACGCCACGGTGCTGGCGGCCGTGACGCGCGACCACACCCTGACTCTGTGGAACCCGTCGACCGGGCGGCGCTACACCACCATCGCCTTCACCGGTATAGGCACCGGCACGGACGTCGCCTTCAGCCCGGACGGCAGCACGGTCACCGTGATGTCCCTGGGAGGAACGTTCCGCTGGAGGGTCAGCGACCCGGCACACCCCCGTCCACTGCCGGCGCCGGCCGGCCCGCGCACCTCGACCGCCATGGCCTACCCCGCTCGGGGCGGCCTCCTCGTCGCGAGCACACCGGCCGGCGGCATCGCCGTGTGGAGCACCGCCGACGACCGGCTGGTGAAGGCCTTCCCGGCCACGCAGGGGTCCACGCAGGACATCGCGGCCACTCCGGCGGGCGATCTGATCGCCACCGCCGGCTCGGACCACACGGTGCGCCTGTGGTCGACCCGGACATGGAAAAGCCGGGGCACACTGACCGGCCACACCGCAGCGGTCGGCACGCTCGCCTTCAGCAGGGACGGACGCCTCCTCGCCTCGGCAGGTGAGGATCACACCATCGTCGTCTGGGATGTACGAACCCACCGGCGCATCGCCACCCTCACCGGCCACTCGGCAGACGTGCAGGGCTTGGCGTTCACCCCGGACGGAACCCTGCTGTCCGCGGGAGCCGACCAGCGCATCATCCACTGGCCGCTGACCGCGACCGAAGCCATCCGGCGCATCTGCCGAGCCACCGCCCCACCGCCCACCGCGGCGCAACTCGACCGCCACCTCCCCGGCCAGGACACCGGCGCGCTCTGCCCGCAGCCCTGACCCGGGCACGCCGCCGGCGCGGCGTGCTCCCCCCCCTGTAAGCGGTCCGTGCCTGGCACCACCGCCCAGGGCGGCCGGGTGACCTTCGGAAATACCCGGGCTATACCGACGCAGGGCACGCTCAGCGCACCGGTCGCTCCCCCGCCGGCGAGCTCACGACGAGGGCCGTAGATGGCTGCCCCCACCTCGGCCCTCATCGTGACCGCCGTGCGGGGGACACACCGCGACCGAACGCGGCCGTCCCGCAGCGCCCAGCCACAGCGGAAGGGCACCTGCCGTCCCATCGCCGCCCGCACACCCCGCCCCAGACACGCATGAACTCGGCACCAAAGAAGGAGACACGTTGATATCCCTCATCCGCACGCTCAGCCCAGGGCTGCTCGGCAGACTGCTCGTGGCTGTTGCCGCCCTCGTCGTCCTGCCCTGGCAGGCCGCGGCGCCGGCCGCCGCGGCGGCCCCGCCCATCGCCTTCCAACTGCCCTTCACCTGCGGCCAGCAGTGGCGACTCGACACCTGGGCACACGCACCCGCGCTCGACATGGTCCGCGAGCCCAACCAGGTCGGCACCGAAGGAGCACCGGTGCTGGCTCCGGCCTCCGGCACGGTCCGGCAGTCCTTCTACCACTCCAACGCCGGCAACGTGATCCAGATCAACCACGGGCAGCGCTACTTCACCACATACCTGCACCTGCAGAGCCGCGATGTCAGCGTCGGCCAGACGGTGCAGCGCGGCCAGCTGATCGGCCGGGTCGGCAGGACGGGGCCTACCTCGAACAACCACCCGCACCTGCACTTCGAGCTCGCCTACGACGCCGACAACAACGGATCCGCCACCTGGGGCAACTCCACCTCCGAACGGATCCGCCCCTGGTTCAACGGCGTCGAGTACGGCCAGGCCAACGGCCAGACCTGGCGGAACGTCACCAGCAACAACTGCGGCGGCACACCAGCGCCCACCTGCAGCGGCGTCAACCTCGACTTCACTGCGTACCCCCTCATCCAGCAGGGATCCACCGGCAGTCTGGTCAAGGCGGCGCAATGCCGGCTGATCGCCGCCGGACACAATCCGGGAGAACCGGACGGCGACTTCGGGCCCAACACCGAAACGGCGACGAAGGCCTTCCAGTCCGCCCGGGGCCTCACGGCCGACGGTGACATCGGCCCCAGGACCTGGACGGCCCTGCTGTCGTACGGCTCGACACCGGCGCTGCAGAACGGGTCGACCGGCGCGGACGTCAGCCGACTGCAGCGAGCACTGACCGCGGCACTCGGCCGCACCGTGGGCATCGACGGCGACTTCGGCCCCAACACCGAACAAGCCGTGCGCGACTACCAGACCACCCGCAGCCTCGGCGTCGACGGCGACGTCGGCCCGCAGACCTGGGCAGCCTTGCAGGCCGGACGATAACCACCCTCGTGGGCGGGGAAGCACGGCAACTCCGCCCACGACCGGCGTCGGATCGGCCGCGAGGACATCCGGTGCTTCAGAGAATCGCGGCCGGCGTCGCGGTGGTCCTGGAGGGGATCTTGCACGAGGCCATGCCGCAGAACCGAAGCCGAGGCGATCGTGCGGGCGCCGCGTCGCGCGGGGGACGGTGGTCGGGACCTGCCGCATATCGGAGTGCGGTGGCAGTACCGGGCGTATCTCGCATGCCGTCATTCCATTCGGTGTCTCCGGCATGAAGAAGAGAACAACGATGAAGGCCACCGTCGTCGCCGACGGGCAACGCCGCACGTTATGGACCGATGCCCTGTGGCCCGGACAGATGCACGACACCACGGCCGCCCGCGACGAAGGCATCGCCATCTGCTTCCAGCACTTCCTCGACGTCGAGGTACTCGTAGCTTGACGTTTAACGTCGCAGGTCACTCGACCTGCTGATCTGCGGTTCTTCCCGGGACAGCGGAGACGGCCGTTCTCCACGCTTCGAGATGTTGAGTCACGAAGTACAAGAGAACGGCCGCTGCGTATGAGTCTGTCTGTCGATTCGCCCGCAGGCGAGGCGTTGGACGTGTTGTCCCGCTTTCGGGTTGAGTTCTATGAATGCCTCTACGCTCGCCAGGACGCGCTCTTCGAACTCACGGACGCGGTGTTGTGCGCGGACGGGCCGGTGAAGACCCTGGTCGAGCTGTCGCTGGCGGTCGAGCACCGGCGCGGGCACGGCGCGCTGTACGCGGCTTTGGACCGCGGCTGGCTGGAACCGACGCGGTTGCGCCGCACGCTGCCGGCCTGCCGCTGCCAAAGGCCGGTGACGGGCGGATCGTGCTGGCCGTGGACGTGAGCAACTGGCTCCGCCCCGATGCCCCGACCAGCGACGACCGGCTGTTCTGCCACGTCTATGGACGTGGCGACCGCAAGACGGACCAGTTCGTGCCGGGCTGGCCGTACTCCTTCGTCGCCGCCCTGGAATCCGGCCGCACCTCCTGGGTCGCGCTGCTGGACGCCGTGCGCCTGGGACCCGCCGACGACGCAACGCTCGTCACCGCCACCCAACTGCGCGACGTCATCGAGCGGTTGAAGCAAGCCGGGCACTGGCGGCAGGGCGACCCGGAGATCCTCATCGTGATGGACGCCGGCTACGACGTCACCTACCTCTCCCACGCCCTGGCCGACCTGCCGGTCGTGCTGATCGGGCGCCTGCGCTCGGACCGGGTCATGCTCCGCGACCCGGGCCCGACCCGCTCCGGCCCGAAGGGCGGGCGGCCCCGCCGGCACGGCGGCGTCCTCACCTTCGCCAAGCCCGACAGCTAGTGGCTCGTCACGCAGCCTTGGCCGGGTATTGGGTCCACTGGCGGATCGGTGAGTCAGGGGCGAAGTTGGTCTTCGGTTCCGTGTGAGAGTTGCGCCAGCGCACATAGGCGGCGATGGCGGCGTTCTGCTCGTCGTGGCTGCGATGGTCGGTGCCGTTGAGTGCGAAGTAGCGCAGGGCTGCGAACTCGGCCTCGATCCAGTTCAGCCAGGATCCGTAGGTCGGCAGGAAGACCAGCTCGACCTGGTGGTCGGCCGTCCAGGCGCGGACCTTGACGTGCTTGTGCGGGGAGAAGTTGTCCAGCACCACATACAGCTTCTCCCCGGGCCAGCGGGCGCGCAGGGCCTTGAGGAGGCTGAGGAACTCCCGCCAGCGCTTGCGCGGACGGATGCGGTAGTACAGCTTGCCGGTGGCCAGATCGAGGGCGGCGAGCATGTGCCTGACACCGTGGTGACGGTTGTAGGTGGCCCGCAGCCTGCGCGGACGCCGCACCGGACCCCACGCCTTGCCCTTGCGCGGCATCAGGTTCAGCGGCCCGAACTCGTCGACGCATATCACCCGCCCGTCCGCCGGCGGGGTGTCGTAGAGCGCCAGGACCCGGTGCATCTTGGCGATGAACTCCGGGTCGGTGGACGCCTTCCAGGTGGTGGTGGTCTTCCAGGAGACCTTGCCGGCGTGCAGGATCCGGCGCAGGGTCTCCCGGCTGATGGCCGCGGTCACCTTCTGCAGGATCAGGTGCTCGGCGAGCTTGCTCAGGCTCCAGGTGGAGAACGCGGTGATCTTCCAATCAACGGGGGACGTCCGTGCGATCAGGCAGATGTGCTCGCGCACCTCTTTATTGATCGTCTTGGGGCGTCCCCTGCTCCATTTTGGGTCCAGCGCGTCGAACCCCCGCTCGTTGAAGGCGTGGATGACCTCACGGACGTAGTCCTCACCAACCTGCATCAGCGTGGTGATGTCCTTGACCGTCCGGCCCTGGGCGGACATCAGCACCACAATCGCCCGGCGGAGCCTGACCGGCTCCTTCGCGGTGCGGCTGATCCGCTGCAGCCTCCGGCCCTCGTCCATCGTGACCGGCCGGACGAACACACTCGGTCGACGTCCCACCACCACCTCCAAGATCCAAGGCCGGGTAGTTAACGGATTTGCGCTGGTGGCAAGGGGTTTCGGCTTCGAGCGCAACGTGGGCAACGGGATCGACGTTGATCGGATAGTCCGCCAAGACTGCTGATCGCCGAGGAGTCCCGTTGCCCGCATGTCATTGTGCCCTGTCGCCCGGTCTGACGACGTTCTCTCGAGAACTCACGGTGGCTGCAGGCCGGTTCGGGCCTGGCCATCTGGGCGAGTTGACCCAGGTCGTGCCGTTCGACCTCGTCGATGCCGTCCTGGATGAGACCCGGTGCGTGCAGCGCCGGTTACGGGACCTGCCCACGCGGGTCGGGGTCTACTTCCTGCTCGCGATGTGCCTGTTTCCGGAGGTTGGGTACCGGCTGGTGTGGCAGAAGCTGACCGCGGCACTGGCGGGCGCCGGGCTGGAGACTGCGTGGCCGTCCGCGAAGGC